>DASPRZ010000108.1:0-2312 GCA_035624185.1 Candidatus Acidiferrales bacterium
TCTCCTTTTATAATTTGATCTGCGTCGAGGTCAAAGATGAGGTCCGCCGCTTGCCATTCTTTGCTGATCATTTTTGAGGCACTCGGATATTTGTAGTACGCTGTCGAGTGGTATACGTGAGCAGGCGTTAACGTCTCAAGGTAGGTAGCGATGTCGGCAAATGTGCTAAAAGCCTTATGCCTGCGCATTATAAATCGCGGATAAGCGTCATCAAAAAGCACGATGGCCCATTCTCTTTTACTGAACTTCGGAGGGAGGTCAACTCTCACATTTTTATAATACTCCCTAAACTTATTCTGCAGGAATAATTTCGTGTCGCTATTCATGATGCTGTTTCTTTTTTGCATCTCTATGTTGTAATAAAGACACAACAAGTTCTGTTTTTTTACAGGTAGATTATAATATTATCAATCAATAACTATAAGATAATTAATTCAAACCATAATATCTGTGTAATTCCCATTACTCTTTGTCGAAGCCTTCCTTCTTGCTGACCTTTTGCGATAATACGAAAGCGGGTGTGATACATATTTACACATCTTGTCCTTCAAGTAGCAATTGCCATAGGTCTCCATTGTTGAGCACCCGGGAGATGTGTATTTTGTGCCTGAAGATCCCATAATGTGTTCGACTTGATATCGTGTAAACTCGAAATCGAAATCTGGAGAATTTTCATAAAAATGCACTATGTCGTCAGCGCTCATGCCTATGTTTGCAAGAAAAGCTGTAAGTGCGAATCTTGCAGTATGTGAGAGGCTCTTACCGCTTTGTACCAATGAAATAAGCTCCCGTATACAGGGAGGGTACGAATCTGCGTCGATTGCTCCGAAATCTCCTGATTTGGACATACTAGAGTCTAAAGTGGCTACGATACTCTTTATGTCAGATGAGAGAGAATTACATACCTTGTTGGATGGTTTTAATTGAGGAGCGTTCAACACTTTCAACCTTATTGCCTGCTGCAATATTTTCATTACCTCTTTCTTGGCAAGTTCGATATACCCTCTATTCATAACGTTTACAAGTTTCCACCTAGAATCTCTCAATCCGCTTGTAAACCTTACAAAATCCGTGAAATGAAACTTGTACCTATTCTCATCCTCAAAAAGCGTTGCCTCAATGTCGAAGTCCGCTAGCAACCTACTAATGAACGTGAGCGCTTTGTCCTCGCTTAAACTTTCCAACTTCTGAAATGCGAACTGTGCTTCGCCATTTGCGTACTTTTGAGTTAAGAAGTGGACGTTAATGCATGAAACCATAACGCGTGCGACAGGGTATGAAAAAAGTTCTGCCGTAACTTTGATGTCCTCACTTAGGTCAACTCGCCCTATTTCTCCCTCCAACGCCTGTTTTACTCTCTGAGAACTGCGAGTTAAGACTTCTGTGGAGAAACCTCCGCCTGTTAGGAGGTCTTCGACCGAGATGCCTGAAGATTTTACGTACTCGCTTGCGGCCCGCGTGAATGGGAATAGCGCGAAGTACTCATCCATAGTGTATCATCGACATTTCTTTGTGAACTTACTCCTGTTCAATTCTGGGAGCTAAAAGGTACCGAATGGTTCCGTTGCCATCTGCGATGTCAAATCTCATTTTAAGTGGAATGTTGCGACCGATATCAATAGCTATTTCAGGGGCCTTTCCAACAGCTTTCGACATCTCAAGCAAAAATTCAAGGCTAAATAGCGACTTGACCTCATCAGTTTTGCCATCAGTGCGCGAGATGTCTACGAGCTGATCCTTTAGCAGTTCAAGTCGCATAGTGTCTGCATCACCAACCGCCTCCATGAAGAACGTTTCATCCACACATCCAAGAGCGAGATTATCGCTGATTTTTTCTGCGGCCTTTATTGCCCACCGAAATTGTTTGCCATTTAACACGAGGTGTGCAGGTGAGTCGATCTTTGGTACTTTCGGTTCCTTTTTTATGGAATACGGACTTAACAGTCCAATAGTGTATTTTACGTCGCCAAACGATAACAGCATTTTGTTATCATCAACACGTAGTTCGATAATATCTGTCCTGTTAGCGAGCTCAAGGATATCCTGCATTTTTTTCAAATCGAGTGTTATTACACCTTCTTCTGAATCTGTTGTATAACTTTCAAAGGCCTTACTTGAGAGCTCAAATTCAACCATAGCTACATATGAGGGATCAGCGTTCCTCGCGTACAACCCCTCGTTATTGTAATGTATCCGAGCTTCATCTACGACAATCGTCAAGGCTTCAATGCCGTCCTTCAGTGTATCACCAATGATTTTAGCTTCAAACATAATTGTGAGACCTCATAAAATTGAACACTGTATGTATTATA
>DASPRZ010000121.1:0-6749 GCA_035624185.1 Candidatus Acidiferrales bacterium
ACGTGTTCAAAAGAGTGAAAGGGGTTATCTCAAGTAATTAACTTGTTCATTAATATTAATGTATCGGTGGCACAGATTGACTGAATTAAAAGAAAAACGTTAGATTTAGCCGCAACAGTTTGTTTAACAGCGTAGATGGTAGTTCTATTAACGAGAACCTTCGCTCTTGAACCGCTAGATAGTTACGAAGTTAATAATATACGTCGCTACGAAAATTGCAATAATGCCAGAGCCCTTAAGTACAACGTCTGCGCGAGTGAGGTTCTCATCTAACACATGCGGAAACTGCAGTGACACCAGTGTGGCAAAAAGAAGCACAAAAAGCGGTTGCATTGATCCGAGCGCACTAATGAGGGCTACTGGTCCAAGAGAGATCGCATAATTAGAACAAGCAATAGAAATGTACGCCACGACCTGTTCTAATGTGATTGCAACTCCGATACGTTTGTTGCTGGCAGCATACGCTTGAATGAGATAATTTCTAAAACGTTTTAGCGCAAACAACTGAAAAAACGCAGCAAACGAACCAACCTGTACCCAAATAAAGATAGTGTAAAAGTCGTTAAATGAATAGAGGTACTTTAATGCAATATTATACACCGCAAACAAAAATGATGATACGATCATGAGATAAAATGCCGTCGATACACGAAGGCGTTTCCCTGGTTTTATCGAGAATAGTGTTCCTCCAAGGACTAACAGAACAAACGCTGCGTAGTTCTGTGCCTTCAACGATTCGTTAAGGATGAAGCTGGAGAGCCCGAGCACAAAGAGTGGGGTCAATTGTAGCAAAGGAACGACACGGGACACTTCTTCTATAGTAAGCGATTTGAAGTACGGTAGGGTGTAGTAAATACGAATAAATCCAACGACAATGGTGAGGGCGACTACGTGTACGGGAAGGGAAGTCAGTCTAAAAAACAGAAGAGTTACCATTGGCATGAAACTAGAAGCTCCTAGAATCATGACGAATGCTAAAGGGGTAATTGAGTAGTTTGAGACGAGTATTTTGTCAATGATGTTGACAATAGAAATCAAAATGAGAGAGAGAATTGCAAAATAAAACCACTCGGGAACCATGCTTCCACACGTATTATGAATTGGTCGAATCTCAATAGATGTTAACGATTGTAAATCTTTTTAATACGCTATTAATTATCGCATAAAAAGCACTGGACGATTACACTATCCGTGACGAATTTGATATTTAAAGCGGCATTTCAGGAGTACCCAAATAAAAAGTGAGAGTATGCTAAAAAGACCATAGCTATTGACTATAGCCTAATATCGAATTTCGAGGATATATCAATAAAATAACGAGTGAAAATGTTCACACGCAAAAGAGAGAATCTGCGCAAAGAAAAACATTAAGTTTCGAGAATTGTGATGGACGATGCGGCGATTATTTTTTGGCATATCTCCTTACGCGGTCGAATGATTTGACTACGAAGAACGTTCTTGTGCCGGTATTTTTATCGTTCGATAATTGTTATACCCAATTATGCCACCAAGGACTAAACCTACCATCGATCCGATTATCACGTCGATGGTGAGACCAATGTATGCCCAGAAAAATGCACCAAATATTGCTCCGCCAACTGCACTTCCAATTGCCCCGCCAGCGATGCTGAAAAACGTGTTAGAGGGCTTTTTGACGTTTAAACCTATAATCCCACCAGAAATGCATCCAGCGATGCCTCCTATAATTCCGCCAAGCCAAATAGATCCAGTAATAACACCAGTAAACGCGCTCGGTAGTTCCCCACGAGATATGTAGATTAGCAGACCAACTACGGCACCAAAGACCGTATAGAACACCGTATAAAATGCTATGTGCGGATCTCCGCCACGTGCAAGACCGGCCATCGCGCCGATCGTCAACCCCAAAACTCCGCCGATATACATACCGGCTATAATGTTGGTGAACCAGCCGAGCAATACGCGGAAGAATAGGTAGATCACAATGCTGAATATTCCACCAAGAATTGCTCCGAGCACTACGCCAAATGCGCCGCCGATTATTGTGCCGATTATTCTGGCAGGTATGCCACGTTTGACTGTAACCATTTCTTCATTAGGTAATGACAGAAAACAGATATTAATGCATTCACGAATGGACATATTTTTAGTGTTATGAATACTGCTTATTTAAAAACATTATCGTAAAAAAAATAAGTACATCACTTTTTGTTGAGATTAATTAGCCAACTGCTTAAAATAGCTGTTCACCTTATGACAGGCCGTCAATTTACGAAACCGATGAAAATGCAAAACTGCTAACAATCGATAGATCGGATCATATAAGATTACACGCACTATTCTGAACTTACGATCAAACGTGTTTTTTCTCCTTCCCATCTATCGTTGTTAACGTATTTCATTGACTCCTGTAGGATAAAAAAGAACAGAGATGATATTTGTCGGTCCACCTTTTTTTAATTGCTTGTATCCGCCCATTTAACAAAACTTTCTATTAAAAAAGAAAATGGAATGAGAGACTTATATTACGCACCCGAAGTTAAAGACTACGACCTATTCAATATGCACAAACATCACGCTTCAACATTTATTTTACCTTTCATGAACGGATGAGGGGAACAATGGTAGTCGTAACTTCCTAAAGAATTGAACTGAAATTGATATGTTTCAGCTTTGTTTAAATTTCCAGAAGAAGGAAACTTACCATCATCGGATGTGACCGTATGTGCTACCGAATCTTCGTTGAGCCACGTGACGGTAGTACCTCTTTTTATAGTTAACGATGATGGTTGAAACGTAAAGTTCTTAATCGTAATAGTGTAAGTGGCGTTCGACAATGAAGGCGATGATTGAGTTGCTACAGTTGATGCAACGGTTGGATTCGGGCTTGTAGTGACGTTAGTGTTAGTTGCACACCCCGCTACCAATATGCACGTCATCGCTACTATAATGATCAGCACGGCAATAAGGTATTTTTTCATGTTTACTTCTTCTTCAGAGAGACATTATTAACTGAACTATTAATAAAATGATCAATACTCAGTAAATTTAAGCTTTTCTGTGGATACAAGAAATAGTCAATATATCAACAGAGGAAAGGATTAATGCCCACAGATGATGAATCCTTTGCAAGTAGGCATCATACGAAAATTCCAAAGGTACTAGACACTTACGTGAAAAATGTTGAGAATTTTTATTTCATCTATAAGATCCATCCATGTTTTGATTTCGTCACCCCACGCAGGGTCTCTCGGAATTCCTCTGAAATAAGAAAATTGCTCCATCACTTTAATGCGCGCATCCCATTTTTTAATTTCATTTGCATCTTTCAACGCCCACTTGACGTTGACTCCTTCCATCCCCATTCTCCATAGGCTCAAATTACTTAAGACGACGCTTAATTTTGATGTAGAATCAAATACAATTTCTCCACCAGACAGATTATCTGCCAACAATGACAAGAACTGTCTTACTTGCTCTTCTTTAAAGTACATCAATACCCCGCCGGCTATCATAAACACTCCGTCTTCAGTGTGCTTGACTTCCTTGCACCAACTCTTATCAAATAAAGATTTTGAAATGTATGTTGTCCTGTCAGGTTCCTGGAGTAATTGCTTTCGAATAGCAATGACGTTAGGAAGGTCGAGATCGTACCAATGAATTGTCCCGTTATCGATGCGGTAAAATGTTGTGTCAAGTCCGGCGCCTATATTCACAATGGATGCATTGGGATGTTCCATAATATACGCTCTTATTTTATCGTCGAATTGCTTTGCTCGCGCAGCATACACAAGACCACTTTCAAAAGAAAGCTCTTTATCAAAAGTCGAAAAATCGTAATCAATTTGTTCAATGAGTTCGATAGCTTTAATATCATTAAGCAGCGAATTATGTTTTCTGCTTAATTTGGCTCGACTCCATAATGGGCCCATTAAAGTCTCCTCAATGGCGTTTAAATCAATCTTCATTGTATCAACTTTTGTAATTGTTTGCCGTACCTAATTCAAATACATTAACATAATATAATATACCCGCTGTGTCAAGATCTTATTAAATCAATTTATCAGTCGAAAGCATTTTTTGAACATAGATAGTCTATCCTTGTAATCTTCTTAGCAGTAGTAGCGCACACTAAGAGCAGATGCTGATTGTGGGCACGTGTATGGCTGCTGACGCCACATAGCAAAAATATAAGTTATAGTTCCAAATGCAGAACTGATGATAATGAGATAACAATTATAGGATATGTTGTCTTAAAATTTACTGCAATTTGAACACTTAGTCATTAAAATTATTTAATAGAGAAGAAGAAAAAATACGACCTGAAAACCTCGACAATTTACGTTCAGAACCGCGTTGTCTAAAAATTCGTACTTTCGTCGGAAGGGGAGAACGTGGTGTCGCTTGTCTTTCTCCTTTGTCTTCGAATCTTTCTCGGCCTAGACGTGGGAACGAAGTGTCTTAGTTGTGATACCGTCCCCAAATAGGCCCCATCTAACAAATATACCTCGGCAGTCTCAAGTTCTAATGCCTTGTTCGTGAAAAGCGGGCCTAGAAGCGTGTCATAAGTAGCTTCATTAAAGGCGATACCGCCTGCAAGTTCATTAAATGCTGGCATTATGATGACCCTTGGATTGGCAAACTTTACAAGATCGGGATAACGCTCTCGAAATACCTGCTCAACGAAGCGCGTTCGTATCCAAACAGGCTGTGAGCTGAGATGTCCAAGAGGATCTGCAAGGCGAATTGATGGATGCAGATGCCCCATTATCACGTAGTCGAGTGATAGTAAATCAAGCGCGGGCCACGTATGCCCGTGCATAAAGCCGACGTTTCCCAGTGAAAATCCCTTTGAACGATGAAGGTTAATTCGAAAACGCTCAGCCCATGGAATTAAATACGCGAGCCCAGAGTCGTGGTTCCCCGGTACTATGTCGATCGTTGCGCGTTCTGCAATTAATCGCAAAAAGTGTGGGATGTCCTCCCGCTCGCATGGTGATATCCGTGGAACATTATGTTTTACGTCTCCTAACAGTATTATTCTATCGGCCTTTGTATCCTCTAGATACCTGAGTATCCGATTTGTCCGCTGCTGCACTTGTGTTGGGACATGTATACCACTAAGGGACAATTCGTATTCAATCCCGATGTGTATGTCAGCCACAACGAGAATTCCGTCAACTGTTAACGCTGGTTGATTTATGAGTGGCACCGGTTCCATAGTTAAGATCTCGCTCTATCGACCAACTAGGTATGTCTCTTGATCTCTTTGCGGCACGAGATAGCCTTATGCTTGTTTTCAATAAATGCCCTCGCATCTTACGCAAAGCTATTGATATAAATTGCCTACGGGCGCTATGCGTGTGATGCCGTCATTAACCAAGTAACGGAGTGTGATTTATCATTTTTATTATTCGGTTGTGTTTTTTAGGGAAGATTTGCAGATATATAGACCTAAATTTTATTCCAAAAACATAACAATCAAGAAAACACATACTGAAAAATTTACGAGCGGTACTTTGCCTTTATA
This sequence comes from Candidatus Acidiferrales bacterium, assembly GCA_035624185.1. Taxonomy (GTDB): domain Archaea; phylum Halobacteriota; class Bog-38; order Methanoflorentales; family Methanoflorentaceae; genus DASPRZ01. Next base: position 5,510 of record DASPRZ010000121.1, read on the forward strand.
GCGAAATTTGTATTCCCGTGAATGCTATCCTGTCCCACTGTTATATATACCCTATCCTGATCTTTCGTGAATACTATTAATCCACCAGTTTCATCCGAATTTATGAAGCTACGCGTTATATTATAGCCATTCGTTTGCATTTCATTCTTATAGAAATTAATTACACGCTTTGAACTGTCGTTAGTTCGATACGTCATAAGTAGCCCAACTATCCTATCGTTCATGTAAAATGTTCGAGTAGCATTTGGATAACTCGGTAAATTGCTTCGTGTTTCACCTGTGGAATGTGTCTTGTTGAGAGTCACGTTTTCAATCTTTGCCGTGCAACCTGAACACGCAAGCACGAGGCTAATTGCGATAAGTAAAGGCAATAAGAGTTTAGAGAGTCCCATAGCAACCTTTGTGTGAGGTATCAGGAATAAATTTTTTGGTAATTTTTGTAAGCTCGCATGTTCCCCCTGTTGAAGGCTAGCTTTAACAAGAAAAAGAATTATACAAATTTGAACGTTAAAAAATAGTGCTTACGCCCGGGAATTGTAGTCTTTCGAAGTGTCGAACAGGCCGCCAAAATGTAGTTTATTAAGGACATATCACTTGACTAAACTACTTTCAACTCTGATCCAAAAGGTTTATCAGTTCAAGTCTTTTATAACAGAAAGGTGAGAGGTATGCTATCAACGATTCCCATAAAAATTGATGAAATGAGCAAAGAAAATATAGATAAAGAGATTCTAAGAGCGGGCATAATTGCAGAATATGATGCTATTAACCTTTATGAACAAATGGCTGCCCTGGCTGAGAATGAGAACGTTAAAGCGACTCTCTTGGACATTGCAAAAGAAGAGAAGACACACGTTGGAGAATTTCAAGCAATACTGATGAGACTTGATGACGAGCTTGAGAGAGAATTAGAAAAAGGCAAGCTCGAAGCTAACGAACTAAATGATTAGTGTGAGAAATATATGCTAACTACACTTTATCAGAAGAACGTCAAATATTAATTTTTGTTAGCATTAGCTCTGTAGAAACCATTTCGGCTCTGTAGAAACCATTTCGCAAAAACTACAACGAACTCCTTTGATAACGGATTCGTTATAACACGAACTAGATACATATGGAAATTGGCAAATCACAAAGAAATGGATTTTTGGCGAGTCTGCTTTTTGAATTTTTCATTCAATGTTCAATGGAAATAGTCGTTTAATTTAAAAAACTTTATAAGTTAGATGTTCCATTAGCA
>DASPRZ010000016.1:0-10904 GCA_035624185.1 Candidatus Acidiferrales bacterium
ATGACCGTGCTCGCTATTCCAATCAACCTGAAGCGTGGGATATGAGAAGGTTACTGACAATTGCTACGCTTGTGGGGCTCATAGGGGTCGTTGAAACTTTCACGCTCTTCTTCCTTTTAGATCGTGTCTTTCTACTGCCGCGGATCATAATTCAATCCATGATATACTTGAAACTGTCAGTGGCGGGGCATTTCATGATATTCGTCGTACGGACAGAGGGTCCTTTTTGGCGCTCTCGTCCCGCGAATATTTTGCTAGGGGCAGTGATAGGGACGCAAATAATAGCGACTTTCATCGTGGTTTACGGCGTGCTCATGGCACCTATTGGGTGGACACTCGCGTTAGCCGTGTGGGGATATGCGATCGTTGCAGATCTTGGAGCAACTGACTTTTTAAAAGTGCGCCTTTACCGACTGTTGGATACGACCGGCATACGATTCCGCTTGTTGCGTAGCGATGCGTAACTGTACGACTGAAACGACACGTAGACAGAGGGGGAGCAGGTTAACAAATAATGGAGATGTTACAATGAATGGGGAAAAAGCCATCGGCTTATGGTCGGCAGTTGCTATCGGTATTGGCGCAATGATAGGGGCAGGCATTTTTTCCATTTTGGGAGTTGGAGGCCAAATAGCAGGCAACGCGCTCTATATTTCATTCATCATCGGTGGGATTGTAGCTCTTCTAAGCGCGTATTCGTATGCAAAACTGGGAGTGCGATATCCCTCTGCCGGAGGGCCTGCCGAATATCTCGTGCAAGGGTTCGGTGACGGAATTTTGAGCGGTGGTTTTAACATCCTTCTCTGGATTGGTTATGTATTTGGCTTGGCGCTTTATTCACGAGCGTTTGGCGAGTATGCTAAGACTTTTTTGCTAGATGCGCCAAGTATTTGGGCCAACATCTTTGCAGTAGCTATAATTCTTGTTTTTACTGCTATTAATTTTATAGGTGCAAAGGCCGTTGGGGGGTCCGAGAAATTCATCGTAGCGGTAAAAGTGGTCATCCTTTTGGTATTTGTCGGAACTGGTCTTTTCTTTGTACACCCCGAGCTTTTATCACATTCATTATGGCCTAGCGCGTCCGCCATTTTTTTTGGGGCAGCAGTTGTTTATGTTGCCTATACGGGTTTCAACTTGATCACCAATACAACTGAGGATATGGACAGTCCTCAAAAGACGCTACCACAGGCCTTATACCTCAGTGTCATTATTGTCATCCTCATCTACGTTTCCGTATCTCTTATTGTAGTAGGCAATTTACCTATTCCCGCGCTCATAAATGCACGAGACTATGCTCTTGCACAGGCGGCGCAGCCATTTTTAGGCGTCATGGGATTCAAAATAATAGCAATTGCTGCCCTGTTCTCAACAGCTTCAGGCATTAATGCTACCCTCTATGGTGGGGCAAACATGAGCTATATGCTTGCTAGGGACGGAGAATTACCTCCATTCTTCGAGAGGAAAATATGGAGGAGAGGTACCGAAGGCCTCTTCATTACCGCAGGGTTAACGATCCTCTTCGCAAACTTCTTCGATTTAAGCGGAATTGCTGTGCTAGGGAGCTCCTCTATTCTCCTGATTACTGTAGCGGTCAATGTAGCTCATCTACGACTGTATAAAAATACTGGCGCGAGGCCTTCTATTCTGTCATTAACTGTCATTGCGAGTCTCACTTTTTTTGGAATCCTCGTTTACTACGAAATAGGTCACTCACCAGCAGCATTGTACGCGCTTGTCATCACCCTCACCCTCTGTTTTATCGGCGAATGGTTGTATCGAGGATATTCACATAGGGCGATGAAAATGAGGCAATAGGAAAAAAACATAACGATCCAACGTCAACTAAATGTTGATACCAGAGTGTTCGCACAGGGTCATTTTTAAGGAGCTGCTACCTCGACGCTTAGTAGTCCACCCATACCAACATCTCCCCTCTCTCCAACCTCCCACGAAAGTTGCAAGGAGCTCTGCCTGCGATGTTCCAAAGATACATAAATAAAAATTAAAACACTATGATATCGTATGACGCGATACCGTACGAAGCCCGGACGTCTCTGCCATCGAAGGGTCGGGGCGGGATCACTGTGCCCAAGCTACCCTGCCTATGATAGTGGGCCCAAGACGCAGCTCACCCAAGTCTTCTCGAACCTCATAGGTAGTGTGATCAAGTTCAGGGCGAACAACGGACTAACGTGCAAATTGGCGTGAAGCTTTTCGAACCATGTCTCGATCGGAGCAGGAGTACCACATTCGACGAGATAGGTGTGCTGTGTTCTATGACAGTTCTGTGCCCTGCGCGAGCATAAGCTCATCTCTTCACTTCCCTCACGCAGCAGAAAATAACCGGCGTTCTGCACATGTACGTGATGACTATTACATCTCAGGATCTCCTTGACCTTGATAGTGACTAAGGAGATGCTTTGTCACGACATCTCGAGCACGTACTTACCCATATCGCCTTCGTTAATAATGTTGTAGCTTTATCAGTGCGATTACGGCGACTTCTCGAACGAACGGATCACTGTCGCGCGTTGCATTCTCGAGAGGATCGATAGCCCGTACATCGCCAATAGAGCCAAGCGCTTCAGCCGCTCGTTTTCTAACTACGGGATGGTCATCGCATAAGGCTGCAATAAGAGGAGCAACAGCTTTACGATCGCCAATCTTTCCAAGCGCCCACGCTGCCCGTTTGCGGAGTTCCCAGTCATCGTCGCAGAGGGCATCACTGAGCAGGCCGACAGCTCCACTATGTCCGATCTTCCCGAGCGCGATGATCGCAGCGTAGCGCACGAGAGGCTCTGCTTCCCGTGACGCTTCGATGAGCGCTTCGACCGCACGGGCATCACCAAGAGTGCCGAGCGTCTCAGTGACTTTTTGCCGTACCTCTGGATCTTTGTCACGCAGTGCTTCAATCAGCCCTTCGACCGCTGATGCGTCTCCTATAGTGCCCAACGCATCCGCAGCTGCCCATCGAACATCTGAATCCTCGTCCTTTAGAGCATCGATGAGGGGGAGAACAGCTGAAGTGCTCATTCGCGCAAGGAACTTGACGGCCATTACACGAACGCACGGATCATCATCATGCAACGCCTTGTCTACTGTATCTACCTCGGATGATTTGTTATTGTCAAGCTCCATTAGTCTTGGCTCCTCGTCATTCTGTTCTGTTCTGGTCGCCACATTGTATCGATTGGTCTTAAATCCTCTATCGGCCTGCCGTCAACTACTCCGAACACTGTAAGTTGGCAAGATCGGGTGACACCTATCGGTCTGCAATGGCAATAGTTATGGAAGAGCCCCCGCAAAAGAGTCATGACCAGACAGCAGCTGCTCGCTGTAGCATACAAAAACGGAAGCTCAATGATAGAGTTATCGTGATTCCTGAGCTTGAATCTCTTCTTTTTCTCTTCCTCTTTCTCTTCACCAGATTCGAAACCCAAAATTATCACCTTAACTTGGTGTCCTCCTTGCCGCACTACATTGGGTGGTCAAGGGCTGGTGGCTTGTGGTTTTATCACCATAACGCATACGTTCGCTCTGTGCATGACCTCCGATACCGTACTACCGAGTAATAAGTGCGCTGGCGAAAACCCCTTTTTATCACCAAGCATTACCATGTCATATCGCTCTTCATCTATTTCATCCAAGATCTCTTCCACGACGTGTCCTTCTCGTACTTTTCCTCTTACAGTAAACCCGTCATTCTTCATATAATCACACACAGGAGAAAGAAAGAGTCTTTTCGCGGCCTCCTTTTCTGAGCCAATTCCTCCAAAGAGTCCCTCAATTTTTTCTAAGTCCTCCTTAAAAATGCTCTTATAACTGTAGTAGATCCCGTGTTCAGAAAGAACATACAGCACCGTGTACGCATTGTCCTTACGCAGTGCGCCCACTACACATTTAATCCCCTCATTTGAAGTATTCGATCCATCTGTGCAGATGAGAATTTTCATGGCGCATCTCTGTCAATAAAAGCCAATCAAGTATTTGATATACAGTATCACGTTACATAAGACTAACGCCAGCACTGTGGGGGGAATTGCTATTTTCATCCACCGAATCCATCCGACGAGAACTCCGTGCTTTTCCAATGAACTATACGCAAGGACATTTGACGACGCTCCGATGGGCGTGGCATTGCCTCCGATATTAGTCCCCAATGAAACCGTCCACACCAGTAGCGAGGTCGTCAGAGATAACGGTACAAGTGACAGATCTTTTATCACATAGCTCATGGTGAGTGCAAAGGGGACGTTATCCACAAGGGCGCTTATCGCTCCCGATCCGTACAGTACAAGCGATAATAAGCCAATAGAACTCCCCGCTGCGAGGTGTACTAGTCCATTGGCAAACAGTGTGACCGCCCCCGTTTTTACTAATCCCCCAACTAAAATAAAGAGGCCGATAAAAAAGAGCAAGACGTCATAATCCACCCTCTTGATGATGTCTGCACTATCGCCCCCTCCGACGAGCAATAACGCAAACGCGGGGATTAATGCCGCGAGTGCGACCGTTAAAGGGACATGGTAGGCGCTCTCGAGATATCCTTGTATAATTAAAAGCAAAATAGCAAGGAATAACGCACCGAGGCCCAGTTTGAGCATCCTCTTGTTAGTGATCGCATCGTCTGGAGACATTTTGACGATAGTTTCCAGCTCTATTGGGGCGCGTGTGGGCAGTGATTTCTTATTAAATGCGTATAACAGGCCTATGGAAGAGAGCGAGGTGAGCAAAGCAATTGGGCCGTTGTTGGCGACGAATTGGTTAAACCCAAATCCGAGTTGCGTCCCTAATATCACGTTTGGAGGATTTCCGATGAGCGAGGATGCCCCCCCGGTGTTGGCGAGGATCACCTCGGCTACCGTAATGGGGACAGGATCTATCTTTAATAATTTTGATATTCCGATTGTCAGCGTTGCTAGGAAGAGCATCACCGTGATGCTATTAATAAAAAAGGCCAACACACCTGCCATCAGGGGAAATACGATGAAAATCGTTCGTGGTCTGTACTTCAACTTTTTTGCCAGAACAAGCGCGAGATACGAAAAAAATCCTGCGTCAGACAAGACCACCACAATGATGAACATCCCAAAAAGAAGTCCGACTGTTTCCCAATTCACGTAATTGATGGCATCACTTAAGGATAAAATACCAGTGATAAGGAGTATAAGACTTCCAACGATCACAATGAGCGTTCTATCAATCTTTTCTGTCGCTAACAGTGCGTATGTGATGAGGAATACGACCAGCGCGATAAGGAGCGATATGTCCATGCTCTGGTAACACTTGACGCATCTATCAATAAACCTTTCTTTCAGGCTCCTGCTCATACAAGCGTAATACCCTTGTTTTACGTGTAAAAAATGCGAGAGTATCGGGTTAAATCGTCGCCGTTAGGGTACGTCCGCTTTGGCAGGTTATTAAAAAGAAAAACGTACTTAGTTATGTCCCCCCGCAAGTTCTCGCCTTAAATCGTTAACGTCTGCATTGTGTTGAGGATACTATGACCTGAGCGCAGCTGCCCTCTGAAGATCAACTCCAGAGCAGGCCGAGTGGGGTGGACACCAAAGCCATGTAGAAAATAAGAATGGGTATATCGAGATCTAACATCCGACAGAACTTCTCTACGGTCGAAATACCCTACTTCGTTTGTTTAATGTCTCTGTGGGTAGATCCTCCACGGCCCATCGATCCAAATCACAGTTTTAACTCATGAAATGATCAATAGGTGATTTCGCTACCTAAACGGATTAGCAAAACCTACTTACTTGATCCAAGCAAAGGCTGCCAAGCCTAACAGAGAGATGGCCATGCTAATTACAAAGGTCATAATATTCTTTCCTACCGCTTCCGGAGACCGTTGGGTTCCCACACTTTTTACCGCAGTAAGCGCACATACCGTTGTTACAACTAATACGGTCAAATAGAGCCACGACAACTGTGCGTAAACGATGAGCAGTATGCCAATGACCAACGAGGCCAAGACACCTATACTGTAGTCCACCTTCTCCATGAAGGGCTTGACTCGGACCAAGAACGGTTTGACCGACACTTGATCAGTCGCTTCATTAGCGGTGTTTAACCCCACGTCATAGAACACCCGAAGAGCAACCAGCAGCCAGGGCACCGGGGTTAAAATAGTCCCTGGGGAGATGGCCGCCCACACTGCTAAAGGAATTATCCCCGCAGGAACGACCACGGTGAGATAACCGATGTGGTCACGCGTATACCGCGCATAAATATAGTGCGTTACAAAAACCAACACAATTATTGCCGCACTGAGCCAATTGAAGACCAAAAGTGCTATCGCGAACGATATTCCGGTCAGTATGAAAACATAGAGCGTTGCCTCATTCTTTGAGATCAACCCCGTTGCCAGTGGCCGCTGCGGCCACTTCTGCTGATCCCGCTCCGCGTCACCTAAGTCATTTATTATAAGATTTGCGGCCGTGAGAAGATACACCATTACAAGCCCGATTGGCCACCGTGGGTCATCAAGACGTGCTCCCGCCAGAGCCGCGGTAGAAAATACAAGTGGGAAAAATGGTAGTACAATTATCGCTGGCCGCTGCAGCTCTACAAACCCTATAATTCTATTTTTCAGTGTGGGTTCGGCAGGTGCAGCATGACCAAATAACACCTCTCCAATAGATACTTGGGACACCGTTATACCCACTCTCTCCTATAAGTAGTATGAAATTGCGTTCCATTTCGGGGTATTTATTCTATTTTTATCCATCCATTTTATTCCTAATAGTCTATTTATCTCTTTCCATTACATCATTTTACCGAATCGTTCCAGACTCTGCGAACTGGTCAGCAGTCGCACCGGCACCTCGTTCTCTCAGAAGCCATGATAGGCGCGCTCATCGACGTATGCGCCAAACTTCAGGCCATGGCCATCAGTGAGATACGGGAGGCACACCGACTTGAGTTTATTTTTGACTTGCACTTAACCATACCTATATAAAATATGGGATAATCGTAAATACATGGATGACTCTACATTGAGTCGTTGTTCTGATACGATTCTCGATTTAAATCGGAGGACAAATGGACGAAATCGCAGAAAATGTCTTTACAGATGTTTTTTTAACCAAAATTGACAACTACCGCGTTACAGTCGATAATGCTATTTCAAAGGAGTTGCATCAGCACAAGGACTCCCCTTTATTTAAGCCGTTTACGTTTGCGTTAAAAAGTGGCAAACGTCTGCGACCGATAATTCTGCTCCTTGCATTTGAAAGTGCAAATGGGAGGAAGAAGGATCCACTTCCCGCAGCGGTTGCGATAGAGCTCATGCACATGCAGTCCCTCATACATGATGACATCATTGATGGGGATTTGCTCAGAAGAGGGTCAAAATCGTTTCATGCCGCATATGATCACGAATTGGCTCTCTTAAGTACAGATTTTGTTTTTTCGGTTATTCTCAACATAGTCGCGCAGTACGAAGATCATCGAGTCGGACAGGCTTTGGCGCGCACGGCGTCCACGATGTGCGAAGGAGAACTAGAGGAGATTGTCGTGCGCGAACAAAAGCGGCCGGAAAGCGAGGCCGAGTACCTCAATATAATATCGAAAAAGACCGCGTGTCTTTATGAAGCGTCGGCGACGCTCGGGGCGGTAATCGCCGGAGCTCGTGAAGATGAAATAAAAGCGTTATCCAATTACGGAAGATTGTTTGGCATGGCATTTCAAATCTGGGATGACCTAGCGGATCAGCAACAGGATGCGGAGGCGGATACCGCAAGTTTCGTAGAAAAGGACGAGGAGAAAGGGGAGCATCTTCGAGAGATATCAAAGCGGTACCTCCTTGAGGCACGGCAGGGGATTCAAAAATTGAGGGCAAGTGAAGCTAAGAGCTTGTTGCTCGCGCTGACTGATTTCATCGAGACGGATTCAGCTAAGAGTATTTGAGATTACTTATCGTTTTTTAGCACGTGAATATAATAGCAAAAGATCTGTCTTCTTATGCTTGTTGGTAGAAGGTACATTACCATGATGTTTTTCATAAATTCATATGGATAAAGTTTCTTGACAACTTTTCCAAACATAGGATGAGAGAAAACATCATGACTCTTACGTTCATGAATAATCATAGATGGAAGGACATACTGCGTGATATCTTCTGCTGCGACTATTGAATATCCCTCTCGCATATAGCTCTCAACGTCTTTGATATGTTCAAGCCTGTGAATCACAAAGCCCTTCCAAATAAGTTCCCACATCAAAGATTCAGACGGACTCAGTGGGGCTGCACGATCTTTTTGATACCCATCTATAACGATGAAAAGGCCGTCTTTTTTCAATTTCTTCTTTACTTCGCGAAAGACTTGCAATTTATTTGTAGAATAGCACAACGCCTCCACAACAAAGGCGACGTCGTAGGTATTGTCCTCAAGGGCGCTTAAATCGTGGTAGTCGCCGAGCTGAAAGTGTGCGTTTGGTATCTTTGCATAGCGTTTCAAAGGCTTGTGTGATAGGTCAACTCCATCAAACGCGACGTTGGGGTTCCGGCGCGCCAGAAATGCGGTGTTAGTACCCATCCCGTATGCAAGTTCCAGCACGTTTTTGGCGTCACTATCGTGGATATATCTCTCAACAATTCTTGCTTGCTCTTTGAAATTCTCTCTTTTATGTTTCCCGTCGTAACTAATCCCGAAATGAAGATATCCTTCCCAGCTATGCCAAAATCTGTATAGGGTTTTGGTCTCCTCAAAATAGTTAATTATATGCGGCTTCTCCTGTGATCCGTTAATGATGCTTGATATATCAAGTATACGGCCAATCTGTTTAAGGCGTAGTTCAAGATCATCATCGTAATCTGCGATTTGATTTTCAATTACCGTGTCAGTCGAACTGCTCGTTGCCATCAAAAAATAATTATATTTTAGTTTCTTATAAAGTTTTGCAGAAAGCGCACAATCGAACTTGTCTGTTAATGTGCTTTTTTTCTGGAAATCTTTATGAACTTGGTATCCTTTCTACATCGTATAACACAATCGTCTCTCTCTCAAAATAAAAGGTGACGTATAGTGAGAAGGAGCCTCGGATCCTTTTTAAGTAGACGCATCGTAATCCCCCTAATACTTAGCTCCTCACGCATCGTGCCTTGGAATACCCGTGTAATCCTGTTTAGTTCATCATCTGATAGCTTCACCATGAATTCTTTTATTTTATACATACCCCAATGTATTCTGCCAAATGAGTTGCGCCACCTCGTTTCGTATTCACGAAGCACCCTGACAGACGAATCGTTCGCGTGCACAGCTTTCTGAGCGACTTCTCCCGCCATCATACCATCTCTGATAGCGCTGGGAATCCCCGAGCCAGTAATTGGCTCGGTGTGACGCGCTGCATCGCCGATGAGCATCAAGCCGTTCCTCACTAAGGTCTTAAGCGCATCACTTAAAGGGGCACCCCCCATCACCAGTTCCACGGGTTGCCCTCCAGGACACTTTTTCGCTACAAACTCGTTGAGGTATTCTATGGGTCTCTTAGCAGCCAATTTGCTCCCAAGCACGCCAAGCCCTACATTTGCTGCTCTCGCGCCTTTTGGAAATATCCATGCATAGCCACCCGGAATTTCTGAACCTATGTAGAAATCAAACACGTTCTTCGCAATATCGACATTTTCCAAGTAGTATTGGGCACAGCTCCCGATATCTTTGAGCTTGAGGGTGGTGTTGATCCCACCCCACCGTCCGACCTGTGATTCGACGCCGTCTGCGCCGATAACCACCTTTGAGCGGACCTCAAAGTCCTCACCAAGCCGATTGAGCTTAACGCCCTTTACATGGCTATCTTCTATAATAAGCCCCGTAGCACGTGTTCGCACCATGATATCCACACCAGCTCGTGCCGCGTCCTTCGCAAGCTGTCGGTCGAAGATTTTGCGCTCCAAAACATATCCAAACCCTCCCCCAATTCCCAGTGTCTCTCCTGATGCTTCAAACGTCGTGCCATCAGGAGCATTCATTCGGATTCCATTGATCTCGCTTGCAATCCATTTTTTATTAAGCTGGATGTATTTGGAGGCCTTCAAGAATTGGTCTTTGGGAACAAACTCGGCGCATCGCACCGGCGCCCCAATCTCCTGTCTCTTCTCAATTAATAACACATCGCAGTCTGCTGCAGCAGTCCGCGCCGCGATGGAGCCCCCTGGCCCCGCCCCGACAACGATGACATCGTACTCTTCCCTCATGATTCTTTCTCCGCCGTTAAATTTCCTACCAGACAGACCGTTATGCACATCGCACATCATGCGCACATGTCGCCTATTGTGAGACCGGATTCAATAAGTTCTATCAAATCCGTCGGACAGATTGTGACGCAGTCGTCATAGTGTCCGCATCTCTTGATCTTTCTGTCGATCATCAGATATTACTCTATAAAGTGGGCTGCGAGTCTTAACAGCTAATAAATAATAGCATTGATAAAGCTTTAACGCTGTTTAAGACGATCCTCATTTATAACGTCAAGGCAGGAAGGAAAAAGACAAAGTGTTCCTACATGTGCTACTATTAAAAAGGGCTACAATTAAAAAAGGGAGCAAGGTGAAAATCACTTATCGTTTCTCAGCACATGAACATAATAGCACCCAATCTGCCTTTTTATACTTATTGGCACGAGATAAACAGCCATGATATTTTTTACAACCTCGTATGGGAGAATTTTATTTACGATTCCTGTAAACATAGGATGAGCGAAATAACCACGGGTCTTACGTTCATTGTAGATCGCAGATGGAAGGATATTCTCCGTGAAATCTTTCGCCATAGCTATTGAATATTCCTCTCGCATATAGCTCTCAACGTCTCCAACATACTCAAACTTTTCAAGCGCGACACCTTTTTCAATAAGTTTAATCATGATCTCGTCAGACTGGCTCATTGGCGTGG
>DASPRZ010000018.1:0-16556 GCA_035624185.1 Candidatus Acidiferrales bacterium
AGAATGACATCAGTAGAAGTTCAGAATGCGTATCTAAAGTTGGGGCAGTTCAACCTTCAGGATATAAACCTAAAAGTAAAAAGTGAGGAATTTTTCGTAATTTTAGGCCCAAGCGGCGCCGGAAAGACTGTTTTGTTGGATCTTATAGCTGGATTCAGTTATCCAAATACAGGCAAAGTTCTCTTAGATGGTGAAGATGTGACATTTCTACCAATTGAAAAAAGGCGTGTTGGATACATGTTTCAGGACTTTGCATTATTCCCCAATATGTCAGTGCTCAAGAATATAAAATTTGGCACGAGGTATTATAAGATTCCAAACGTGGAGAACAGAATAGGTGACCTTATGGAGTTTCTAGACATAGTGCAACTTAGAGATAGGCATCCAACGACGTTAAGCGGCGGGGAAAAACAAAGAGTTGCACTTGCGAGATCTTTGATATTGGAACCGAAAATTCTATTGCTTGATGAACCGCTGAGCTCACTTGATGCAAGGACGAAAGAGACTCTTCGCGATGAGATAAAGGAAATAATTGAAAAAGTTGGAATAACTACTCTGTATGTCACGCATGATCAAGTTGAAGCAATTGTCTTGGCAGACAGAATAGGGATCATGCATGACGGTCGATTGCTTCAGGTAGGTGCTTCAGATCAAGTTTTTGACAAACCGCAAGATGAATTGATCGCGCGATTTGTAGGCATGGAAAACATATTTAAGGGCATCGTAAAAGCCAATTGCGACGGTCTTATTTCTGTTGACGTAGGAAACGCTATTATAGAAGCTGTCTCCGACATTGCTGTAGGAAATAAGGTAACTCTCGGAATTAGGCCAGAAAATATTACGCTACAAGTTGGTGAAACTATTTCAAGTGCTAGAAATATCTTCAGTGGGAAAGTAAAGCAAATAATTCCCCTAGGGCCAATTAATAAAGTGAAAATTGACTGCGGATTTATGCTGAATGCTCTCATTACTAAACGGTCATCGGAATTCCTACTCTTGTCGAAAGATAGAGAGATTAAAGTGTTATTTAAAGCTTCAAATGTGTATGTGATCGCTGACGACGATCGACTTTTTGGTGATATTTAACGTTAGTTGAAGAGACAACGGACAAAAACATAAGAAATTTATGATTACGGTATTAAAACCTTATATTGGCAAATTTCGGCGCCCGATTTGAATTGTTATCCATTTTATTTCAGTAAGATCTTCAGTAGAATATTTACCACCTTCTAGTCCAAAGCCGCTGCATTTTGCCCCTCCAAAGGGAGCACGTGGTTCAAAGTGAAGTGGTGAGTCATTTATATGAACCATTCCGCACTCTAGTTTTTTGGCGATCATAATGGCTTTATTAAGATCGTTAGTCAGAACTCCAGATGAGAGACCGTACATTGTATCATTTGCTACTTCTATCGCTTCATTTTCATCAGCTACTATTATAATCGGCCTTACCGGTCCAAAAACTTCCTCACTATATATTCTCATATCCCGTTTCACGTCAGTGATTACAGTTGGCCAGTATAGTTGGTTTTCATGTCTACCTCCACATTGTATGGTTGCTCCTTTGTCAATCGCATCTTTTACTTGAGCATCGATTCTCTTCAATTGTGCTCTCGTAGTTAAGGGGCCTATGTCGGTGTCTGCACTACGAGGATCTCCAACTTTAAGATTTTTAACTCGGCTAACAAATCGCTCAACAAAATCTGCAGCAATTGCTTCTTCAACTATGATTCGTTTTGCAGAGATACACACTTGCCCTTGATGAAAAAATGCGCCAAAAACAGCTGTATCGACCGTATAATCTAAAGTAGCATCTCTTAAGATTATCAAAGGGTCGCTGCCCCCTAGTTCAAGAGTGACTCTTTTTAAAGTTTTAGCAGCTCTCTCTGCAATTCGTTTTCCGGTCTCATATGATCCTGTAAACGAAACGTGTGCTACTTTAGGATTAGTGACGAGTTCATTTCCAATAGCTTTTCCTGATCCAGTAACGATGTTAAAGACTCCTGAAGGCAGGCGTGTTGCATCGATTAATTCAGCAGCCTTCAATTGAGTAATTGGGGTCGCGCTTGCAGGCTTGAGGACAACAGTGTCGCCAACGGCTAATGCTGAAAGACACTTCTTCATTGATAACAAAAGCGGATAATTAAATGGTGTTATTGCTGCTATTACCCCTGCAGGATGTCTTACCGTTACTGAAATTTTTCTAACATCAGACGAGATTGTTTCCCCTACAACTCTTTGTGACTCTTCTGCTGCAGCTCTTACTGTTCGAAGTGTAGCTGTGACTTCAACTGAAGCTTTTTTGTACGTTGATCCACTCTCAGTGATTAATGCATCTCTCAATTCATCTTTCCTTGAAGTCATCAAATCATATAAACGATAGATATAGTCCGCACGCTCAATTGGTGCAGTATCCCCCCACGTTTCTTTTACGGAGTACGCAGAGTCTATAGCCTTTCTAACATCCTTGTTATTACCCTTCTGAACGAGGGCGTATGTGCTATTGTCGTAGGGATTGCGAACTTCAATCGTATCCTCGCTTGATGATCGTGTCCACTCACCAGCTATGTACATTAAATATTCTCGCACATTGCCTGCAAATTGTTGTTTCATCTATAATCGAGATAACTAACTACTGTTTCTTTAACTTTGCTGGACGAGATTGTAGTTACAAATACAAAATCTTCCGTTAAATTAGTCTATACTTACGTTCACCAGTAACAACTGATTAACTATTGTAATTTATAAACCGAAAAGATTTGGATTGTTTGAAGAAACTACAATAATATTACAGTAATATATCTAATTGAGCAAAAATGCCACTAAAGTTTCCATTATGGCGACATTATATCATTAATTAGAATAGTTGCAAAGAGATACGACTAGTCTATTTAATCTCTCATAGAAGCTTGAAGTAACTTTTGTGCAGTCCTAATTCTGCACGCATCATAAACACGCCAGGCATCGCAAAACTGGATAAAGATGGTCATAGAGCTGAATGATGCCGCCCGAGCAAAAAAAAACTCTTCCGCAATAAATGGTGAATGAAATTGCGTATTGTTCAGGTTACAAAAACAAAGTGCCATCAAGTGCGTCGTGTAGGCCCCATATCAACAACATTGTAACTACGGTGACTCTTTAAGAAGTCGATGTGTGATTTATCTAATATTCTGACGCTCTAAACACAAAAAGATCAATCGAACAAGATTATCAGCATCGACAAACACAACATAGAAGGACTTACGCTACGGGCATTTCAAGACAACCAGAACAATACAATTTAGCGCAGTCTTGCATTTACTATTGCGATTCTGCGCAAGCTAGACAATCTTTAAACCACCTCGCATGGTTTTTATATAATACCCTCAGAGTAAAGGATAAAATTAAAAAAGTAATTGTAGTTTATACGCTCAAGATTGTAATGCAGTCGTGATCATGGTGTGGAACGGTGAAAGGCCCCAGTTTCGCTCAGGATTTCATTAGTTAACTTGTCCTTTTCAGGGAAAGCGCATTTTACAAAAGTATGAATATATTACGCAAAAGAATAAATATTCGCGAAAATAACGTAAATTTAAATGATAGATTAGTAAGAAGAGCGTTGTTTTTCACTATCTATCTGGCTTTTGGAATCTTCATTGCATTTATTGGTCTTGCTATTGTATCTCTTTTTTTCCGGATCTCACTTGACGGTTTTCTCGAGTCTCTTACGACTGAAGTAGTTGTAGAGGCAATAAAATTGAGTATTCTGACGTCTTTTTCTTCATTAATTATTGTGATTGCTCTTGGTACTCCTATCGCTTATATTAATGCTCGTCATCGATATTTGGGAAAGCAATTAGTAGATACTCTAATAGACCTCCCCGTCGTGTTGCCTCCGGCCGTGGCGGGTTTAGGGCTTCTAATGGCATTTGGTAGGAGAGGTTTGATCGGACAATATTTCAGCGCTTTTGGTTTCGATATAGCATTTACTACTCTTGCTGTGATTATGGCACAGGTCTTTGTCTCTTCTCCGTTTTACATACGTCAGGCTAAAACAAGCTTTGAGGATGTCAATAGTGAATTTGAGGCTGCAGCGAGGACCCTTGGAGCTACGCCCCTTAGTGTTTTTTTCAGAATAACTGTGCCAATAGCGATGAATGGTCTTGTTTCCGGGGCTATTATGGCTTGGGCGCGAGCACTGGGCGAATTTGGCGCGACGATTATGTTCGCAGGCAATTTTCAAGGCAGAACGCAGACAATGCCTCTTGCTGTTTACTCAGCATTAGAAAGCAACTTAGATGCGGCTATCTCACTCGCGATAATCCTCGTTACAGTTTCATTTATCATTATCGTCATTATTAAATCGCTAACCGGAGTTACTTTTTTTGCGCCGGCGTCGGATCGTATATAATTAAATTCAACTTTAAGTTGGTGCCGAAAACCATTTTAGTTTTTGTTTGTCAGTAATTTTGCTAAAAACTTGCATACAGTTGTAGTCTCGACGCCGCTCTTAGTTAAGACTTATCGTTTCAAACGATACAAACAAGAACCGTTTGTTTTAGAACCGGGGTTTGACAGAGATGAAAAATTCTAACCGTTACGAAAGCAAACTCATGTTTCAGATTATAGCTGCTAAGTTGAACTTTGTCTTTTGTTAAACTCTGTCTGATATCCTACTTCGTCCATTTGTTCTTCTATCAATGTTAGACTTCTCATATTGACATTTAGATATAAAAGGCGTAACACTTCTTATTGCGCTTGCAAGAAACAACCTTTTATAA
This sequence comes from Candidatus Acidiferrales bacterium, assembly GCA_035624185.1. Classification (GTDB taxonomy): domain Archaea; phylum Halobacteriota; class Bog-38; order Methanoflorentales; family Methanoflorentaceae; genus DASPRZ01. The sequence continues at coordinate 4,758 of DASPRZ010000018.1, forward strand.
GAACCATAAATGAGAGATACTTTAAGTGCGTAAGTGATCGGTCCAAAAAGTATATTCAGCTGTACCAACTATACACTCATATTACTGGTTAAACTTCTGGATAGGTTCGCCCTAAGGTGTGAGGTCTAGTAGGCTTATGATCGAATAACCTCCCATAAAAATGCAATTGTAATAATCTTCAATGTCTGTGCCTACTTTAGCATAGTAAAGCAGTTGATTACAAGCAAGCAAATTGTAATATCGCTTATGTCTCGTGCGTGGATGTTTTGCTATAGTAGCAGTCGTGTATGCAAGCTTGGCATAATCCATTCTGAATGCTATAGTCAGGCACAAATTCACGGCAGCTTGAGCACATAATGGCACCCCATTTCTTCTTTTTTGGCACGTAAACTTCTACAAATTCCCAAGATAAAATATTCTTGCCAGCTTCGAGTATCTCTTTTAATAATGCAGGAGCATCCACCCTATCTCTGTGGCGCGGGTCATTGGTATACCAAGCATTTAGGACAGGATAATTATGTGCTTTCGCTGCATCAATGTAGACTCTGACTCCTTCCGCGGTCACATCATGTGCTTGTTTGTTGAGGGTGATTGCGAATCTTCCAGTATTTATTATTCTGAGTCCATTATTTCCAATTGTACAATGCGTTATAACTTGGAGTGCATCTGGAGCACATTTCGGGGTTTCAGAAACAGCATACATTTTTTCGTCTCTGCTTATTCCAAGTTTTTCAAGAGCTAGATCTACCATAAAGACGCTAATTAATAGACCTGCAGCAGGAAAACCGTGAAACTTTACGCATTCTCTAATATATGATCTTATTTCAGGCTTCACATTATTCTTTTTTAACAGATAGTTTAATTTATTCCAACTTTGGGCGTTCATGCAAATCTCGTTTATAGGTTACTATGTATTGCAATATGATTGTTCCGTGTGATCGATAAATATATATGACGAAAAATATATATCAATCTTATTGTAAGGTAATATCGGGTGCAATACACCAATATTCTGACAGTACATCGAAAATAACTGGCGATTACAAAAGCGAAACAGTACTGGGCATTGACTACTGAAAAGAGTAGCTTTCTAGAAACACTATGTTGATCAAACAACTACTATTCTTTTCGATGTTTAAAACGAACCTTTGAAAAATGGCGAAAAAATCTAACAAACTGAGGTGTGATCTTGACTTCTGAACCGGTTTTAACGACAGACGAGAAAATAATATGTGACGATGTCACGTGTCCCGTGTGTGGAATATCTTGTGATGACATTTATGTCGAACTTACAGAAGATGCTGTGACAACACGGAATGCGTGCGTCATGGGTGACGCAAAATTCAGAGAATTGCGCAGTTCGCATAGGATAAAAAAACCAAAAATAAATGGAAAAGATGCGAGCTGGGAGGAAGCGATTGAAAGAGCTGCTGATATACTAACTACAGCAAAAAGACCGTTTTTTTTCATAGGCTCAGAAACAGCAACCCAAGCAATGGCCGTAGGTATTGAAATTGCTGAACACGTCGGCGGTCTTGTTGATGGTAATGCAACAATTTGCCACGGACCTACTGTAATGGCTATACAAGATGTTGGACAAGTACAGTGTACTCTTGGAGAGTGCAGAAATCGTGCTGACTTAGACATTTACTGGGGATGCAATCCTGAAGATTCCCATCCGCGCCATTTAAGCCGCCATTCTATATTCGTTCGAGGATTTTTTACACAACAAGGGTATAAGGGTAGAAAAGTAGTTGTAGTAGATCCTAGACGTTCAACGACGGCAGAGCACGCTGACTTACACGTCCAATTAAAGCCCGGCAAAGATTATGAAGTTCTCAATGCGGTAGCTACGATTCTGCAAGGGTTTGAACCAAATGATTCAGTGGAAGAGGTAACTGGGATATCCAAGGAAACTCTTTACAAAATGGCTGATATGATTAAAGCTGCCAATTTTGGTGTGATTTGGGTTGGTTTGGGGATTGCAAGTACTATAGGTAAACATTACAATGCCTCAATGGCAATGCGATTGACCCAGATAGCTAATAAGTTCTCGAAATTTGTTATACTCGCCAACAGAGGTCACTGTAATGTAGCCGGTTTCAACGAAGTGCTTTCGTGGCAATGTGGTTTTCCGTTTGCAGTGGACTTTTCCAGAGGTGAGCCTAGATACCAACCTGGTGAGTACTCGTGTGTTGATGCGCTCACCAGAGGAGAAGTAGATGCATGTTTTGTCATGTGCGCAGATCTAGGAGCACATTTACCGAAGAAAGCTGTTGAACGACTGTTTGAAATTCCCGTCGTATCAATAGAAACAGCAGAAGGACCACAAGCATTTATCAGCGATGTAGTATTACCCGGAGTTTTAGATGCGATGGAATGTGAAGGTTCTTTCTATCGGATGGACAACGTTCCTATACATGCAAGAAGCTTTTGTAAGCCGCCGTTTGATTTCACTGAATCAAATGAAGACACGTTGAAGCAACTGTTTGAAGCCATAAAGAGAAAAGAGGCTTCAGAATCAACAACTGTTGATAAAAGTGGCAGCGATACGATCACTAAAGAAGCGTTTGCACGAGGGTTGGATAAGCTCGTGATGCGCAGTGAGTAGGAATTAGCGACATGAGGTGAAAAAATTGGAAATTATTCTCAACACGGGTGGAACAGCCTTTCAAGGTGCGGTCATCAAAGGCGGAAGGAAGTTCACCAGTGACTATACTCGTGAAGCAGCGTACTGTAATATCAATCCCGAAGATTTCGAAGCACTTGGGAAACCTTGGTTTGTCAAAGTAACCAATGAGTACGGAGACTGCGTTGTTTGTAAGGCAAAAAAAGATGATCGTCAGCAGAAGGGAGAAATTTTTATACCACGAGGACTCTGGGCGAACATCGTAGTGACACCTCTAACCGAATCCACAGGTAGTCCAAAATATAAAAACTTACGGGTTAATGTAGAAAAGACTACAGGGCCGGTTCTTGGTCCGGTTGATTTGATGAGAGACGCGTATTGTAAAGGGAAAAATGAGAAAACGTGGCAGGGGGAAAACTGAGTGGAGAAAATAACGCTTACGCCGAACAACGAGAAATACCTCGTGCTCGAAGCTGACGTGATCTGTCCAGACATTTTTGCTGGCAAGTCTCTTAAAGACATTGCCGAATTAGAAGTGTGGGAGGGCAACACGACGTGGCCACTTGGCAAATTCTTCCAAATAACCGGTTCTGTCGCAGAAGCACCTGAAGATCAAGGAATCGTTGTCAACGGAAACGTGCCGAGGGTTAAATATATCGGAGCAAAGATGACTACAGGTGCTGTTCTCTGTCAGGGCGACGTTGATATGTACTGCGGCGCGTGGATGAAGGGTGGAAGGATCCGAGTTAAAGGCAATGCAGACTCGTTTGCAGGCATTCAAATGGAAGGTGGCGAGCTAATCATCGAAGGCAATGCAGGAGATTACTTAGGAGGATCTTATCGCGGTGATTGGAGAGGGATGAAGGGCGGCACTATAAGGGTTAAAGGCAACGCGGGGTATACTGTTGGCGATTACATAATGGGCGGTACCATAATAATTGAAGGCAACGTTAATCTCAACGCTGGAATTCACGCTGGGAAAGGAGCTGGTTCAAAAGACCCCGGGGGAAAGATCATCATTTACGGCAACTCACCTGGACGAGTTGGTGGGCAGATGATTAAAGGTAATATCTATGTTCTTGGCACCATTGAAGCCATGCTGCCAGGCTTCTCGCCAAATGGTGAGGAAGAAGTTGAGTGTGAGGGTAAAGCAACCGGATTCAAAGTCTTTAACGGTGATCACGCGGAGCTCGGCAAAGGCAAGCTCTATGTGAAAGTCTGAGTCTTGTATTCAATGAAAAAGTAGTAGCAAAAAATGCTTGCGAAGCTACTACTTATTAATTTTATTTTTCTACCATAGGAGACAAAACAAATGATCAGAAGGGCAATAGCCCCACAAGTGATGGAAGACGGACGAATGAAGTTTGAGGTTACTATTACGTATGAAGACCTATTAGAAAAGTTAGGAGATGTCTCTGGTGTATTAACAGACCTTGATTATATGATCCGGATGTTCAAGCGAAGCGATAGAGACGTAAATGGGGTGGATGAACTGCTCAAGGACGTGCTTAACTACATTTGGCACATAGGTGACAGACTTAGCCTGCTGAAGAATATAGACGAACAAATGAATCAATCCCAAGATCAACTGCCAGTTAGAATTGGTAAAGATTAACCTTTTCAAACTTTAAGAATTTTTAGAACGAACTTATTTACATTGATCAAATCATTTTCAATTAGCATTATTTAAGTTTACAAGCGGTTGACTTTATAGAGATCGTGTTGCGTTATTTTTTCACTTTCATTTTCTCTAAGTAACCACGTCACTTATATTGTAATATTATTCAAAAAACAGTTAAAATTAGCTCTTATACGCGAAATATTTTTGATCGTAAAGCGCCTCAAAAACTTTGTGCTGACTTATTGACTATGCACATCTGAAAAGTTTTATATCTATACATGCAATATGTGCAGGGGTATAAATGATTAAAAGGGAGCAAATTTTAGATGAGATTAGTGCTTATGACAAGGATAATATAACTATAGGTGTCCTTGGCTCACACTCGGCGTTGGATATTTGCGATGGGGCGCGAGATGAAGGAATTCCAAATTTAGTTATCTGTCAAAAGGGACGTGACGCGCTATATACGAAGTATTTTAAGAGAAGGGAAGTAAATCGATTTACAAAAGGCTTTGTCGATGCGACAATTGTTTTGGACAAGTTTAACCTTATGTTGAATGACGATATTCAAAGCACGCTTATCAAGAAAAATACGTTATTCATCCCTAACAGATCATTCGTCGTTTATAATGGTATTCGGCAGGTAGAAAATGACTTTATGGTGCCACTAATAGGCACGAGGGATATGCTTAAAATTGAAAACAGAGAGACAGAAAAAGAGAATTATTACTGGGTAAGTCAACAAGCTGGTATAGCGATCCCAAAGCAATATAATAACAAAAATGACATTGATTCACTAGTAATGGTGAAATTACATCATAAACATATGACACTTGAGCGTGGTTTCTTTACTGCCGCATCTCCGGAAGAATTTGACGAAAAAGCCCAACGCCTCTTAGATCGCGACATCATTACAAAAGAAGCACTTAGTCAAGCACGGATTGAGCAATACATTATTGGTCCCGTTTTTAATTTCAACTTTTTTTATTCGCCAATAGACGATGAAATCGAGCTACTTGGCGTTGACTTTAGATTTGAAAGTAATTTAGATGGCTTGGTACGAATTCCAGCTGCGCAACAGCTCGAAATTGCTGCACAACATCGTGATCCGCTAATGGTCATTGTTGGTCATGCTAATGCATCTTTAAGGGAATCGCTGTTAGAACAAGTGTATTTAATGGCAGAAAAATTTGTAGCATTCTCTAAACGTCATTACAATACTTCTATAATAGGACCTTTTTGCTTGCAGACGATTGTGGATCAAAACATGGACTTTTACGTTTATGATATCGCAACTCGCATTGGTGGCGGAACGAACATTCACACTTATTCGGGTGCTCCATACGGAAACTCGCTTTTTAGAACACGGATGAGTTCTGGAAGAAGGCTTGCACTTGAAATTAAGCGGGCGCTTGAGCTCGATCAATTAGAAAAAATAGTAACGTAACATGAAAGAAACTGAGTTAGAAAACGATTTAAACTGGGACGTAATAATCATCGGAGCTGGCCCTGCTGGAATGTTTGCAGCAAATGAGCTAACCGACAATTACGTAAAAGTATTAGTTGTCGATAGAGGGCATGACATAAAAGATCGCAAGTGCCCGATGGAAGACCTCGGGTATTGTGTGCAATGCTCCAGCTGTGATATAATGTGCGGGGTAGGAGGAGCTGGCACTTTTTCTGACGGTACTCTAAACCTCCGCCCTGACATAGGGGGCGACTTAGCTGCTATAATAGGTGACAGCAAAAAGGCATGGGACTTGGTGGATTATGTTGATTCCATATTTCTTAAATACGGCGCACCTGAACAAGTTTATAATCCCACAGGTGAGCAGGTAGAAGCTTTAAAGAGGCGTGCAGCTTCTGTTGGCGTCCACTTCATAGAGATTCTCCAGCGTCACATGGGTTCAGACAATGCGCCGCATATTATTGAGAACTTTGAAAATGATCTGAAGTCAAAGGGAATCGCTTTCCTTCTTAATACAGAAATAGATGACCTTGTGATCGAAAATAATGTGTGTAGCGGCATAACGTTAAAGAATGGAAAGCAGTTGTTTTCGAAGTTTTTACTACTAGCCCCAGGAAGGATTGGAGGAGAATGGGTAAACACTGTTGTAAAGCGTCATAACATTGCAGCAAAATATGGAGCAATTGATATTGGTGTGCGGGTTGAAGTCCCCGCCATCATAATGGACCCAATCACTAAAATAAACCACGATCCAAAGTTCCACATCCGTACTAAACGCTACGACGACTTTGTACGAACCTTTTGTACGAACGAGCATGGATTTGTGGTAAAAGAACGCTATGAGGGTTTCATTGGTACAAATGGCCACTCAATGAAGAATAGACTATCAGAAAACACAAATTTTGCATTTTTGGTTCGTACAGAACTTACAGAGCCTTTAGAAGACACAACGAGGTACGGTAAGTCTGTTTCAAAGCTTGCAACAACGATAGGTGGTGGAAAACCAATTCTTCAAAGAATGGGGGACTTGAGAAGAGGTCAGAGATCAAATTGGAGCAGGATACGCAGAAATCCGGTGAAAAACACTCTTGAAGATGTGACTCCAGGAGACATTTCAATGGCCATGCCCCACAGAATAGTTATGGATATAATTGAAGGATTAGAAAAGCTTAACGAGGTTATACCAGGAGTTGCATCGGACTCGACGCTTCTTTATGCACCGGAAGTAAAATTTTATGCAATGGAGCTTCACGTAACTCCTAACATGGCGACAAACACGAAGAATTTATACGCCGCTGGAGACGGCACGGGGTTATCGAGAGACATAATAAATGCAGCTGCTACAGGAGTTCTGGCTGGAAGAGGAATTTTAGCTGAGTATAAAAAAAATAATTAAACGCGAATCTGTATTTTATCCAAATTATTTTACAACTTAGAGGCTGAGTCTTTTTTAAAAAACATCAAGCAATTTACATTGCTGATCCGGCAGTACTTTTATATGGTGAAGGACCACTTCAAAAAAATAACTGACAAAGTGTGCTTTCCAGAAGCGTTTACCACTAAGTAAATTGGATCTGGAAGTGATTAAAATAGATAGACACTTTTAGTTAAGGATAATTGTGGAATATTCGGAATTCTTGCGGGCATAGGAGTTGCGCTAATAGCGGATATCTCTAGGAATTTTTTTAGGTACGTCACATACTGTTTTGGTGCGAGTCGACGAAGTCTACAGTTCTACTTGTTCTTTGGGATTCCATACTATTGTCATCGGGTCAAATGTACCTGAATCTTATGCTAGCGCAGTAGGTGCTATTTTATTCTCTATAAAGGTATCAGGGGCAGCGTGGTATTTTCAGTGGGAATACTTGGTATCTTGTATTTTTCTCTTTGAGGTTGTAGTTTTTTAATATTTATAGAAAGAAGGCACGTGAAAACGACAATTATGAGTGTTATAATAAATCATTTTTAACGAGCGATTTTTTATATTTTTGTTTTTTGTGCTGCGTTACTTCTTTAGACGAAAATATTATTTTTTAATGCTATTCACTCATTTTTTTTAATTACTTTAGAAATTGTCGATTTACTTGAACGGAATCGCTTATAACGACAAACAATATTTTAATTTCAATAGCGAAATATCAGAATCTTCTTTTTACTGAAATTGATTAGTACGAGAATAAGCAACTGGAACAACCCTGAAGATGATAAGTTCTTGATCTAATTAAGAAGTGTTAATCTATCTTGAGTCCTCCATCTGATAAGTTCAATTTTTTTATGCTGATTATTATTTGTTTTTTACTGATTATTTGGTTTCTATTCAAAATTTGTAATACAAAGTTTTTTTTCCTGTTTAAAAAAAGCTAATCAGAAAAACAAACAATTATAATCGTGATCTCAAATGAAATATAAGTGAGTCTCGCTTGCCCGCTAGCAGGAAAGCAGTCAAAATATTGAAAGAAAGAGGATGCGTTTCTATTTAAGATGAATTTTACGAAAGCATCTACTGAGCGGTATTTCGTAGAAACAATTATTGCTGAAGATATTGCATGCTTTGATAGTTAGACCAACACGCGTGCATCAACGTGTCTTTTACTACAGTGCTGCACGCCTGCTAGTCCAAACTGTTTTACGCAGCCTCCTTTTGTTAAGACTACTGCTTAAGCTAGAACGCAGCTTAGTTTTCATGCAGTTGGTGTTACTTCGGTCGATACTAAAGCCCAAATAACTTCTAGTATTCCAAAGAAGACTAGGTATATCCCGACCAAACTTATAATTGCCATCAAGGTTAACCCAGGCCATACCACGAGGACTATGCCGAAAATTACTGAAATAATTCCGATACTCGCTCCGACCAACCATGTTGCAACTACTTTGCGCGCATCGAACGAGTGGACGATTTGTACTATACCCCATACAATAGCCCAAGCTGCTATCAAATACGCTACGAGCGTTTCAGTAATCCCTGATGCAAACAAAATGATAAGTCCTAGTATGATGGCTATTATTCCACCAATGAATACAGTCCATCGGTTCGCTGGTTTCTGGGTAAATGTTCTTGCAACTGCGAGGATTCCCCAAATAAGCACAAATAAACCGACGACCAAACGCAGAATTGCAAATGTGATGCTTGGATATAGCGCTATAATGATACCAAAAATGATGGCTAGTATACCTTGAACTGCCAATGCCATGCGATTCGGGCCAGTAAATATGGCTACAGAAGTGCCTACACTTCCCATTTTTTCACCTCCTTTTGTATTTATACCCTTGTATTTTTAAATGATACAGGGTACATTTATGATAAGTCTTAAAATAAACATTTTTATAGTTATCGTTTTTTATAACGAGTTTTTAAGCTATAATTTATTACGTCGATTTCAAAAAAAGTGAAGTTCTTGACTTTTGATTAGTTAAATAATTGAATTAATCTCCGTTTCTAACGATTCGTATTATTAAGCCAATATCGTAAAATGGAGCGCATTTTACATAAGTTTTAATAACTTTTGAGTCTAACAAACTTTAAAATATGGTGTATTTTGGAGGAAATAAATGACGATCCAAACTGGAAAAAACATCGTAAAAGCAGCAGCAGAAGCAGGAAATTTCAAGGCTTTAACAATTGCAATACACACCGCTGGATTGGAAAAAATACTCAGTGGAAAAGGCCCTTTCACCGTTTTTGCGCCAAATGATGATGCTTTTGAGAAAGTATCATCAAAAACTCTCATAGAGTTACTAGGAGACAAGGAAAAAACAACGAAAGTGCTCAGTCACCACGTCGCTCACACCAAAATTATGTCTGAAGACATCAAAGACTTGAAGACAATAAAAACTATTGACGGAGGCGAACTGTCAGTGCACCTGCATCGTATTGGGCATGGCATAAAGATCGATGACGCTGAACTCATACAGCTGGACCTCGAATGCACTAACGGAGTTATCCACGTCATTGACAAAGTATTAATGTCCAAATAGTCGGGATTAAGTGAGATTTGTGCTGCACCCATAAACTACTTTTACACACTGAGGACCTATTACTTCAAAGATATGTCGTTGTATAACTTCTCTAACGTATCATTCACACTTAGAACACAAATTCTATAGACGCACAAAATAGTTCATGACAAGTGCTCTTTGGCAAATCATTATGAAAAACCTACAGCAAGGTTTAGTCTTAGCACAAGAGAAATAAGGTGAGATGAGATGCTTAGAGCTCTAGGAGGCGATTTAATAAACGTAACAGTCCAACAGCTATTAGACAATTATGATTTTGAAAATTTAACAATAGCCACGCTTTGTTCTCACACAAGCCTTCAAATATTTTACGGCGCACGTAAGGAAGGTTTCAAGACGCTCGGTATAGCAGTTGGCACTAAGCCAAAGTTCTACGATGCATATCCCAAAGCAAAACCTGACGACTTTTTTATGATCGAACGGTACGATGATCTTTTGAAATGTGCAGACGAATTAACTGAAAGAAATGTTATATTAATTCCGCATGGCTCTCTTGTTGAATATATTGGTGCCGAGAACTTTCTTAAATTGGATTTGCCGACTTTTGGGAATCGCAAAGTGTTATTGTGGGAGTCTAATAGGACGAAGAGCAGGGAGTGGCTTGAGGCTTCAGGGGTTCAAATGCCCAGAGAGTTCCTTGACTCAAGCGAGATTAACGAACTGGCAATAGTAAAATATCACGGAGCGAAAGGAGGACGAGGATTTTTTATTGCAGCAAATCCTCAAGAATTTAACGAAAAGATAGAGACGACATACGAATATACTATTCAGGAATTCGTATTAGGCACTAGATTCTATTTCCACTATTTTTACTCACCTATCGAACAAAAAGGCTATAAATTGAGTAAAGGAACTCTTGAAATGCTTGGTATTGATAGGCGGTTAGAGGCAAATGTCGATGAGTTGTATCGAGCAGGTAACATACACGTGGATCCGACGTTTGTTGTCACCGGTAATACACCTGTTGTTTTAAGAGAGAAGCTGCTCCCTCAAGTATTTTGGCTAGGGGAGCGCGTTGTTGAAACGTCGCTAGAGCTTTTTGGTGGAATGATAGGTCCGTTCTGTCTAGAAACTGTCATTACCGATACGCTCGATCTTGTAGTTTTTGAAATCTCGACGCGCATCGTAGCAGGCACGAATCTGTTTCCTACGGGTTCCCCATATTCGGAATACACTTACGAGAATATGTCTGTTGGAAGGCGAATTGCCCTAGAAATAAAAAATGCAGTAAACTCAAATCAACTTGAATTAGTAGTGACGTAATCTAATATCTCATTTATTGACGCTAAAAATCGTTCAGCGCCTTTGGTTAACACAAAGTGTAAAAAAAGTTAATTTGAGTGACGTAGCAGCGATCCATAGTTCCCAAAGGCTCTCGCACTTTAGTACAGTATGGAACGTGGACAGGCTTATCTTCCGTGTTCGGGATGGGAACGGGAGTTTCCCTGCCGCTATGGCCGCTACGCCAAAGCCAAGGTCCGGATTTGAACCGGAGTGTAGCCGCTCTGCAGGCGGCCGCGTGACCGCTCCGCCACCTTGGCTAAAAACGACGTAACTGACAAGCTCGTTTCGTTTTGAGTCGATATGCATTGTTCCACAATAACCATGGTTTTCCCAGATAAAAAATCAAGAACCATAGTTTTGGTCCGGTTTACGCCTAGTTAATATAAAGTTATGGCTCGGACGTTAGTAGCCGCGGACTGAACACCTCGTTGCCTTGGTGCGTACATCCCGACTCTATCAAACCGGTCTTTTACCGATGTCCTTAAGATGTCTCTTTTCAGGGTCGGTTTCGAGCTTAGATGCATTCAGCTCTTATCCGTTATGGCGTAGCTGCTCGGCAATGCCTTGCCAGACAACCGATAGACCAGAGGCCACGTTGGTTAGTTCCTCTCGTACTATAACCAACTTCCCCTCAGACCTCCAACACCCCTGACAGATAGTAACCGACCTGTCTCACGACGGTCTAAACCCAGCTCACGATCTCCTTTAATAGGCGAACAACCTCACCCTTGGCCGCTTCTGCACGGCCAGGATGGAAAGAACCGACATCGAGGTAGCAAGCCA
>DASPRZ010000036.1:0-25322 GCA_035624185.1 Candidatus Acidiferrales bacterium
GTAAACTGCCAGATTGACTCCACCCGCTTTGCAATATTTTCAGAGATCTACAGGAGACTCTTCAACTACACTCCTCCGGATTCAGGCGTGTCGTTCAAACGAGTGTTCAAGAAGATCACAAAACATCTGATCGATGAGGAAAAGGTGCTTGTCATAGCACTCGACGACATCAACTACTTGTTTTATGAAAACACGATAAATGAGGTGCTCTATGCACTTCTGAGGGCTCATGAGGTATCAGCGGAGGCTAAGATTGGCGTCATCGCGATCTCAAGCGATCTATCGGTTGAGATATCAAAGGCGTTAGACCCAAGGGTATTGTCCGTTTTTCTTCCGGAGGAGATCTATTTCCCTCTGTACACGCCTGAAGAGGTGAAAGACATCTTGGACAACAGGGTGAAGCACGGATTCTACCCAGATGTTGTCCCGTCCGAAGTCTTAGAGAAGGTCGTGGACTTGGTGGAAGAGTCAGGCGATCTGAGGGTCGGCATAGACCTCCTCAGAAAGGCAGGACTCAGGGCGGAGATGGATGCGAGAAAGTACGTAACTCTTAATGATGTGAAGACCTCGTTTGAAACGTCTCGCCTTGTACACCTCAAGTACTCGATTGCATCTTTACGAACAGATGAGAAAGCCCTTCTCAAGCTTATTGCCACATGGAATGAAAAAATAAAAGCTGGAGATCTCTACGAGAAGTTCAATGAGGAGATACACCTCGGCTATACGAGGTTTTACGACATAATTTCAAAGCTTGATTCGATTCGCCTTATAAACGCCGATTTTACCGGTAGAGGGACGCGTGGCAGAACGCGTGAGATAAGACTCAGATATGACTCAGAGGATGTTTTAAAGGTAATTGCTGAATCTTACAAGTGATTATCCATGGCAGATAGCGAAGAAATTCGAGCGCTTGGGGCGGAGATTAAAGAGCTTAAAAATGAGGTAAAAGAGCTTAGATTGCTCATCCTCTACCGACTCCTCAAAGAGGAACAGAGGTCGACTGAGAGGATTGATAACGTAGTCCCCTTCGCGAAACAAGTTTTAAAGATGGCTCTAGAGAGGTTACTTCAACCAGAGATGAAGAATCAGGAAGAAGAAAGAGAAGCGACGAAACCTGTGACAAAGGTAAAAGCTACTTCAAAAGAGGAGTTAAACCATCCCCTCGTTGATGTAGAGCGAGAGATAAAAGTACTTAAGAATGAGATGGCTAAGAACTTGAGGGACGCAGCCAGAGACATCGAGGAAGAAGACGACGACGAAGAAGACGGACAGGGCGATTAAAATCGCAGGGGGGTTGTTAATTTTCGCACACGATGCGGATTCCGAAGCGGAGAGCGAATTTACGTGGCAAGAATTTGAGGAGAGTGTAAGAGATGCGCTTGATTCCGCTGGATATCGCATTGAGTTTAGGAAGGTGTTCAAGTCTGACGGGAGGAAACACGAAGTCGACGTCATCGCCCACAAGTTTGATCTCTGCATTTTAATCGACGCAAAGCGATATGGCAAGAGTCGTTACAGGGCGTCATCCCTCAAATCGGAAGCAAAAAAACATTTTAATCGCTGTCGAGCGTTTGAAAATGCATTTAAGTGTTCTGTTATATCAGTCTTGGTAAGCTGGATAGATGACTCACTTGTGTTTCAAGAGGGATGTTTCATCGTTCCGTTCGAAAAACTTCAAGACTTCGTAAATAACGTTGAATTTTACATGGACTCGATGGAAGATATAACTCAGCTTGCTAATTCAGAAAATTACGTATTCGATAATCAATGAACAACGATCTTCAAAGGAAGACTCTCCCTCAGCGCTTTCCATGGGGACAGTGGCAGGTCCAGAGGAACATGTTGTTCAGATACGCAATCGGCCATCTGTTCTCGCAAGAACTTCAAGTTGGCGCAAATTCTCCAGCGTTTTTAATTTTCTGTTGGCGGTTCCCCCTTTGGCTCTTTTTACTACTTGGATTTATTTGCAAGGCAGTCCCGATAGTTCAAGGATAGTTGAAGTACTCAGTGATATACTCATATTCCCTGAAAAGTGGCATCTCCTCCTCGCACGTCACGTAATCTTCACCCTCATTTAAGCTACACTAATCGGATAAGATAAGTAATCAAATGGCGACCGTCGAAGCAATGCTTTAAGCTTATGAAGGAGTAAAAAATTACATCCAAGTACGATTAAGATAACAGGGTTCTAAATGAAAGCATGCATAATGTGCGGCGGTGCGGGGACAAGGCTCAGGCCACTGACGTTTGAACGTCCAAAGCCAAACGTCCCGCTTCTCAACAAACCGGCTGTCGGACATCTCGTTGAACATCTCTCGTCAAGCGCCTTTAACGACATAATTATCACGATTGGGTACCTCGGCGATAGCATTCGTGACTATCTGGGAGACGGACGGAAGTTTGGCATCGAAATTAATTACGTATATGAGAAGGAAAAGCTTGGGACTGCAGGCAGCGTTAAGAACGCGGAAGAGCTGTTGAGGGAAGGACCATTTCTTGTTGTTGGTGGGGATCACGTGCTCGACTTCAACCTCCGCGAGTTTTATCAATTTCACAGAAAGAACGACAGCTTGATATCGGTTGGAGCGATGTCGCTCGACGACCCAAGAGAGTACGGCATACTTGATATAGATGTGAACAATAAGGTTCACAGGTTTAAAGAGAAACCTGGCCGCGGGGAGATATTCAGCAACCTCACAAGCACGGGAATCTACATGTGCGACCCTGGAATCTTGGACTGGATCCCCAAAAAGAGATTTGACTTCGCAAAAGACCTTTTCCCAAATCTCTTAAGCTCCGGCGAGAGCATATCGGCGTGGATGGCGCGCGGCCACTGGAACGATATAGGAAACGCTGCCGCGTATAGACAGGCGTCGCGTTGGATGTTAGACAACTTGAGGAGCACTGAAATAACGGGGCACTTTTCGATCAAAGATGCACGCTTATACGGCCCTGTGGTCATCGGAACTGACGTTGCCGTTGGCTCAAATTCTGCGATAGTAGGTCCTGTTGTTATAGGAAATAACACTGAAATAGGAGACAACGTGCTGATAAGCCCGTATACTACCATCGGATCTAACTGCGTAATTGATAACGATACGTCCCTGCTATCAGCTATTTTATATGATGGCGTCCATATCGGTCCTCATACATCCATTTCTGGATCCGTGATCGATGTAAACGTCTCAATTGGAAATCATTGCGCTCTTGAGACCAACACCGTGATTGGCCCGCGGGCGGTAATAGGAGACTTTGTAACGGTGCATTCAGGGGTGTCAGTCTGGCCCAATGTGGTCGTAAAAAGCGGTGAGATATTCAAAGACGCTCTCAACGAGGAGTACGACACGAGGACAGATGGCTCATAATTAAGAAAAGATAGTGGAAGTGTTAAAATGCTGGACATTCAAGACCTCCATGTGGAAGTCGAGGGCAAGCCAATATTAAAAGGGGTAGACCTCACTATTAATGAGGGTGAGAGCCATGTTCTTTTTGGACAAAATGGCTCCGGGAAGACCTCACTGCTGCTTACCATAATGGGCTACCCAAGATATAAAGTAACTAAAGGGCGAATACTTTTTAAGGGAAAAGATATCACGGAAATGCCTATTAACGAACGGGCTAAGCTCGGAATTGGCATATCATTCCAACATCCGCCTGCAATTCATGGCGTGAAGTTGAGAGACGTAATTGAAACCGCGGTAACCCATCATGAAAAGAAGGTCGATATTGATGCCCTTGCAGCGACAATGAACATCACAAAAGAGTTCTTAAACCGTGATATAAACCTTGGATTTTCTGGTGGTGAGGTAAAGCGCACCGAAATTCTACAGTTACTCGCGCAGGATCCAGACTTAGTCCTCCTCGATGAACCAGATTCAGGTGTCGACCTTGAGAACATTGAACTCGTGGGAAGCGGGATAAACAGACTTCTTGACAGGGATAAGCGCTCAAAGGAGAGACGCAAGGCAGGACTAATCATAACGCATGCCGGCTATATTCTGAATTTCATGAAAGCGGATAGGGCGCACGTTCTCGTAAATGGGCAAATCGCCTGTTCAGGAAATCCAGGGGAGCTTCTGCACGACATATGTGAGCTTGGATACGAGGAGTGTGTCAAATGTCCGAGGTAGAAGAGGTAAAGGAAAAAGCTAAGCGAGCAGCCGAAAAGAAAGCTATTTACGGCCCGGATATCGAGCTTAAAGTGTACACTTCAAAAGCGCCAGAGCATAAGAAGGTTCAAGAACTTAATATGCTCTCACCTGACTATCAGCGGATGTCCTTAAGTGTAGGAGTTGATGCAGCTGAGGCTGAGCGAGGCGGATCATACTTTCAACTTGACACAAGCGTCGTTTATTCAAAGGCTACTTCTGAAAACGTGGAGGTACTCAGCACAACCGAGGCGCTGAGCAAGTATGATTGGCTTAAGGACTATTGGTGGAAAGCCGTCGCTGTGGATGCCGATAAATACACAGCAATGGCAGAACTCGAGTTGAGCAATGGGTATTTCATAAGGGTGAAGTCAGGTGTAAAGGTCATTATGCCGATACAAGCGTGCTTGTTTATCGCGCGCGAGAGCCTCTCTCAAAACGTTCACAATATAATAATAGCCGAAGAGGACTCGGAGCTACACATAATATCCGGGTGTAGGACTTCGGACGACGTTACTCATGGCATACATATCGGTGTGTCCGAGTTCTATGTGAAAAAAGGCGCAAAGCTTTCATTTACCATGATACACAACTGGGGACCAAATGTGGAGGTAAGGCCAAGAAGCGCTGCAATAATTGAAGAGGATGCCACGTTTATCAGCAACTATGTATGCATGAAGCCAGTCAGAAGCTTACAGATGTACCCCACATTTAAGTGCGTGGGCAACAACGCCACGGCGTTATCATCTTCTCTTCTCTATGCAACTGAAGGGTCCCATATGGACGTGGGCGCAAAGGCCATACTGAGCGCAAAAGAGTGCAAATCAGAAGTGATATCGAGAGTGATCACAAATGGTGGCGAGGTAATCTCAAGAGGAAATATAACAGGGTTAAGCCCCGATGTTAAAGGACATCTCGAATGTCGAGGGCTCATACTCGGAGAGCACGGCAGAGTCTACGCAGTACCTGAGCTTGATGGAGCCGTGCCGGGCGTTGATATGTCGCACGAAGCGGCGGTTGGAAAAATTGCAGAAGAAGAAATAGCGTACCTTATGACGAGAGGACTGAGTGAAGACGAGGCGACGGCCGCAATTGTTCGAGGATTCCTTGACGTTGACATAAAAGGGTTGCCACCTGCGTTGAAAGAGGAGATGCGGCGCGCGATACAGATGGGTGAAAGTATGGCGCTTTAATCATAAGTTGATACGTGAGCGCATAGGGAGATCACTAAACAACTGCAGTCGTTGACATGAAAAATAGTGCTCAGTTTATTATTTAAATCTCAGAACCTCACATAGTACAGCATTCGCTTATCTATGCGCTTTATCCAACGTGCTTGATATACTGACACATAGAGAGTACTTTGACCAATTTTTATCGCGATGTCAGTTTCTTTAGGAGGGCTTATTGAAGTTGGTAAAATGATGGCTCCAGAACAAGTAGTTGTAACTCGATAATCCCCTCCCTTGTCTGTTATAAAATTTCTAACAGCTTCATCAACCTCAATTTCTTCAACTTTCATCATTTACTAGCGATAAATAACAATTTCCATATAAATCTACCCCTTGTTGTTCTACCCCTTGTTATTTTCAAAACCCCGTATTCTCTTAGACGGAATTGTCACGAATCAATTGGTCAGTTTAATGGTGCCAAACTTGTGCATCTTTCTTGGTAGTGCCCCCAATTTTTGTCCTATCACTGATAACTTTGTGCATACATAAGAAGTAATTTGATAAGTCAAAAGCCCTTCATTATAGTGATGAAGGGTAAATATATGACCGGCTGTGTGGCATGCACCATTAGAAGCAATCTCGTGCTTATGGTAGAGCAACAAAGCGGATACTGGGCGGGAAAATGGGTGCTGCCCGGCGGAAAGCTTGAAATGGGCGAGACACTTGACGAGTGCGCTGCGAGAGAGTGTTGTGAAGAGACAAGTGTTAAAGTTGATATAATCCGCCAGGTTAAGGCGTATGTTTCGTATGATCCAAATACTCAGTGGGATAAGCAGGTAATACTCATTTGTTATGAAGCGAAATACGTAAGTGGGTTTCCTGCCGCCGGAAATGGCGTGACTGGGGCTAAATGGATCTCACTTGAAACAGTTGCGGAAATGAATAAAAACAATGGACTCGTGCCAGACATAATCATCACAATGATAAACGACACACTTGTTTGATGCAACTGACGAATGATAATGTCCAGACGCTATTCGGGTCGGAATGTCAGTGATCGCGTTGCATACGCTCGAGCAGGTGTAAATAGAACAGTAACTACATTACATCAAGCCCTCCTCAGCAGAGACTGTATATCCAAGACTCCGTGCAGAGCAGGGAAAAAATAGTTAACGGTTAAAAGGATGTGAAGAAGCCATGTCAGATGAAGTATGGGGGGTACACCTTACTGGAGCAGGGAAACTGACAAAAGAAGAACGCGAAAAGCTCATCTTTAAACTCACTCGGATGTGTACCTTTATCGGCTGTGAAATCCCAGAGAAGGTCGAGCTTGATGGCGAAATCATCCCTCTGCATGAATTCATGTGGGGCCTCATTACTAACAAAGGTCCGCTAACCCCGGAAGAGTTTGCTGCTGTGGATTTACTTCACTACAAGATCGAAAAGAAAATCCGCAAAGAGGAGTTTGAGATCAAGAGTGCTGACATTACCAAGGATGAAGCACGTGAATTGTTTGTTGAAGCGTGTGGGCTTATTCGGGCAGCGGTAGAGTTAAGGGATATTGAAAAGAGTGGAACGTTGCACGACTATTCTCATATCGCCGTTAGTGAAAAGGTTGACGCGCAGAAGAGGTGGCTTGAGTTTCTCAAGAAGATCAAATAAACGGTGTGCTTCCATGCCAATAAGACTCTAGCTTCGAACAAGGAAAGGTAAGGTTATGTCCTCTATCATTATGCAGCTGATATAATGCTTGGTACCGTGTTCCAGCTGGCCAAGGTTAGTGCTGACACTAGCGGAGCTATCAACGGGAAGGTTACAATTAGTGTAAGGCCAAGAGGCACGACTGCTTCCGTTAACAAACTTTGGAACAAGGTAGCTATTTTTTTGAACTTTCTTTCTATCCTAAGTTTGGTGTCGTTATGTATAACCACGATTTACTTATTTGAGAGCTAGTTTATAATCTATGAGTCTGGGACTAGTTTAAAACTAGTTTCACGCAAGCGAGTCGTTTTTGCTCCTCGACTTGAGCTCGAGGGTCGAGATTCCCACTAATATTCATCGGGCGCAGCTCCTACTTGGGCACAACAGCATTAACACGACGTCCCCTATCTAAGATTTAAAACCGCCAACCTGTGGAGATATATAATAAAATTGGATTTTGATGCTTAAGCCCGTTCTTATGTATTCATCGATCGATCACTACGGTGCTTTTTTGCATCACCTTTTAATAGGTGTCTCTATGTAGTCCAATGTTCAGGAATATCCACTTACGTGAGGAAAGGACACAAGGATTTCTTTATTAACCAAGAAGCATAATACAAATAACGACTTACATAAGCACATCTCGTTTAATACGGGGAACAAAACGCGTGGCAAACGCAAAAGTGTCAGCAGCTGACGCGTTAGTTTGTAGAACCGCGCCTAATGAGCGCTCATTTCGAAAGTTAACAGCATGCATGCATATAAACCGCTTTTACTTATTGCAGCCCTCCTGCTCGTAGCCGTCATCTGCGCCGCGCCGGCAACCGTTCTTGCCGCGGGAGCAGGAGCAGGTGGGACTGCTATGTTCCGCTGTGACGCACCACGCACAGGCGATTGCAGCCCGGTGGCGGGGAGCAGCACATCGAACAGCCAACTGAAGTGGAGCTATAGGACTAAAGGTGATGTGCTCTCCTCTCCCACTGTCGCCAACGGGATCGTCTACATAGGGAGTAATGACCACAACGTCTACGCTCTCAACGCGACAAACGGAACGAAGGTGTGGAACTATACAACCGGAGATCTTGTGTGGTCAAACCCAGTCGTCGCCAACGGGATCGTCTATGTAGGAAGTAATGATAACAACGTCTACGCCCTCGATGCGAAGACCGGGGGGCTGGTATGGAGCTACGCGACCGGAGACGTTGTGGCCTCCTCACCCGCCATCGTCAATGGAATAGTCTATATAGGGAGCTATGACTCCGATGTCTACGCTCTCAACGCGACAAACGGAACGAAGGTGTGGAATTACACAACCAAAGGTGCTGTGATGTCATCCCCCGCCATCGCCAACGGGATCATCTACATAGGAAGTAATGACCACAACGTCTACGCCCTCGATGCGAGGACAGGAACGAAGATGTGGAATTACGCGACCGGAAGTTTGGTGTGGTCAAAACCAGCCGTCGCCAACGAGATCGTCTATGTAGGAAGCACTGATAACAACGTCTACGCTCTAAATGCGACGACCGGGGGGATGGCCTGGAGCTATACGACCGGAGACGCCGTGTCCTCCTCCCCTACCGTCGCCAACGGGATCATCTACATAGGAAGTAATGACCACAACGTCTACGCCCTCGATGCGAATACAGGGACGAAAGTGTGGAGCTATACGACCGGAGACGCCGTGTCCTCCTCCCCTACCGTCGCCAACGGGATCATCTACATAGGAAGTAATGACCACAACGTCTACGCTCTCGGTACGCCTTAATATAGGATATAACGCATTTGCGAAACTTAGTGTCATATTTTTGTCGTCGTCAAAGTGACATATGTCCATTGGCAGTAGATCAACAGAGACAAGCGAATGATTTCAAGTTAAGAAGTTAATGGTGTGGCGGACGTGTATAATATATCGAGTTTGAAATGGCTTATTAAGAACTATGCGTCTGAGCCCAGTTTTCTACCCCAGATTTGATGTTTTGCCGTAGTTTGAAAAAGACGCTGTTAGTATTAGTTAAACCCAAAAATAACGAACGATAGTCACATTATTTTTGCACAAAAGGTATTGTGAAGGTATTTGGTTTATATGATATGCGTCAAACCTTGAGTTCCACCCTCTACTTCAGGGGTTAAGCCGATATTTCCGGAAGTTCCTTGTGCTATTGAGCAATAGACGATCCAGCAGACGAGGGGAAAGACGATATAAGCGCCAAGCCAGACGGACACCCGCAGGGAAGATAATGATGGCTTGATTGTGCGAAACGCCACCTAAGATCGTGCGTGCGGCCTCCGACGCATCCATCATTTTAATTTTGCCTGAAGTTATCTGCTGTTCATATGCTGCACGTTGCTCGGGCGCGAGATTGACGGCTGTCGCTGCCTGCCAGATGTTCGTTCGAATGGCTCCCGGGCAGACCACGCTCACGTTCACTCCCAAGTCGGACCCTTCAACGCGCAGTGAGAGCGAGAGACCGACGATCCCATACTTGCTCGTGCAATAAGGTGCGTTTATCGGCCCTGGGAACAGACCTGCGGCGGACGATACATTAACAATATGTCCAGACCCCTGTCCGACCATTATCGGATAGGCTATGACCGTTCCATAGAGGACGCCGTATAGGTTTACCTCGAGGACGCGGCGCCACTGCTCGAGGGTGAGGTCGCGGGCATCGCCACCGATAGAAATGCCTGCGTTGTTGAAAAGGTAGTCGAGACGCCCATATTCTGAGACAGTCCCGTTGATGAGCTTTCTGACTTCCTCCTCGTTGGAAACATCGACGTGCACAGCGTGTGCCCGCCCGCCATTTTGCTTGATGGCAGAAGCCACGTGTGCGGCTTGATCGTCATTAATGTCCGCGACTACGACAATCGACCCTCTTTGCCCCAGTTCCTGGCAGAGTGCCTGTCCTATGCCAGAGCCTCCGCCCGTAGCAATCGCGACTGTGTCTTTAAACTGTTTCATAGTAATAGAAATACAACACTCCTCCTCTATTGGTTTTTCATTTCATTTAGTAAGTATCTCCTCCCTGCGGAAGGAGGCCCTGCTTGCGTAAAACAAAATTCCGTCAGCATAGAGAATAATGCACGAGTGTAACACTTACACGCTGCTTTCTAATATGGTTAAAGAGCTTATACGTCAAATCATTTATCTGAATGAAACGAAGTCGTTTTTTTATCTTAGAAATCCTTATGATACTACCAAATCCAAAAAAGGTAACCGTATGAATCAAATTATCTACAACATAAGGGATGAGCTGAAACAAACTGCTGACGATGCAACAAAAAACAGCTTCCAAAGGTTCTTCAAGGAAGAGGTCAAATGTCACGGAGTGAAAGCGTCTGCAGTTGTCAAAATTGCCAAAAAATATTTTCCCCAAGTTCAAGCGTTGGGTAAGGGAAAAACGTTCGATTTATGCGGCGAATTGTTTCAATCCGGTTACTGCGAGGAGGGATGGGTGGCGGCCAACTGGGCGCATTGGTTCCGCAAAGATTTTCAGCCCAGCGATTTCAATATTTTTGAAATGTGGATCGAAAAATATATCGACAACTGGGCTGAATGCGATACGTTGTGCAATCACACGGTTGGTTCATTTATTGAACACTATCCGCAATATCTTGATAACTTGAAAAAATGGGCCAAATCGCAAAATCGCTGGATGCGGCGCGCAGCTGCCGTCTCGCTCATTATCCCCGCTAAAGAAGGAAAATTTTTAAAAGATATTTTTGAACTTGCGGACATTCTTTTGAATGACAATGAGGACATGGTTCAGAAAGGTTATGGCTGGATGCTAAAAGCGGCAAGTCGCGTGCATGAGCAAGAGGTCTTTGACTATGTCATGATGCACAAAGATAAGATGCCGAGAACAGCGCTCCGGTACGCCATTGAAAAGATGCCACCTGAATTTAGGAAAGAGGCAATGAAAAAGGATTGATAAAGGAAAATGACCAACGTCTTCAATATGATGACTGTTAGCGAGGCATAAGCCTGCGAAGGGAGCCTTTTACCTCCTCGATTGAATGACGCTGATACAGTACTCTGTTTGAGTGATTTAATCCCTTTGACTCTTGGGCCTATTCCTTCGAAATTGACGAAAGCCACCCACGGGCTCCGCTTGGTCTCAATCTGCCCTGCAATGTTGCCTGCCTGATGTAGTTAATGTGCCATCCATCCTGGAATGACGCCTTTATCTCAGCCTGCGTCACCCGCCGCGGCTCATAGTCTCCCGGTTCTGCTTCACTAACACAGAGCATGAAATACGTCCCTCCACGTTCCATGACAGTCGCAAGGTTATCGACAAAAAGAGGACGCTCCTCATCGCTCAACACGTGGAACAGCCCTGAGTCAATGACAGTATCGAAGGTTCTCCCGAGTGTGTGCAGCTCTAATGCGTTTAACACACGAAACGTTGCCGCTAGATGATGCTGTTCGGCTTTCTCCTGGTCTCCATGGAATGGTCATTTGTCGGTGAATAAATAAAGGTAATTAATTTCCTCTCTTTTATCCATGTAATTCGGGACACATCAGGTCTAATCTGTTGTAACCTTCGTAGGTGCTGGCGTGGCTGTAGGTGTAGGCGAACTGCTGAGCGTCGAGGTGGCACCTCTGCCCTCGTCCATATAACCACGTATTGATGTTATTATTCGATACGATCGCATGTTTCTTTGGCATCAAACTCGCAAATGAAAGATATTCGACCCTCCTCTCTCATCACTGTAGTCCATTAATCTTCGGGTATCTGCGCTCAATGAATCTCGCGGAATGTTTCGGTACATCGGAAACTGATCTATGACGGTGATGCGGCTGTCCCATTTCGTAATTTCACTCGCATCTTCTAACGTCCATCTCCAACCTTCGCGGTAGGATGTCATGAAGTCGCGCACTACCCATTCCTGTTCCTTATCGCTGAGTTGATCCCACCACGCTTCGACATCTACTACCTCTTTACCTTTCGGCTTTGTCGGGATCTTGAGCGCGGCTATCGTATCGTTCAGCTTATCTCTCTGGTCCTGTGGCGCCTTTTCCCACCAGTCCTTCATCGCATCCATCCACGCTGTTCTCACAGCGCCCCGCTGTTCTGGTGGAAACATGTCAATCCATGCTCCGAAGCCGTCATCCAATTTTGATAGAGCATTGAACACAATTTCACCATTAGGGAAATTATCCGCGAGCATCGAAAAGAACTGTTTTACTTGTGCCTCCTCAAACCACATAAATACCCCGCCAGCCACCATGAATACCCCGTCATCGGTGTACCTGATGTCCTTACACCAAGTTGGATCGAGGAGGGATTTCGCGATGTACGTAACCCGGTCAGGTTCCGGTAGCAACTGCCTTCTGATATCAATGACCGCGGGAAGGTCAAGGTCATACCAGTGGATTAACCCGTTATCGACGCGGTAAAACGTCGCATCAAGCCCGGCAGCTAGATTAATAACCGAAGCACGAGGATGCTCTGCAATATATGCCCGTATTTTGTCGTCGAACTGCTTCGCTCTTAACGTAAATAGACCGAATTCTGGTAGATTGCTTTTACGAGAGATATTAAACATTATACCTTCGAACGGTACATCACTTGTTGAAAAATCATAGTCAATTTTTTCGACGAGTTCAATGGCTTTAGCGTCATAAAATAGTGAGCTGTGTTCCTTGCTCAACTGTGCCCGGGCCCATAGACAACGTAGCATCGACGCCGATACGCCGCTTAACTGAACTTTTACTTTACCTTGCTTCATGTCTACTCTTACTCCTATTGCTTAATCGTATGTTTCAACTCCTTTTGGCGCATTTAGTAATTGCACCTCACTTTAGTATGCCTAATATGTTGAGCATAATACAGCTCGTGCTCGTCATGCATACCCTGGAAAGGGACAGCAGTGAACTCCCACGCCTCCGATTACAGGACATAGAAGCGCACAACCACGCGATAAACATCCTGAAGGCGAAAGGGAGAGGATAAGACGTACGGGGTTTACTTGAATTCAGGAACGTCGTAAGTACTTGTGGGGGATGTCCATGAGCATGACACGGGGAAGAGCGAACCCATATTCAGGTTAACAAACCAGCTGGTGTATAACATGCATCGTTCATCGGTACGACCGGACGATCGGGAAGGAAATAATACATCCCCATACCCTACGCCAAAGTTTTGCTTTTAACATGGTAATGCAGAACCAAGACCTTAGAAGGTTACAATTACTGCTGCGCCCCAGCATAAAGTAAAGAAACCCTCAGAGTCGCTTCGCAATTTCCAACCAATCCTTTCCTCTGGCAAGGAAGCTCACATCAACGTTGGCCTCCATCTCAAGGAACCTCTTGAAAGGCACGCTGAAGGACAGCACATCCTCGTCAATGTACTTGCGGGCGGTAAGGTCAGTGAGACCAATGACAGCTTTTGACCGTTCAGATCGTGCCTCCTCGAGCACCTGGTGCACAATACTTCCACACCCCGATCCAAATAGAGTGATAACATTATCATTGGTGGGACGGTCGAAGTTCGCTAGAGTCGCGAGGGCCGAAAGCTGATCCGGGTTCACCATAAAAACAACGATTGCTATTTCATCTATCTCTTCATCAGTGACCTCCCCAAGTGGCTTCATCACCACATAGCGCGTCGGCATCGAGATATCAGGAATACTCATGATGTACTGCCGCATCAACTCAGGAGTTTTCTTTCGATATTCGCCTTCAAATTCTCCTTCCTTTCCGGTTGAGAGGAAGTACTCTATGTAACCCAACTGGTGCGTGCCAAAGCACAGTCCAACTTGTCCGCCAGGGCATCGAACGGTGTCTTTTTCTAACACAGCAGTGCGGCCTTTTGTGGCGGCTGTGAACATAGGAATAATGCAATTTCCTCTTCTCTCCGAACCCCTCTCCTGTTCTCCTTCCCTGAACTGCAAAGCCTTTTCAGGTTTGTGATCGGTCAAAAGAATGGCGACAGGCGCATTTTTCAACTTTATAGCATCGGCTATTTTGCTACGCATAGGTATACACTTCTTTGGTAGTTGATAGTATTTTCATCCTGGATAGGTTTTCATTATCCGGTCATGGTTTTATGGGTGCGCTCTTTTTCACACATCTGCACGCGATACGCCGCTTAAACTAGTTTTTTCTTTATCCTGCTGCATGACTACTCTTATTGTTTTATTCGTGACATTTTACAACACATCGCCATAGGAAGCTCATTGCTGTTACACTCTCAAATGAAAAATATTAAATCTTCCACTTTCATCACTGTAGTCCATTAATTTTTGGGCATCTGCGCTCACTGAACTTCGTGGGATGTTTTTAAACAACGGGAACTGGTCGATCACGGTGATGCGATCGTCCCATTTCGCAATTTCATTCGCATCTTCTAGCGCCCATTTAATAAAACCTCTGCGAGAGGACTCTAAGAATCCGCGCAACGCCTCTTCCCCCTCCCTATCGCTGAGTTGGTCCCACCACGCTTCGATATCTGCCCACTCCTTACCTTGCGGCTTAATGGAGGTCTTGAGTGTGGTAATTATATCATATACTTCATCTCTCTGGTCTTGTGGTGCCTTCTCCCACCAGTCCTTCAACGCTTCAAGCCACACCGATCTCATCGCGTCCCGTTGTTCCTGCGGGTACATGTCAATCCATGCCCCAAAGTTATTTTCTAATCTAGATGGAATATCAAACACAACTTCACCGTCAGGGAACTTATCCGCGAGCATCGAAAAGAACTGTTTTATCTCTGATTCTTCAAAGAAGGGCAATACACCACCAGCCATTATGAATACTCCATCTTCGGTATGTTTGATGTCGCCGCACCAGCTCGGATCGAAGAGTGATTTTGCGATGTACGTCACCCGGTCAGGTTCCGGGAGCAATTGCTTTCTGACGTCAATAACCGCGGGAAGGTCGAGATCGTACCAGTGGATCAGCCCGTTATCAACACGGTAAAATGTCGTGTCAAGCCCTGTAGCGAGACTGATAACCGAAGCACGAGGATGTTCTGTAATATATGCCCGTATTTTGTCGTCGAACTGCTTTGCCCTTAGTACAGGTGATTCAAACGGTGGTAGATTGCCTTTACGAGAGATATTAAACATTATACCTCTGAACGGCGTATCACTTGTTGAAAAATCGTAATCAATTTTTTCTGCAAGTTCGACAGCTTTAGCATCATAAAATAGTGAGCTATATTCTCTACTCAATTGTGCCCGGCCCCATAAACACCCCAGCATTGAGGCCGATATGCCGCTTAACTGAACCTTTACTTTATCCTGTTGCATGTCTGCCACTCCTATGGTTTAACTGCTCGTTACATCATGTGGAAGAGATGCGCATGCCACTTGCGCAGCTCTACATCAGTGAAATATCACACCAGTCGTGTGCAGTTTTAGACTAAACGTAAAATCAGGAAATCTATTAACTATCCATCCCTGCTAGGGCAAGACCGGAGATGTTTGTCAGTTGGTGAAATGAACGTAACTACAGCGCTTCTTCCTCTTCATCAGCAAGTTCCACTACCTTCAGCATGAGCTTCCTCATCTCTGGCTTCGCCTTCATTATAAAATATTCTCCCCCTTTCAAGTTGAGCATCGTCCGTATCTCTTTGGGAATGACTACATAATACGAGGTGCCATCAGGGCGCATGTACCCCTTGACGAGCACCGGAGGGTGCATCGCTTTTTCTTTTTCCTTTATGCTCTCGTTCTCCCGATCCACGTAACTCACCGTCCATTTGTATACCCTGCAAGTGATAAATAATAAGACGGGAAGGGACAGGATCCCCTCACATCTTTTCTATCATTGACTTTATGGTCTTCAGCGTCTCCACTTTGTACTGCAGCAATTTGATCTTGCTTTCTTTCTTCATGATCTTGCCCTCAAGCTTCCGCAGCATGAGCGCTTTCTTCTCGCTGTCGCTAAGCTTGTCGAACAGCATCATCATCATCTCGGACTTCTTACCTTCTTTTTGTTCATGCATCATTTTATTTCAACTCCTTTAGTGCATCAGTAATTGCACTATACGTTAGTATGTTTAGTATGTTTGGCATAATATAGCTTACGCTCATCGAGGGCAGGGAGGAACGGCAGTGAGCGCTTGAGAAAAAAATGTCAACGTGACTGTTGAAAAAGAAGCATCGAATTTAAAAAAGCAGGGGCATTAAATTTTAAGGATCTCCGAGACGTGTAAATGTGTGCTGATGGGGAATGGGTTCAGTTGCTATCTGAAGAGATGTTTTGCTTTATATCCGACGAGGGTTGGATGTAGCCACCGTCGGGGATAAAAGTAACTTAGAGGGAGGGGCATTGGGGTCGCTTGGATATAAAAAGTTATCTAAACCGACCTTGTGCCCTACCATATTAGGGTTCTCAACGCAAGCGAGCACGTAATTAGTCACATTTCTGTCCCGAAGTAGCCCAATATGATCAAGACCTGTGTAAGAGCGGAAGTCAGCACTGTCGATCCAGCTCTGCACATTCGCCACCGCTCCATCGCCACGGAGGGTCTGGTAGCAGCATCCCCGAGGCTCCTCCCACTGAGGCAATGGTTTGCACGTACAATTTGGTAGGCTCGCCCGCGTCTGGCCCTTAACAAGGGTGTAATAGATCTCTATGGGCAATCCTAAATAGTATTGACCCACTTCGTTAGAACTAGCGATATCGGATCCAAACCCAGGACGACTATTATTGTTGTCTCCTACGATGACCCGATACGTGACGCCGGGGGCGAGGTGGTGGGCTTCCAAAGTTTTAACAGTGTCGCTGTCCGTTCTCAGCTGCAGAACCGCCGGTCTGCCGAGCTGTGAACTCAAAAGAGACAACAACGAATCTGGAATTTTATTTGCTAAGGCGGAACCATGGTTTGTAGGGCCAATCCCAATCCACTGCGCGACGTTTCCGGCTCCCCCCTCCACCTCCATGTAGTAGCGAGTTACCAATGAACCCATCGAGTGGCATACGATGGTGAACTTGATATCGTCACGCGCGTATTCAGAGCCATCAAACTTACTGAAATTATACAGGGCATCTTTTGTCTGTTCGATGAACGTCTGGAGCTTACCGGTAGCGTTCCGAGGATCATCATAGCCATTGTAATTGAATGCGAAATAATCTCGATTTTTGGCAAAGCCGGCATCATCCAACGTTTTTTCCATGTTAGTCCAGTCAGCTTCGGATCCGAGCCAGCCATGGACGAGGATAACGGGGTATGTTACAAGAATTTTATTTACCGGGCCGGAGTCCCACGAACCGGAGTCCCACTCGATGTTAGCGCGATAGTAGTAGGTCCCGGGCGTATTCTCTCTTAAGTTATAAAACGGGCAATAGCCATGTGCGTCACTTATACCCTCTCCAATTTTTTCCCACTGATGGGAGGTGGGGTTCGATGCAAACAGATTCACATGTTTATTTACAATGCGTCCGGGATCAGGACTAGTGAGGGTTTCAAAAAAACTGAACGGGCATTTGACAGGAACTATAAGATCATATTGATGAGATTGCAAACCACGCGGGGTTGAAGTTATTACGCCGCTTCCAC
This sequence comes from Candidatus Acidiferrales bacterium, assembly GCA_035624185.1. GTDB lineage: Archaea > Halobacteriota > Bog-38 > Methanoflorentales > Methanoflorentaceae > DASPRZ01. The sequence goes on from DASPRZ010000036.1 coordinate 17,533, forward strand.
CTGCCTGTGGATCGGTCGCAGCTGCGCTCACTGATTTATAGTAATAGGCATTTTGATCTAATTCATTAAAAGGTGCACTGCCACCCGATATACGCCCCGATCCACCGCCCTCAGCAAGCGACGTGGAATGTGGTGGTATGTGCTGTCCACTATCTCCAGCAACCGATATGAGTCCTCCAAAGGCGGTAAGCACGCAGAGTGACGCTAATAATAATGAGATTATTTTCTTATTCAATGTCCTCATCTCTTCCGGCGATATGACCTCGCAGAACGCATCATTCGTCAGGGGCCTAATGTAAATAGATAAACATAAGGTGAGAAAGAAAGAAAAGGTTTCCGGTGTTTTCTGATGGTTTTTATCCAATCTTTGTAGAGTATACTGTTTTTTGCATTATCGATGGAGATGGTGATGGTGATAATAATGATATCCGCCAGATATCGCGGAAAAAGCATGAAAGAACAAATCCAAACACCTATCGATTGAAATTGCACAGATATGGGGTGCTGTGTAATGGATAGGGCGCAGATATACCCCGACCAGTTATTCGGTCTATGTATGGTGAGGCGGCGAAGTAGTTGTAGTTTAAGGAGTGCGCTTGGTTCATCAACATTTTAAATACAGAGAGGGTCTATTTCTGAAGAGTCTTTTGAGACGATCACTTCGTAAGCAATCTTCATTTAAAATATGGCTCGTTATCTAAGACATGAGACCTGAATAAAGACAAGAGTGGTTATGCATGTTCGCTGATCCCTGCACAGAGACAAATGCAACAACGACTGAGGATGCGCTTGAACAAGCGCTGTGCAATTGCCAAACGTTATGGGGCGGCACTATGTCCAATAGACCCTCGCGATATTACGGTGCGTGCATGGGTCAGCTGGAAGTGCCGTTTTGGTTGCGCAAATTTTGCGAAACACTTTTGTTGTCCTCCATACGTTCCTACCCCCGCCGAAACGAGGGCGCTCCTCAGAGAGTATCGGAGGGCTTATCTCATTCATTTTCAGGGCGTTCCTGAAATGGAGGACGTCAGTCCCGATGACGTGCCAAACAAGTGGTCTAAGTACCGAGCAATGTTCGTTATTCGGATTCACGATGCCGTTTATGAACTTGAGCAGTGCGCTTTTTATCAGGGCTTTTACAAAGCAATCGCTTTTGCTGCATACCCGTGCAGCTATTGTAATGAATGCATTGTGTCTCAATCGGCTGGTGTTGTTGATCTCTCACTTAAAAGGGCGTGTCGCCATCTGGAGAAAGTACGGCCTTCAATGGAAGCCGTCGGCATTGACGTATTTTCAACCGTAAGAAAGCTGCATTTACCAATCGAAGTCATCCCGTGCGAAAATAACGTTCACGGGCGGATCATGCACACACACCTTAACTCATACGGCTTGCTCTTTATTGAGTAGGGGTGTAGTCACTTCACTTCGAAGACACGGCGGACCGTTAATCTGAGTAATGCGATCGCGATCGAGATTACGTGAGCTTTTCGAAGACTCCTTCGAACACCCTCCCCATCAGCGACCTCGTGAATCTGCTGCCGCTTTTGCGGAACCCTGCGGCGGCCATCACACGTCTGATCTCTCCTGCGGAGACACCGTGCTGTTCTCGGGCCGGCTGTGAAATAAACAGCTTGCCCCTTGCTTTCAGTTTGTGAGACAGGACGCTCACTTTGTCCACACGGACGTTTCCGTCGACGTGGTGCAAGACAAAGTGAATGATAACAGCATCATACGCGCCATCTTCAATGTCGGGTGCAGCAACATCGCCAAGCTTGAAGTCCACGTTCGGGTACTTCTTGATGCGCTTTCGTGTCGTGTCCATCCACACCGGGGAGACGTCGACGCACGTCAGATGCCCGCCTCCCGTGAGCAAGCGTTGTGCGATGTGCCGCGCTATCCGGCCTGAGTCGGACCCGTAGTCCAACACCCATTCACCCCCAGTGAGCCCCAGCCGGTCAACGCAGCGCTTGTACACGGGGCTTAAGATGGTGTATCCAAACAATACGGTGAAGAACACGTGAAGGGGGTGTGGGTCACCATTATAGCTCATCGATGCGTCACTTCCTGATGTGCTGTTGCGCTATGCGCGAGAACCTATATTTCAGTAACATCACCAGTAGGATTGAAAGGTATAAAAATAAGCCACATTAACTCTTTCTAGAAATTAGTCTCAAGCATGTTCTTCATTAATTATGCCAACCTGAATACGGAAGCAAGAGAAAGACCGAGGTTTATCATTCTTGTCGGGTTGCCTGGTTCCGGCAAGACCACGTGGCGTAAGACGAAAGTAGCTCAGGGTTACAAAGGAGTGGTAATAAATCCAGACGATATCAGAAAGACTGTCTTCGGTGTTTATTTCGATCCAAAAAAAGAACATGACGTCTGGGAATATATCTACAAGGAGGTAAGAAGAGCACTGTTAAAGGGTGAAAGTATCTGCTTTGATGCAACAAATGTGAGAAAAAAGCGTAGGCAGACCTTAATTAGACTTGGGCACGAGCATAATGCTTACGTTGAGGCAATTTACTTCAAGGTTCTTTCAGAGGTGGCGCTCAGAAGAAATGTGAAGAGAATGGCAGATAAGCGCGTCCCCCTCGGAATAATGATACGAATGGCAAGAAACTTACAACCTCCTGAACTTTCAGAAGGGTTTGACCGTGTGAAAGTCATTGACAAGGCTATGACAGAACAAAAAGTCGAGAATGATACGTAACCCCTCAAGACAGTCCTGACATCGTAAAAAAGAGCGCATAAGTACGAGAAGCACTAATCGGGAATTATATGTTACTGTTAACCACGAAAGAGGCCATCGAACAAAGGCGAAGCATACGAAAGTTCAAAGCCGATGCCGTTCCGGATGAACATATACGGGCGCTTATCGACGCCGCTCGGCTGGCGCCGTCAGGCAGCAATGCGCAGCCGTGGCGGTTTAAGATCGTTATTGATGAAGCGATAAGATTGAAATTGGCGGAAGCGGCGTATAATCAATCATTTATTGCGCAGGCTCCCGTGGTTTTGGTGTGCTGCGCGGACATACAGGGCTATTTTGCGGGCACGGTGTCCGGAATCCAAGATCTTGGGAAGGCCGGTGCGGTTGAAACGAGCATAGTGCGACGCATTCGTAAGAGAGTCGATGAGCTGAGAACAATGGAGGCAGGAGACGTGATCCCTCGCATAGCATTAAATGTTGGGATTGCCATTGAACACATCGTGCTGCGGGCCTTGGATTTTGGCTTGGGAAGTTGCTGGGTGAGGGCGTTCGACGAGCAAAGTGTTAGGGATATTTTTGGCTGGGGGGATGGCATTTCGGTCGTTGCTCTGCTGCCAGTTGGGTATCCCGATGAAGCTCCTGCACCGAGGAAGCGACGCACGATTGAGGAGATCTTGCTCGATTGACCTAAGATAAGGCTCTTGAATGATTTTAGTACTATTGCGGCTTGTGACTTTTACACGAGTCTGCTCAATAGTCATCTGAGGTGCATACAGCTGCGGTCAGAAGTTTATTAACTGATGAGTCCTCACTAATCAAGGAGGTACTATTATGAATTTCGAAGAGTGCATACAGTTTGCAAACGACCACCCCATCTGTTCTATCGCAACGGTCGACGGCGACCAGCCGCGAGTGCGGATGTTTGGCATGTGGTTCGCCAATAAGGACGGCTTTTACTTCAGCACCCCGAAGACGGGCAACACGTACCAGCAACTTACGGCAAACCCGAAAGTCGAGTTGTGTTTCTACGTTCCGCCAGAGAGTCCACCTGAACAGGGAGCATCAATGGATATGGGAAAGGTGATGCGAGCGTCAGGTACGGTCGAGTTCCTTGATGACGAGAATCTTAAGCAGCGACTGCTTGCAGAGCGACCGTTCTTGCAACCCTTTATTGAAAACACTGTCATACTCCGTGTGCAGAAGGGCGAAGCGTGGTTCTGGACGTTTATGGATAGTATGAGCGACCCGGCAATTGAACGAATTCGTTTCTGAATTAAGATAGCGAGTGTCCGGCCAGGTTTTGGTAAGGTGTTTGAGCGCTTTATTCATAAAACTTTGACTCTAAGGCTACAACACTGCTGCGATCTTTACAAAACAAATCAAAGAACACTATCAAGTCCAATCTAAAAAAAAGATTTTTTTGTCATATATAAATTTTTTTATTAACTGGGCTTTGTGTAAAAAGTGCCTTCTGTGTAAAAGTAAATCGTTTGTTGCAAAAGTCTAGTGTTCACTTTTTGTGAACATATTTGAAAACAGTGTGAGCACTTCCTAATCTATTCTAATCTACCTCCATAATGCTGTCTAAAAATTCTTTTATTGGGTTTAAGAATTGATTCACTTTTGAAGTCACATCATTTTTATCATATTTTCCTTCTGTAAATTTTTCCACGTTGAACCCACCCACTTTGCTTCCGCCAAACGATTTGGATATACTTTCAATGACTAATTTGAGTTGGTCTCGATTAGCTTCATATAAAGTTCTCCTTTCGGAAACTCTTTGTATGAAATACTCAGCTGCTTTTTCGGACCCACCATTATAATGCGATAATGCAAAGATATCGTAATGGTCCTTCTCTCTATTCGCTGATTTTGATGCAAGTGAGCCCACTAAATCAGCAACTTTAACTCCGGTTTTTGCCTTATTACCATCAGGCAAAATGGTTTCTAAAGGTAGTTCATAATTAAAATCAAGGGCAACACCAGTTCAGAGATATGCGCTGGCCTCAGGCCCTTTTTGCTTTTTCTGAATAGGGCGTCCTTTCTCATACTTTCGTGGGTCTTTTCGTTCACATATAAAATCTAGCTGTATCTTGTATTCTCGACCATCAATGGGGGATGTCATACATTTTGAAAATCTCCAATCGACGCAACCGCCCGTCACATAACGAAGGTCTTTAAGGATTTCACATATAGATTTACCACTAACCGGTATCCCTGTTCTAACTACAAGGTCAATGTCTTCGGTACCGCAGTGTTTGAAATTACTACCTTGCGTTAGGAAATAAGGCGCCCATCCACCTATGACGGCAATATCATCATGGTACTCTTCTAGTGCTATCCATAGTTCGACTAAGGCACATTTTGCTGCTTCGGTCATTGCGTCTGTGTAATCTTTAATTGATTTTTTGTCATATAACGTCAGTTTAAACCATCCCCCAATCATTTTCAATCAGTTTACATACTTCATTTGCCGCTTCTTCTCCACGAGCAGGATAATTAAGTAAATAGGCATGAGTTGAACATTTGAAACTACTCTCATGCCGTCAACTTCTTTCACTCCGTCAAAAATTCCACTGCTTTTAGCAATGGCGAACTTCACATTTCCATATCCTTCAATTGGCATAAGGTCAAGTAGATTTGCTAATTTTATAGTATCTTCTCCTCCAATGCAAAGCCATAACAGCGCCTTCATTCCGGCTTACATCATCGTATCACCGATCATGAATGTCGCTGAGGATTACCCATCTCCGATATAAGCACCTTTCTTACCGCTGACAGATGGCGCATAACGAGCAGAATCTTCGGATTTGCCGCAAGTAAACGCCTTCCGATCTCTATATCGCTCATTGTCTGGAGGTTAACGCCTTTCACTGCCCGTAAAAACTTATTAAACTCGTCGTCAGGCATATCTACGGCAAACTCCTTGATTTTATTGAAATGCTTTGCGTTTTTGCCAAATAATGTGTTATGCCATCTCGTCTCATATTCCTTGAGCACGTTAAGAGAAGAGTCGCCTTGACGTATGGCTTTACGAGCAACATCACCTGCTATCTTTCCTCCAGCGGTGGGTGAGATCGAGCCAATAGTGTAACTTCCTTCTTATTCGTTCCTTTAATCGAGGTTTCAATGCTATTATAACATCTGGATTGATGTTATACAATTCAAAAAGTCTGTTTTTAAGAAGTCTGTTTTTAAGAGTTTCGACATTTCCTGCACCAATATAAATTCCATTTGTCTGAATGATTATACCATTGTTGAACTTTGTGGCATCATTTTCCGTTAGTTTGCTTAGTATGCCGAGCAAATAATTATTGTAATCGTCATTTAATAACGGTTAACCGCCTAACGCAATAATTTGCACTCTTATAAAGCCACTCGAAATAGGGAAGAAATGCTAACCGCTCTTACAAGATCTAATAGAAGCGGCGACGTCACAGCAGAAAGAAAAACGAAAAAAATGCTCCAATGTGCATTACAATTGAAATAGAAAAAATATGGAGATTAAATTACTCATCATTTATTATTTTTCAATACATGAACATAATAACTCGCGAAGTCCCTTCTTATACTTATTGGTGCAAGACATGCGGCAATTAAACCTTTCGCAACATCAAATGGTATAAGCTTGTTGGCAACTCTCGCGAACGTGGGATGGGCGAAATAATAACGGACTTTACGCGCAATTTCATTCCCAGATGGAAGGACATTTTGTGAAAAATCATTTGCTTCAACTATTGAATATTCCTCTCGCATATAGCCCTCGACATCTTTAACGCACTCAAACTTATCAAGCACCCAAGCTAATTCTATAAGTTTCAACATCAAAGATTCAGATGGGCTCACTGGGGCTGCACAATCTCTTCGATACCCATCTATAACGATGAAAAAGCCGTCTTTTTTCAATTTCTTCTTTACTTCACGAAGGACTTGCAATTTATTAGTTGAGTAGCACAATGCCTCTACAACAAAGGCGACGTCATAGGTATCGTCCTCGAGAGCGCTCAAGTCGTGGTAGTCACCGGGTTTATAGTTGATGTTTGAGATCTTTGTAAAGCGCTTTAGCGGCTTAAGTGCTAAGTCAATTCCATCGAACATAACGCGAGGATTCCGGCGCGCAAGAAATGCCAAGTTGCTACCCATCCCGTATGCAAGTTCCAGCACGTTTTTTGCATCAATTTCGCGGATATACCTCTCAACAATTCTTGCCTGTTCGTTAAAATTATCCTTTTTGTGTTTTCCGTCGTAACTCATCCCATAGTGATAAAATCCTTCTGCGCTGAAGACGAGCAAAAAACCAAATTTGCCTCTAACGTAGTAGTCGACGATTTGCTGCTTCTCCCGTGGCTCATTAATTATGCGGGGTATGTCAAATATCTTGCCAATCTGACTAAGGTATAATTCAAGATTGTCATTATGTTTAACGACTTGCTGTTCAGTTACTGTTTGAGTTGATTGGTTCGAGATCATTATAAAGAAGAGATATTGTGTTTATATAAAGGAAACCATTATAAAAACAGTTTCATGTATTTATATAAATTCTGGTTGATCAGACAAAATAAAACCCGTCTTACCGCTCTTATAGCACTCTCAAGCAACAGCTCAACTTATGCTGCTAGCCCCGTGTCTACCTTCGAGCTAGTGCAGAAGTAGACAATTCCTACAGCGCAGTGGATAGAGAGGCTGTAAAGAAAGATGGCACCGCAGGTTTAAGGATGCATCATAAGTCACCGAACAAACAAACACCGTTTCATCACTTCCTATAGACCACGTATACATACTCCGGTGATGGATGTAAGTAACGCGTCCACTCAAACTAGAGGCTGAGGCCTCTAATGAACGTCCTTTACTGATTCATTGCTAAAAATGTTTGTATGTTGTAAATCACCGTTTTACAAGCAGCTTGGATAAGTTTTTGCCCGCTATGTCTCTGTAACGCCCGCATCTTCTCCTCCAATGCAAAGCCATAACAGCGCCTTCATTCCGGCTTACATCATCGTATCACCGATCATGAATGTCGCTGAGGATTACCCATCTCCGATATAAGCACCTTTCTTACCGCTGACAGATGGCGCATAAC
>DASPRZ010000045.1:0-11686 GCA_035624185.1 Candidatus Acidiferrales bacterium
TCGAGCTTAGATCCTCTCGCCGTCATCACCATCCTGAGCCTACGGTTCGGCTCCATGTCTATGACCTCCAACCTGCCCGTCCCTTTGACTCCCATCTGACCATAGGTGATGGTTGCAACACTTCCTGTCTTTAGAGGAGGCTGCCAGCTAACATCAATTACCGATGGGTCGAGGATCATCTTCTTCAAATCCACCATGAAACTCCAGACCTTTTCGATCGGGGCATCGACTACCGTGCTCACAGTCGTTCTAATCATTGCTCTCTCCTAACGTTTTTTTCGGATTTAAGTGAAACTGTTTTTGTTTTGTCGTTGCCATTTCTACGTCCTTTTTTTATACCAATTGTTATGCCAAAAATTCAATCAAATGAGTCTCTCTCATACTCTTATTTTTTCGCTGCATTGCTCGTTCATAATCAGTGCCCATTTAATTGTGTCTTAAAATATTAGTCTTCTTTATCCAGATTGATGATATAAGCTATAAATCGTTTAACCAACAAAAAGAGCATGTATGGGACACAAATGACCGGGGAAAAATAAGATATCAATCAACTTTGATATCACACCGTTTTTCATGATTAAGCTTGTCCCATTTATTTCGTCAGAACAGTATGCGAGGGATAGAAAGGGGCGAAAAGAACACCAGTACGTGGCGTTTCCGTTCATAAAGTTTACAATCGTACAGCAAGTCTGTGTTTTGGGATGTATACATCAAACAGTACAATGGAGACGAGATGTATAGATGAAACAGCAATTGGCTTGGATAATGAAAGCTTAATCACAGCGATTGAGTTCCATGGCGGTACGATAAATCAGAATGACAGCTACGCCATCAGTCCCACTCTCAGAGATGCCCTTTTTGCGCACATCGACGTCGTAAAAGAGCTGGCGGGCAGAGCATTTAAGCGTGAGATTATAGGATACACACCACGCAGCCGCTTAGGCAGAGCACACAGTTGATTTGAATTTGGATTTGGATTTTAGACGATTGCACCATAATATTTTAATTAATTAGATTAGAGCACAAAAAATGTTTCTTTGAGAAGGTGAAGGGAGATGAAAAATGAAAAAGATGGTATTGGAGACAATTGCGATGGCGTTCGTATTTTCAATGCTACTGGGGGTTGCACTTGTATTCGCATTGGTATTGACATGATACCCAAGCTATTCGGTCTCAATCCCAATGTTCTCTCACATTCGACCCAATGTCATCTTGAATCGACTTGATTAGATCGCATTTTAATCATAATCTCAACGAATATCACTACTGCATGAAACGGACTGCTAACAGATGTGAGATTTTTATAGTTTATTCCAACGTGCCGTAATATATTGAGGTAACAGTTATAAAAAATAAAATTATATAGTTTATATAAAAAATAAAAAATGGTAAAGGTGGTGAGAAGAGATGTGGTATCCAAATTGGTTCCCCTGGCCGATGTTTCAGTCTTGGTACTGGTGGTGGACGTACCAGTAAAAAGAAAGAAGAATATAAATATATAATAAAAAAGATTGGCTCCACTTAATTCTCTTCCACAATTTTTTGGAAGTAGATATTGACACGCGTTAATAGACTCCTTAGTACTCAGTTCAGGCAAATAGAGGAGCTGTTGACAGAGGAACACTGCATATTTAAGAAACTGACATAAGTTTTACTGAATAAAGCAGACATCGCTCCAGTGCTTCATGTAAATGGTATATACATACTCAGGTAATGGATGTCGGTAATGAGCCCACTCTCCTCCCGATACGCCGTGCGTGAGGATATACGCACGATTTGATTCATTCCACCGGATGATATCTCCATACTGTTCAGCGAATTTTCGAAGGTCTCCTAATACAAAATGACTTGCTGCACCCGAGTAAAAGTTGAACGCGCTGGCTGTCCGCGCCTTCACGGACAAGGTCAGTGGAATGGAGTGCCTTCTCGCACGTGTGTTATCAAGCTCTAATTTCTCATTTGATAGTCTAGGCCGGTGGATCGTTAGTCCCATGCAGTGATTTCCGCAAATCTTTCCTGCGCGAGCTGTGCCATTCTCGCCATAGCATCCGCGTTGACCTTGACTCCAGAGATGAAGTCTGCATTACCCCACGGTGAGCTGCAGCCGTCGCGCCACACATCTCAATTTGTACGCCGCTACTTATCAGGTCAGTGATGAGACTCTTGTACGGATTACCGGTCTTAACTTTTCGTTCGGCATTGTAGGATGCTGCAAACTGTAGGTGAATATACTCGTCCATAGACTATTTACAAAAAATAAAACGCGTTTCTTACCCTTAAAATAAATGTAAGGTGATTGCAGCATGAAAAGGGCAAGAGAGAATTTAGAAATAGCAGTTCTTATAGCGGTCCTTAGCTCGCTCTTTATTGCTGCCGGGGCCGCACTATGGGCGTTATATAGCTATACAATTATATAGCCGACCCCAATCCTAGTCCCATAGATACAATAAAGTGATCCACGATGATATTCGAGGCATGTACACACATTACGTATTGTTTAAGCTTTTACACTTAGTGTTGATTTTATCAACTGTTATAGAATAGTGTCTAGCTCTATTGTCGAGCGTGTATTGAAATAAATGTTTGATCTGTGGTAAATCATAAAAACTGATTCATCTGTCGTCATAATCGACCTTTTTACATTTGTTTTGAGCGTACGTAATTCCCTCACCAGTAAGAGATATCAAAAGCATATACTATACCTTTCCCCTGGTTCTCATCATAATCTCTTTCTAATCAATACCACGACAATTATCGCTCCTATTATTGACCCTATTGACACTATTATATTTTGGAGATAAATGCTGGTGGTAATAAAGGCAGCTATTACAGTTGCTGCGATAAGTAATGCAAGTGCTAGAATTATTTGTCTATTGGAGCTATTTTGCGTTTTTCGATCTTGCCCTTGCCCTTCCAATATTTCTTCACCGTTCCTCGAATTCAAAGCATCACCAGCGTCTTTCAAGCTTTTGCCCATCCTTAAAAAGATCGTAATCATTTGCTAACCATTGCTGCACGGGCTGCTTCTCCTCGATTGTTTGCCGGTGCCTCAATAAAGTATTTTTACAAGTGCTTTGCCATACCTCAATAGTGCTATCATCAGTCTTATAAGGTAAAAAACATGGCCACTGAGCGGAAGAGGAAGTTTGGACTTGATTTTGTCGGCGACATTCCATGGGGGACACATTTCTGTCAGTTTTATGAAACCAAGCACGACTTAATCGATATTCTTGTACCCTACTTCGCCGAGGGGTTGAGAAGCAACGAAGCGTGCATGTGGGTGACCTCTGATCCCCTTGGGGTGGAAGAGGCACTGAGGCGCTCGCGAAAGTAGTTCTTAACATCGATCAATTTATTAAAAACGGACAGCTCCTCATTCTCCACTATAAAGCATGGTACCTGAAAGGCGGAACGTTTGACGCAGACCGAGTTTTACATGGGTGGGTGAAAAGGAGCAGGAGGCGTTGAGCCGCGAATTTGAAGAGCTACGCCTCACAGGCAACACATTTTGGATTGAACGCGGTCTCTGGGATAAGTTCACCGATTATGAAGAAGCTGTAAACAACGTGATTTGAGCACATCGAATAATCGCGTATGCTCTTACAGCTTAAGACAGTGCAGCGGTATCGATGTCAGGGATGTGATACGGAATCATGTCGGTACGAATATAAAAAAGAGCACGATACGTCATCATAGATGAATATCAAGATGTGAATCTTATCCAAGAAGAAATTATCAAATTACTCCATGATCTAGGAGTAAAAGTTTACGTAGTTGGTGATGATGATCAAACTATTTACCAATGGCGCGGAAGTAACGTAAAGAATATTCTTACTTTTGTAACGCGCTATCCTAACACACATAGTATCGTACTCAGCTGAAAGCTATTTGAACGTTTATAACAAATTTATTACTATGTCTGTACTTCCAGCACACCAGACGACCATGATAGGCAGTATGCCCCATTTGACCCCAAAAGAGGCTCTTCAGGCGCTTGAACAAGTTCCACTCACTATTCCAGCCTGGCCGCAGTTGCCGAGACGGTCATTTAAGGAAGCCATGATTCCTCAGTACACAGAAGCGTTTCCGGGTATTCGAGTTGATGAGGTCGCGAAGCGCATCTGGGTGCAGGTTGATGATTACCTACCCAACGCCATGGTTGAGTTTTATGAACACCTTGTCGCGGAGCACGTGGATGCCTTTGTGATTTCCGAAGAGTACGCCGCCGGCCTGCATGGCATGTTGCGACAGTTGGCTGCTGCCAATATGAGACTTCCATTTCTGAAAGGGCAGGTTACAGGCCCCTTTACGTTCGGTTTAGGGCTGACTGATCAGGAACGTCGCTCAGTGTGGTTCGACGAACAATATCGCGACATTGTGCTGAAAGGTCTGAGCATGAAGGCGCTCTGGCAAATTCAGCAATTGCAGCCCTACACTGAGCAAGTGGTGATCTTCTTCGACGAGCCGGTGCTTTCCGCGTTAGGCACGGCTGCATACATGATGATTAAGGATGAAGATGTGATTAATGGACTGAATGAAGTCTTTGAAATTTGTCACGGTGCCGGTGCGTTGGTGGGAGTGCATTGCTGCGGCAACATGGATTGGGGCCTGCTTGCCAGTAGCAAGATCAACATTATTGCCTTTGACGCGTATTTTTATGGCGCTAAAGTGGCACTCTATCCTGACAAAATTCAGGCCTTTTTGGAACGCGGTGGGGTCTTGGCTTCCGGCCTGGTGCCGACCGGTAACGTCGAGAAACTGCGCGCCGAAACGCCCGATAGCCTCAAGGCGAAACACGAAAGCCTTATCCAGGAATTTGTGGGCAAAGGGATTACTGAAAATCTGTTACGTGAACAATTTCTTTTCACGCCGTCCTGCGGCATGGGCACACTCTCAGAAAGCGATACGGCGATAGTGCTGAAACTGCTTGCTACCACCCAAACCTTTTAGGGTTAGGAGGGTTTTTCAGCCTGGGACATGATATATCCGCAGGCTTGCAGGCGGGCGGCGGTCTTACCCCGGAACCGGTTGTTTTTTCCTCGGCAATCTGCCTGCTTTCTTTCTGGCGGGGCCGCATGCACCCGAACATGAGGATGGATGGATCAGGTACGGCCTTTTTTAACTTCCAGTAAAGCATTGTCCGTGACCAGTATCTTTTATCAAACTCGAACTCCGCAACTGCTTGCAGCATTATCGAACCTGATCTTGTCTTTCGTGCCTGTACTCCAGTTCAAGCACTGCTTCTTTGCTCAGCTAAGATGGGATTCGCTTCGAGTCAGTTTAACGATCTTAACCATCAGACATTTACGCGCTTGCGTCTCGTCCTGCATTAGGACGCAGATCGCGAGGGGTTATGTACGAAGCCCTCAATATGTAATTGAGTTGATAATTTGGAGAACAACACACAAGGACACGCCGACAAGTGCCCCGCATCGGATAAAGAACTAAAGATGTACATATACGAGCTTATTCTCGCAATCGAAGCCTACAATACGTCACGCGTTGAAGAACTCTTGCGATGTGACGTGCCATCAAAGTGGCATGATTTAGCAAAGAGCATAGCGAGGCCGTACCTTGACGGGATGCCTTTAAATGACCCATTTTACCGTCTGTGCCTCGACGCCAATAAAGAGCTCGCACAATCGAAAGGCGACGAGTGACATAAATCGCAGACAAACAAACAGCAAAATTGCAGTGCGAGTGATTTTTTGAAAATGAATGCGCGTATGTAGGTCCTCGCATAATAATCTTGAGTTATTTTAACGCGGAAGAGTTAGCCATTTCTCCAGCAACTCTAAAGCGGTGATAAAAGTAATACGGCAACATTGCGATTTTATCCGTATTTCTGCCTTTCCCAGAACTGGGGCTGCCCTCGATCGAGTGATCGTACGTATCTGTGGACAATCTGGACAAATATTTGCTGAGACGTCGACTGGACTAGTGCCAGCCGTAACAGGTAATTGAGAAGGCAACGCAGTGGTTGGATCCTTCATCGGGTCAAGAGTGTGAGAACCAACTCAACCTAAAAATGTTCGCGGTCACCCTCTCAAATTACAGCGATGGTTCGTCGAAAGTCTTCCTTATGCACTCGGTCGATTGTAGCAAGCACTTCTAATCGAACGTATCTTTGACGATGGCTTGCGCCGTTCTTTTCTGTTGCGCGCCGTGCGCATGCACGCCAAGTTCATTGGCGATGGGCCCTAACTCTCGTGCCCTTTTAACGATATTATTCATCGTTTCTTTGAATTTGATCCCTTCTGATGCGGAAATTTGATCCCAGTACAGCCGCTCAGGATTGATCCCGATTGCAGGCAAATATGCTTTGAGCAAGGCCATGCGCGCATTGCAAGCGTAGTTGCCCTTCAGGTAGTGGCAGTCGCCAAAGTGGCAGCCGCACATCATCACTATATCAGCACCAGAGAGAAACGCTTTGATTACGAACGCCGGGTTCAGTCTTCCTGAGCACATCACACGTAAGATGCGCATATTCGGCGCGTACTGCATTCGCGCAGTACCCGCTCCATCCGCGCCGGCGTAGGAGCACCAGTTGCAGCAGAAGGTTAAGATATGGGGCTCCCATTTCTGTTCGGCCGTCCGTGTAGCTTCCAGTTGGCTCATTCTTACACCTCCAGCCAATCGTCTCTATAAGCTAGAGGTATTGGGTCGTCCATTGACCGTCCCGGCACGTATCCTGTAGTCTTCTGAAGCTCCGCCTGTACCATATGAGTGATAGTAGAAATGGGGATCTCCGCAGGACAACCGTCCTCACACTGACCACAGTCCACACACGATGGCGCTATGTGCAACAATCGCGTGAGGTGAAACATCGGCTCTGGAGGTAAGTCGTTCTTCTTCACGACGAAATCTTGTTTCGTAAAGCACTCCACGCAATAGCATATCGGACAATTAGTAATGCAGTTACGACAGAGTATACACTTATCAAATTGTTCAAAGAGCTTTTCGAACTTGTTATCGCCATCGAATTTTGCAAATTGCGCGGCCATGGATTTACGTGCCATCTTCACCATGATTCCATCCAACTTCTCCCGCAGTGCGATTCCTTCAGGAGGTGCATTGGTTAGAGTAATTGCTCCGGCTGCCTTTGCCGTATCAATCAACTTTTGCCCCTTATCAGTGAGCACCTCGACGAAGGTTGCCTCTCCCGTGTCAGGACCTATGACGCCCCAATTGCCACATGCTATGTCGGCCATCCGCGGGATAAAAAAATCGCATCGCTGGCAGTTCTTGCGCCTGCCGTAGCCCTCCTCCTCCAGAGAATCTATAGAGACTTCCTTGTGTTGGCCATCTTTGGTCAGCACGATGAGCTTCCCCTTAGCGATCTCCTCTTTTACTACGTCATCAGGATCGATCTCATAGAATTGTCGAATCATCTCCCGCGCCGGTACTGGCGGCATCGTCCCTCCGCAGTTCACGCCCACCATATAGACGTTGTCTCGATTAATCTGGTTACGCTTGGCCATCTCGACAATAGCGCGGGCATCGCACGGCTTGCACGTGACAGCAATGCGCGTATCGTGGGCGCCACCGAGGTAATTCTTAATCACCTTTGCGCTGAGCGTCGGCGCGCAATGTAGTGAGCCTGCAGCTTCCGTTATCTCTTCCTTAGTCGTCGCAAAAAAGGGAATGCCGTCGTAGATGCTTTCACCCTGCTTGACGATCAATGCTCCTTCGACTAAGTTCTGTTCGAGCGCAGCTACGAGTGTTGCAGTAATGACTCCACCACACTCTCCGCGTTCTTGTGTTAATTGATCCTTTGCTCTTCCATAATACATTCGAATCACTTGGACTTTGTAAATAATTAATAATGTTTTACTATTGTCAGCACTTCCTTCCTACGCGCGCTCAAGAGCAGCTGCGCAGACCTTCAGCTCTGGCATCTTAGCAGCCGGATCGAGAGCGGGATTCGTCAGCATGTTTGCTGCCGCTTCCTTGAAGTGGAACGGCACGAAGAGTATCCCTTTTGGAATATCTTGTGTGATGTTGGCAACCGTTTGTATCTCACCGCGACGCGTTCGCACTTTCACCATATCTCCCTTAGCTACGCCGAGTTCAGCTGCGTCTCCTGGGCTGATCTCAACGTAACCAGTCGGGACTTCAGCGTTGAGCGTCGATGACCGTCTCGTCATAGTTCCAGTCTGGTGATGGAATAATATCTGCCCGGTAGTGAGGATGAATGGATAATCCTGGTCAGGCACTTCTGAAGGTGGTTTATATTCCACTCCGACGAATGTTCCTAGTCCGTCAGGCGCTGAAAACTTTTGTGTATGGAGAATCGGCGTTCCGGGGTGTTCTTCAGTCGGACACGGCCAATGTAGTGCTTCTGGCTTTTCCAACCGTGCGTAGGTCATTCCTGCGTATTGCGGTGTCACCTGTCTGACTTCTTCGAATACCTGATCGGGGCCCTCGTAGTTGAAACCAGGGACCCCTAACTTGTCTGCAAGGTCCATGATTATTTCCCAGTCAGCCTTTGCTTCACCTGGTGGCTCAATTGCTTTTCTGACGCGTTGGACGCGTCTTTCAGTGCTCGTAAAAGTGCCGTCTTTTTCCGCCCAACACGCGCTCGGTAGTACGACGTCCGCGAGTTCGGCGGTCTCTGTCAGGAAAATGTCCTGGACTACGAGGAAATCGAGCTTTTTAAGACATTCAGCGACGTGCGTGATGTCAGGGTGTGACAACATCGGGTTTTCTCCGACGATGTACATGTTCTTGATCTCTTCGCCGGCGGCTCCCAGCATCTCAGTAACGGTCAGACCGCCCGCAGCTGGCAAACCTTCGACTCTCCAGAATTCTTCCATTTTTTGGCGTGCTGCATCAACGTCCACTGACTGGTATCCAGAATATACGGCAGGCAGCGCCCCCATATCACATGCCCCTTGCACGTTGTTCTGCCCTGTTAGCGGATTAACTCCTGTGCCAGGCTTTCCGATGTTGCCTGTCAACATCGCAATGTTTGAAGTCGATATTACGTTGTCTGTGCCCGTGGTATGCTGGGTGATTCCCATTGAGTAAATCAAAGCCGCGGCTTTTGCGCTTGCGTATGCCATGGCCGCTTCCTTAACGAGTTCAGGGGGCACAGTTGTTATCTCTTCAACGTCTGCGTATTTTTTGATGACCTCCTTGAGTTCATCAAATCCCTTCGTTCGCTCAGCTATGAATTCTTTGTCTTCTTTTCCTTCCTCAAGGATCCAATGCATCATAGAGTTCAGAAGCGCGACGTCGGTGCCGGGTTTAAATGGTAAGTAGATATCCGCTAATTTTGCAGTCGTTGAATACCGTGGGTCAGCGACGATTATCTTGGCTCCCTTTTCTTTCGCTCGGATGATACTTCTACCAATGAGCGAGTTCTGTTCCATAGTATTCGAACCGATGACGAATATGCAGTCAGATTGTGCAATGTCGGCAATGGAGTTTGTCATCGCACCGGAGCCGAACGAGCGCATGAGTCCAGATACCGTCGGACCGTTGCAGAGACGCGCACTGTGATCGAGGTAGTTGGTGTGAAAGCCCACTCTCGCTAGCTTGTTCATCAAGTAATTCTCTTCATTTGTTATCTTCGCAGAAGATAGAAACGCGACTGAATTGGGCCCGTACGTTTCCTGCGTCGCCTTGAGTTTCGAAGCAACTAGGGTAAGGGCTTCATCCCACGTCGACTCAGCGAACTTGCCCTCTTTTTTGATCAGAGGCACGGTGAGTCGTTCTTCGCTGTGGACAAATTCGTGGCACGCGAGGCCCTTTGGACAAAGTTTGCCCTCGCTAACGGGGTGTCGCTTCCAAGATGCAACCCCTGTAAGCTTTCCGTCTTGAATGACGAGGTTTAACCCGCAGCCACAGCCGCAGTAGGGGCAAGTGGTTGGCACATAATTGAAGTTCATATTCTCTCCCTATTTTATATTAGCTCTAATATTTAATTAACAAGTTTCACCTATAAAAGCGTTATTATCACTCAGTCATATCGACCAATAATATTACGTTTAAAAAGTTAATCGAAATAATAGAGAATATGGTGGGGGCTCAGTTAGAATAAACAATAGCTTATTTAAAAACGAGCAAAAGCTTATCCACGTCGCTCATGCCAAAAGTTGAGCACGAGATTGTATCCAATCGTTATTCCTGAATGACAATTACGTTTATAGAATCATGTACAGTATGTGACGGTTTTGAGACCTTGGTGCTTGGCTTGACAGACAATGCATCAATTTTCTCTGGCCCTACAGAACTGATACAAAAAGAATGAGCTCAGAAAATCTGTTATACAAATATACTTGTAGTATAATACTTTCGCTTAAGAAGTAACCTTTATTGTGGGGTTATTTAAAACTGCATTGAGTGTAGAGACATTATATCTAGAATCGATTTCTATTACAATCTTTTTTATCGGTTGTGTTCAAGAATTTACTGGGTGTATTTTAACATTAACTCAAAATTAGAGTACGATGAGCTCTAAATTGCTAAAATTCAATATCAAGAGTGCAAAAAGATGAAAGCCGTTGCTCAATGTAAAATTTTTGAACCATTATTTAATATTAGATTAATGAGCTACGCAGTAGAGAGGCTGAGCCTGAGGTAGCACGTCTCGGGAATTTCACCCAAGATACCATACCGCGTAGCTCGTTAACAACAATATTGCAATTTATCATAAATGTTGCTATATTATGGCATTTGAATACAAATCCGTTACTTGATACTCCAAGGAACCAACGGCTTCAGTTACCTCAAACTTAACGACTTTTATCACCGATGATACAACAGTGCCTCGCGATAATTTCAGCATTTATCAATTTAGCAGCAAACCGACTTACCTACCACAAATCCACGATGTGCGCCAACCGATGAGTTACTAGAAGCGTAAACCGTTGGGAGTTAATATTGCATTCTACCAATAATGCACACAAACGTCATACACGTATTCAGGCAATAGATGTCGATAATGCGCCCGCTTAACTCAAGATGCGCTATTAAATATGCGCATAAATAGGGGCTGTTTGATAGAGGGTTTGGCACTCTTCGCACTAGGTGAATTTATCCATGATAGAGCACGTACATTATGATGAATCATATAGCCGATGACAGCGAGTCCATCACAGCAACAGTACAGAACATTGCGCAAATTCAGTAAGACGTTCGCAGTGCCCCTCAAGTGTTGTGACATAGCACACTTGCAGGGAATGGTGCCTCAGCTTACTGCTATGGTCATAATTGGGGGGGCTGCTCTCATCATTACCACCACTGGCGCTGTTGAACAAGAACTCATGATAAATTCGTAATTTAGTTCAAGCAACTACTCAGGATCAGTGAAGCGCGCTGCGGTGAAATCAGCAGCAACATTTAAGGAGTGGTTTAACCAGCTACCTCAGAACTTGATGGCCAATATGCCGTAGGACTTCAAGGACAAGCTGAATGATAGGCCATGGAGTGTGATATAGGTTTAATGTATGCCATTCAATCTAACTCTGGAACACTGTCGCGTTCAGTAGCGCGGGGATTGACATTGGTCATTTCAACCTCTTCCTCCCTTTTTTCCATGATTGATGACAGTTTAGAACTATGCAGTCAAAATGTCCTTAGCGTGAGAACCAGCGATCATCATTCGGATGAAGTACTGCACGCGGAGATCCAGTAAAGCAACACAATCGTTTATAAGATAATCTATTACATCTTCAAGGAA
>DASPRZ010000059.1:0-51362 GCA_035624185.1 Candidatus Acidiferrales bacterium
GGCACAAAGTATCCACTCATGCTCTTGTACCGACAAAAGAGATCTTTTACGATTCGCGCATAAACATGATGAACCCCCGGTGAACCATTTGCAGTTGGCGGCCCTTCAACGAATCTAAATAATTTTGAGCTTTCATTGATCCTTAAACATTTATTAACTATATCGTTATCCTTCCAAAATCTTAAGATTGCCATTTCGGCTGAAATTAGATCTTGTCCTAAACTTAACTCTTCCATCTATTGTGCTCCCGTAGTTCTCTCTATCTAACCTCTCTCTTAATACCACTATTTGTTAAAATCATGAACATTATCGCACTGGTCTTTAATTGGAAGCGTTCCGAAATTCTCACTTTGTCTAGATCTATATACAAAACACAAAAAATTCACTTGACATCAAAAATAGCTACTACTGCGTTATTTATGAAACAGACTCGATTTTTTACGTTTTCTAATTTCTGACTTTTTACAGCTATCTAGCTGTCCGTTCCTCAGATATTGAAAAGATTTTGACGTGTTGAACGCCATGTTGAACCATCATGTTATTCATAAATGCTCTTATTACTGAGGCATCTCCTTTTACAACAGTAACTTCAAGGCAATTATGGGGGTCGATATGGATGTGGATTGTTGAATTTATTATATAAGAATATCTGTGTTGTATGTCAGTTAATGTACTCACAAGCCCTTTTTGATCGTGATCGTAAACCATAGTTATCACTGCTATTTGATCCCCCAGTTCTTGACTTAACAACTGATAATCTATCAAATAATTTCTTATCGCATCTCTTATCCCCTCAGACCTTGAGGAGTACCCCCGCTTACTTATTACCTCATCGAAGGCACTTAGCAAATTTGTCGGTAAGGAGATCCCAATCCTTGTAAGTTCATCTTCCAATTTAACACCTCTTTCTAAACTGACTCCCAAAAATGCCGCGTTTCATTTGACTGTTTATACAACCTATATGAAAAATGTCCGTATAGAAGAACTATACTATTGGTTATATAAGCTGTATATATCGTTAATCTAATTAAATTTATTTCTACCGCGCCATCAAACATTTAACAAAAAAGTCAACATAGGTGGCTGTGCAGTAAAGGCAAACAGACGATACCCCTTTGTGCAAAAATATTATGCTGATTTTACTACAAGACTTGTGGTGTGTCACTACCATAATCACTTCTCTGATGATGCGGTAAGAATGAGTTTTTTACTTCAAAATCAATGTTCATATAAGTCACTTTGACATCACGAACTTTCTTGCATAAGCGAATACAATTAATGAAATAATTTTAACTAAAAAACACTAGTAATAGTAAAACTAGAGATGAATTAAAATAGGTGAACCTTGGGAGAGAGAAAATTAAAATACTTTGTCATGTTTGATCATTTACATTATTATCGTGAATTGTCAACGATCAGCATAGTTCTAATTTGAAACAAATGAGGCGTGACTTCTTGCACTACAACGCTTGTGCATTTTCTACTTGAAAGAGTAAGAATGCCTATATTCTTTCAAATTTTTCGAGTTAGAGTTATAGAAACTATAGTCCACTTCACGGTTACATACTCTCCCATGGAGAGACGCAGAACAAAGTATAAGTCAATTAACGCACAATAAATAAATAATCATCACTTTGATAAATAATTCAACATAAAATATTAAAAAGATTTTTTGACGGGGGGTCAATCATCAACATTTCAACAGAAGACACAAAAAATTCAGAGGCCTCGTTTGAGACGAGAAAGCTAACCATGCATATAATAAACTCGTTAAGTCCATCAAACAAATTAAAAGGGGTCAGCATTGATGATATTGTAAAATATGGAGAGGCTCTTGGACTTCATCCAGAAGTAATAATAGGTGTGGCTCAACAATTTACAAAGGAAGAGTTAATTATAGAAACGTCAAAAAATCGATTTTTAAACAAATATCCACCCCTTAGCATGGACAGAGCTGAGACTCTGGCAAAAGTAAACTTTTACGACACTCGTGAAAATTCGGGTCAAGAGGTACAATCTAGAAATGAAGAACAACTCGAGGAAATGTCGAAACTGCTAAAACAAAGTAATTTGGTGATGACCCCAAAACAGCTTTCGCAGATCAAAGAGGAGTATGAGGATATACTTGAATCAGATAATCTTGACATGTTTTTTAAGGGATACCCAAGCGACACGGAAATTGGAAATCGAGTTGGGATAGATAAGCGAAAAGTTCAGGGTGCGAGAGCTCTTTTAGGGTTACTAAATGAGAGAGATCTTAAGATGGATTTCAATCGTGACAAGTTAGTCGACTGGCTGTTAGCTCCTAAATCTGAGAGGGTAGGGTCAAAAGAATTCGCTGAAGAACTGGGTGTTAGCTATTCTACTTTTAAGCGAAAAAAGGCCTTGTGGGAAGCATTTTTTAAGATGAATAACTTTAAAGATGAGTAAGAATTAAGCAGCGTAGCGTTAATTGAAGCGGCAAATGAAATTTGTAGTCGACAGGATGCTTGGACGCCTAAGTGTCTGGCTCAGAATTCTTGGCTTTGATACCACAAGTGCAAACTCTTTTAAAGGTTTTACTAATTTTCAAGAGGATACGTACATACTCAAACTAGCTGAAATAGAGAATCGCGTTCTGTTGACGAGAGATGCAGAGCTGCATATGAGAGCTAAGAAGAGAGGATTGAAATCTCTTATAGTAATGCAAGGAAATGTAATAGGTCAGTTAAAGCAAATAAGAGATATATTTGGAATTAAAATTGATGCAGAACCTGCTATATTACGGTGTACGGCGTGCAATGAAGCTCTCCAAGTAACAACCCTAGAAGAAGTACGACGATCAAACGAGATGCAAAAGTTGAAACAGATCGGCGTGGAAGCAGAAGAGTTTCTTAAAAGACACAATGAATATTATAAATGCAATAGATGCAGCAAAATATATTGGAAAGGAAGTCACTGGGAGAACATCCTGCACAGCATCGGTCAACTTGCAGAAGCATCTAAAAAATAATGAGTGGGCCTTGAGTTTAATTTAATTCCAGATAACGAGTAAGTATCTTTTAACACTGGAGCACACATAGCATAGGTATATATAATTCTCTCTAATTCTTACCATTATCAAAAGTTGTAGCCAAAAATTTTTATTACATCCATTAAATAGAAGCTAACAAGTTCTTACTGCTAATAACACCTTCATAATCATTTATTTCAAATATAGCCCTTTTCATCTCTTTTAACAAATCGACCGTAACAGTTCCTTTGCCTAGTTGCAGGTGCTGATCGTGTTCCCCATCATTATCACTAACGTGGTGATATGCAACCTTGTAGGTAACAGCCAAGAACTCACTTAGGGCAGCATTAGTATTGGCATGACCTATATCCACTGTTGCTAAACTTCCGCACGATTCCACGAAGAATTGATGTTCTTGAACATCCCTACAAAAATAAATTTTTTTATTTGGCATGTTTTCAATGGATGGCAAAATCCCCACATCAGTCGTGTAATCTGTCCACTTTACCAACGAATCCAATCCGTAATTTCGGGAGGCATTTATTACCCAATCGGCTTTCTTCGAAACAAGGCCTGGATGCGTAGTAATCATAGTTGCTTCAATTGCGGAAGCAAAATCAGTAGTTTCTTTAAGTTGCTTCAATGTCTCTTCTCTGATACCGACATTTAAACTGGCTGGATTTAAATCGATAGTCGGCGAGTGAATTGTAAACTCTAAATTATATGAGTGAGCTGTATCGAACATTTGTAAATTTTTTAAAGCAACTCTGGGCAAATTTGGCCCTTCACAGAGAATCTCGACTATATTAAAACCATCAGACGCTGCTATGTTAAGCTGCTCCTCAAATGACTTATTGAAAAGCGCTAACGTCGTAAAACCCATTTTCATGAAACACCTTGTTAAATATAGACATAAAGTTATTTACTCATTTAATAGCTGTAAAACTTGATGATCAATAGTTTACATTAATATCGTATAGCTCGACTTGTCTAATTATTGTTGTGGAAGCGAAGATAAATGAATGATACTAAAAGCAACCACGTTTGTAGCCGCTAAGACGATCTATCACGAGATTCTTCTGTCAAAATCGTTCAGACAAGTTTACGCTTTTTTAGCTGACAAGATTAATTTTGAGAACTTTGAAAAAATCATTGTAGAGTGTTCCAGTAGTTGAACTTGATGATTATTGCAGGTCTTGAATTTATATTCTAGCTTGTGAGACGTGATAGATATATATCTCGAACTGAAAGAAAAATGAGTCCTAACGTGCTCCTTAGATTACAAATAAAAGGTAGATACGTTCAATACATCGAATGAGGAGCTTTAATTTTAAAAATCATACCAATAGCAACAATTCCGTTTTGAAGCGCAGCATCTCGTAGCAGAAGTTCCAGGGAGCATAAAATGCACTATACTTTCGGGAAAAGATGCAAAGTCGGATTGACCTAACAAAAGAAAACTGATAAGATAAGAGAGGTAGATCTTGAAATAAAAAACGACTAGATCGTCTTTGAAAAGTGTGCTCTGAGGAAAGTTCCAAGTATCTTAGTATTACGTGAAAAATACATTTTATGAGATTAGGTTGAAGGTCATAAATAATCGTCTTTTTAAAAACTATGCAGCCCCAGTCGGAATTGCGAAAGACTCTGGATTATAGTAGTTTACAGTACAATAGTACTACAAATTGTTTGCGGCAAACTTCTTAAATGGCTGAGAAATAAACAAGCTGAAAATAGCCCCGTACACTTTTAAAACGAATAAAACAAATGAAGGCGTACCCAATATTCTGATGCCGGACGCTATAACTCTTTATCTCGCTGGATAGTAGTCTTCTATCCTTACAATGTCATCAATATGCGGTGTCGAGATGCTATGCATCAGCGAATTTTCCGTCGCTACGATCTTATGGGGAGTTTTTGGCTTGATGTGCACCGTATCATTTCTACCAAAATACTCTTTTTTGTCTTCAAACTGTATGTAACAAGAGCCTTCAAGCATGTAAAGTGACTCTTCTCTGTCATTGTGATAGTGATAAGAAGTTGTATAATTTTCTTTTATATAAATCTCCTTAGTAAGATAGTTCTCAGTAACAATCAATATCTTCTCATAGCCCCACGGCTTGTCTATCCTATTTGCATATTCTTTTTTTATTTCTTCCAAGTCCTTAGTGGTGTCAATGGACATCCAAAAAGCATCCTCTTTGTAGTAACCTAGCTGATTAGCATCAGCAAGCATTGGGAAAACAGTCTTTTCTATCTCTCCTTTTTCAAAATCGCCAAATGGTATTTCACTGTCGAGAACGTAAATACCACCATTAATATAGTACTCTAAAAAAGGTTTCTCTTTGAACGACTTGATGTGATCCTCTCCAAGTTCCACAATTCCATAGGGACTTCTCATTTTTGTGACAAACATTACAGCTGGATAATCGCTTGAATCAAACTTCTTCATCATCTTTTTTAGATTAAGATCGGAAACGACGTCGCCGTTTCTCACCATAACCGTCTCATGCTCATTAATGGAATCTATGGCAAGCTTTATAGCATTTAAAGTACCAAGGGGCCTTTCTTCTATCGAGTACTCGACTTTCATACCCCTATAGTTATCTCGGTACCTTTCCTCTATTTTGTCGCTTAAATAACCTGTAAGCAGTATTACTTTGTCTATCCCAGCATTCGCCATGTCATAAAGCTGTTTATCCAAAATTGTATAATTGTCTTGAAGTTCTATAAGTGGCTTTGGCATGTCTTCTGTATAAGGCTTCAGCCTTTTTCCATAGCCACCACATAAAATCATGCCGATCATAACTCTTCAGCATATCATAGGGTGGCATACATTTAAACCTTCTCTTAAGATATTCGGCATAAAACCTAGAGCCCATTTTAGAAAAATGTGTCAAAACAGAACGTACAATTGGTCAAAAACGTATTAACTCTTTCAACTTTAAAAGTCTTTTCTGTAGTTCTTGGAGAAGATCGGGGCCAATCTTTCAGTTTTTTATTACCCTTTTACTGAAAGATATTACAATTGAGTTGCATTGAATTTGAAAACCGGTAATATGATCGGTGCATATAATCGTATTATCTTTTCAGAAAAATATTCTTTAAGCATTTTATAGAAAGCATACAGGCCGTTAATTATTGAGAGATGTAAACAAAGCAATAGATTAATAATTTGCACAATCAATTATAGTAACAGACAATGTGAAAACGAAAGAAAATAAAAAGTCTCGCAAAGAGCTTCTTTTAAGGTCGATTAAAATAGGAAAAATTGGCAACAATTTTTTTGGCGTTACTCCACCGTCCGCATTTGTTGGGAGAATAGGGTATCCAAACATATTTGCCGGGCCTCTTATCTCTCCACTCATTGATGATCTAAAAATCTTTGACACGCCTGAATCATGGCTTGTATTAAAACGGGAAGACATCGTCGAGATTAGATCAAACCTCGTGCGGTCAAACTTCAAGTTGAAGGTAACTGATGCCATGGATCCCACCAGATTGTTACTTGAAACCCAAGAACTAGCAATGTCTGAGCTTCCCGTAGACGTTGAAGTGAAGTTTATAAAAAGTCCCAAAATGGAATTTAATTTTGACAAGATCACAGCCCCTATGGGGCCTTCTGGTATAATTAGTGATATCGAAATATTAGACAGCCCAAAAGTTCCAAAAAAAATCGATAGTCTTGCTTATGATGTTGATATTAAAGCCTCAGAAGCAGCTATTGAACTATACAGGCAGGGAGTTTCACCGTATCAAATTAGTAGGCTTTTATCCGTAGGGCTACTAGGTAGAAAAAGACTGATTGTTCCTACTCGTTGGTCGATCACTGCTGTTGACACAATAATTGGAAACGCGATGCTAAAACGAATAAAAACTTACCCAGAAATAGATGAGGTCAACTTATTCATATCGGAGGGTTTTGGAAATCATTTTGAGATAATATTACTGCCTAATCGCTATTCTTTCGGATGGACCGAACTTTGGATAACTGAAAACGGAAAAGTGGAAATTGGAGACTTGTACGAAAACTACAATGGCAAAAGCTCAAGTATGGATGGGGGTTATTTTGCTGCACGATTCTCGACACTTGAATATCTTGATAACATTAAGAAACAAGCCTCAATCTATATTGTAAGAGAAGTCCAACCAACGTATGATATACCGCTTGGAAGCTGGGTAATTAGAGAACTTGTGCGAGATGCATTTAGACATGATTCCTTAAAATTTGAAAGTTTGGCAGAAACTTTAAAAAGCGTCGCAACGCGCATCAATATAGCTCGGGTCAATACGATATTTTTAAATAAACATTTGTTTCAAAGAACTATCTCTGATTTTTAATTCTAACTATTTAATCTGCTGTTCTTACTTATTTCGTAAAGCAAAATCCATTTCTTTGATTTGCATCCCTGAGCTTATTGAGGAGGCAAATATACCGTTTTAAAAAAGACAATTAAATAGATTAGCCGATCATATGTTAACATGTTACTATTTTTACAATTATGTCTTTTCCAACTGAAAATGTTTAAACTGCGAATGCATAATTAATACTACAAATTAATGCTCATAAATTAAATTAACGTAAAAAATAAATAGAAGTTTTTACACAAAATGGCTAAATTGCATATTAAGTTAAATACGCGTGTAAATTACTCTTAAATTACAATTTTTTTAAAATTAAAATCATTCGCTAATTTATTGGGAAAGCTTTATGAAATGTGAGAATTAGACTATTATACTCAAGAGGAGGGTCGTTTGTGGTTGTTAAAGTGGCAGTTAATGGTTACGGGAACATAGGAAAGCGAGTAGCTGATGCAGTGGCCAAACAAGATGATATGCGACTAGTTGGAGTTTCAAAAACGCGGCCAAACTTTGAAGCATTTGTAGCTGTCGAAAAGGGGTACCCATTGTATGCTTCAGAATCTGACAGAATTGATGGATTTAAAGCTGCTGGATTGGATGTTGCAGGAACGACAACAGATTTGATAAAAGAAGCGGATATCGTCGTCGATGCTACGCCAGAAGGAACAGGTGCGAAAAATCTTGAGAACATTTACAAAAAGGTCGGAATAAAGGCGATTTTCGAAGGTGGCGAAAAACATGATGCCATCGGATTTTCATTCAACGCTTATTGTAATTATGAAAAAGCTCTTGACAAGGATTATTCAAGAGTAGTTTCTTGTAACACCACAGGGCTCTGTAGATCATTATATGCTGTTAACCAGGCAGCCGGTATTAAAAAGGTAAGGGCTGTCCTAGTACGAAGAGGAGCAGACCCACTACAGATCAAAAAAGGTCCGATTAATGCAATTGTGCCTAATCCTCCGACAGTTCCCTCACACCACGGTCCCGATGTAAACACGGTCGTGCCGGAGTGGAAAATAAACACAATAGCAGTTTTGGTATCGACAACATTGATGCACCAACACAATGTCATGATTGAAGTTGAGCGTGATGTTACGCGGGAAGATTTGCTCAAAGAATTTTATAGCTTAAGACGAATTATGCTTGTAAGAGCGAGTGATGGCTTAGGTTCAACTGCAGAACTTATCGAACTTGGAAGAGACCTTGGGAGGCCCAGATATGACTTATGGGAAATTCCAATTTGGGAGGAAAGTGTAAATGTTGTTGATAACGAAGTGTTTTTCATGCAAGCAGTGCATCAGGAATCAGATATAATAGTAGATAACATCGATTGCATTAGAGCAATGACGGGCATAGAGAGAGATCAGTGGAAGTCAATAAAAAAGACTGACAAAGCTATGGGGGTGAGAGGTTCATTTCGGCCTCCACAATGTTTAGCAGATAATCCCGAGGAATTAAGAGAGGTATATAGAAAAGTTTGGGGATTAGAATGAATAGGGTAAAAAGATCAACCAGAACTTATAAAATGATTTAAAGCTATCACGCAAACCAAACTTATTTTAAAGTAGTTGAAACTCAATTCTAAAGAGCGTACGATACTCGACTTTTTGACTTTGATACTGTAGACTTCAGAGTAATAATTTCAGCAGAGCAGATCCTTATTTTGTTAGTCAGAAACTGTGGCAATACGGCTTCAAATGCTATAAAAATGTTGTCGCTAATTGAAAATAACTTGGCCTTAACTCGAAAATACTGATGGGCTAAAAGTTATAATCTTTTTAGCATGGCACAATACAAATTTTGTCAATATATCAAATCGGAACGTGGTGGATGTTACAGTAGTAAATAAAGAGAATCGACATAGAATAAAAAGATACTAGAGTGCTGGTAAAACATCGTCACATAGTCTCAGAATAAATCAGTTTCTTCCGAAATTTTATTAATTATAATGTTTATTCTAGCACGAAGAAATGGTGTTGATGACATATACTCAACTTGATATTGCCCCAACAATTGCGCACATTTTAGACATAAGTATTCCTGATCACGACGGAAAAGAGATTTGGGAAGCTATACGCTATACAGAAGATAAAAACACAAAACAAATACTACTTGTGATTATCGACGGAATCGGAGTAACGCTCTACAATAAGCTCGGTGGTACTATAAACTATATAAAAAAACTTTCACGAGATGGTCTTTTCTTCGAGTGTGAATCACTTCCACCGCGTATTACAACACCTAATATTGGCACTATTCTTACTGGATATACACCAGAACACCATTTACTCTATAAAGTTGCTGATGTATTTTATACACCTATACGGTCAGTGCTTGAAATTGCCAGTGCAAATGGAATTAAGTCAGGTATTATCATTGAAGCGATGGGCGCAAAATCCATGTCAAATAGGGTTGATGTAGCGATTGGAGTGGAAAATACCCGCGGGATTGTAGATTATGATAAACGGATAATTGATCTTGCACTTAAAGCATTTAAACTCGAAAATGTGATGCTAATGGCAGTTCATCTTAGAGCTATTGACAACTGTTTGCATCATTATGCCGAGTCTTGGGAGGATGTGATATACTCGGCGACTACAATAGATGAAAATATTAAACGACTCGTAGGTGGCTTGAGTAAGTCAACTTTGTTGTTTATAACTTCTGATCATCCTGTACACGTCCCAAAGTGGGCTTACATCGATTGTGACAGCATTAATGTGCCACTCATTATATATCACAAGTACGGATACGCGGATGGCATGGAAAAGTCGGATCGAGCTGTACCGAACAAAGTTTAAAGGCATCTACCTATCAACTGATATTACCGGTAATTTTAAAGTTGAGATTTTATAATGTCTGGGAGAAAAAGTATGGCAGAAAAACACGTTCTTGAGGCGTTGGGGAAAGCTTACGTCATAGTTGAAGATGGAAAAGTTGTACAAGTCGGCGAACCGTTGATAAAGTACTGTCCTATTTTTGCCAAAGCACGAGGAATCGATAAGATAACTCCTGAAGTTATAAAAGAGAACATTGAGTTCAGAATTGAAGACTTTGGAATGTGTACTAGCAACAGGTCAATTGAGATGGAGGTTTTTGTTGGCTTCGGAGCGTCAGAAGTTATGATGACTGGATTACGGAAGGGACTCCTCGAAGCTAGCATATCAGTTTGTGAAGGAGTGGGTACGGTTATTACGTCGAATCCAACTTTAACGCAAGGAATTGGAGCTCGGATTTCCGGAGTGATCTACACAACCATAATACCAAAACTCGTAAAACGCGTTGAAGAAGCAGGTGGGATTATTCTCGACGGCGAGCGCGCAATTATAAATCAACCTCTTGGGGTCGCACGGGCCGTTGAGCTTGGGAACAAAAAAATTGCAGTCACTGTCACAAACTTTGAGGAAGCTAAGAAGTGCCGTGATGTTGAGAGAGCAACGCAAACAGAAGTGATAATCATAGGGGTACATGTAACGGGAATGGATGCAAAAGCTGCAAAAAAGTTTGTAAAAATCGTAGATATCACAACAGGCTGTGCGTCTTATGCAATACGAGAAGCTGTAGCAGATAGAGCACTAGCGCAGGTGGGTACAGGTGTGCCCCTGTTTGCGCTAACACAACGAGGAAAGGAACTTCTGCTTGAACGAGCAAAAGAAGTATCGAGTCCGATTTTGATAAATACTATGAAGCTTCCTGTTTTACCAGAGGAAAAACAACCAGTCCCCCTCATCTGAGGTCCTTCTATGGAACAAGAGTACGAACATGGGATAAATACAAAAATAGTTCATGCAGGGCTTAGACTTTGTCCTGAGAACATGGCTCTATCAACTCCCATTTATCAGACCTCAACGTTTGGATTTGATGAAGTACTGAAAACTGGTATCCCACGAGGAAAGTACGTCTACTCACGATTTTCAAACCCAACTAACACTACGCTTGAAATTAAAATGGCAGCTCTCGAAGGCGGAGATTGCGCAGTCAGTTTTGCTTCTGGTATGGCGGCAATAACTGCAGCCATTCTTACCATATTAAAAAGTGGCGACCATCTTATTGCAGATGAAGTCTTATATGGCAGCACATACGAGTTTTTAAACAAAGGAGCCCCCAGATTTGGATTTGATGTAAGCTTTGTTGATACGTCAGACATCGATCAAGTCATAGATGCTATCAAGGATACTACGAAACTGATCTTCTTTGAAACTCCTGCAAATCCCACGCTTAAACTG
The DNA here is from genome assembly GCA_035624185.1 of Candidatus Acidiferrales bacterium. Classification (GTDB taxonomy): domain Archaea; phylum Halobacteriota; class Bog-38; order Methanoflorentales; family Methanoflorentaceae; genus DASPRZ01. The sequence continues at coordinate 11,584 of DASPRZ010000059.1, forward strand.
ATAGACATAAAGGCAATAACTGAAATAGCAGCGGATGCCGGGCTGAGAACAATTGTGGACAATACATTTCTAACGCCCTATTTTCAAAGACCTCTTGAACTCGGAGCAGACGTCGTCATTCACAGCGCCACTAAATATTTGAATGGGCATGGTGATGCATTAGGCGGCATAATCGTCGCTCCATTTGAATTTGCGGATGCCGTAAGAAAGGGGGTACTTCGAGATATGGGGGGTGCATTGAGTCCATTTAATGCTTTTCTTATTTTACGTGGGACTCAAACGCTTTCAGTAAGAATGGAACGGCATGCCCAAAATGCGAGAGAGATAGCCGCATTTCTAAAGAAAAAGCCGGAGGTAAAGGAGGTTTTTTATCCTGGCCTTGATCGCAGACTTGAGTACAGCAAAAATCTACGAGAACAAATGTCTGGATTTGGTGGTGTCGTTTCTTTTGAGGTTCATGGAGGACTGAATGAGAGTTTAAAGTTTTTAAATAGCCTTAAACTCTGCACTCTCGCAGTGAGTCTAGGAGACACAGCGTCGTTAATAGAGCATCCAGGCCTTATGACTCATTCAGTCGTTCCAAAAGGCGATAGAGATCGAATCGGTATAACAGACGGCCTTATAAGACTATCTGTAGGTTTGGAAAGCGTGGAAGATATAAAAGCTGATATCGAACAAGCATTTGACCAGAAGTGATAGAATTAATGAGACTATTTAATGAGTGGAGTCTAAAACTTCAGCAGCCTCTTCGAGCCGATTTACTACAAAATCTTTTTTAAGCGATGCGAGGAACCACCCGGCTCTGGGCCCTGAACTTATCCCTAAGAAAGCGATGTAAATAGATTTAAATGAGTCTTTAGGATTGATACCGATAAGTTCGCTTATTTCATATATCGCATTATGGAGTTGTTCAGCATCACCTACACCTGCTTCTATAACCTCAGCGAGTTGCGATAACACTTTTTTCTGCGCATTGGTGAGCGTTTGAGCCTGAACAGGAAGATGGTCTTGTACTGTAAACTTAACAAATGGCGGTGCAAAGTGATTAAGCCAAGTTTTTGCATATTTTGCTCTCAACTTTATCGAGTTGATATCGCTGACATCATAACCTCCTCGCTTTAGAACTGTAAGGAGCTGATCAAAATTGGAGGCTATTTGAACCGCCGTAACCATATGTCTGAAGGGAACACTCGATTTGACGTCTACAACCAGTGAAAGCTCGTAGGCGCGACCTTTCCCGCTATCGAACTCATCTATAAGATTTAAAAGGCCTAGACCAGGATCAAAGTCAATTAGCTTTTCAGGCTTTGTTTTGATTATCATATATCTCAAGACATCAGCTGGTACAGCGTCTAGCATTTCTTTAATCGTTACCGTAACTCCTCGAGAACTAGACATTTTGCCTTTTCCTTTAAGATGAATGTGACCATAAGGGATTGGTCGTGGTGGTTCAAACTCAAATATCTCTTTCGAAATACGTTTTCCGGTATCATATGATCCACCAGCTACAGCGTGATCTTTTCCGAACGGCTCAATTGTCACACCTAAGATGTTCCATCGCGCCGCCCAATCAATTCTCCAAGCGAGTTTACCTTCTCCTTTTGAATAATCTGCTATCCCCTTGGTGCCGCACGCACACCTGTAGGCAACTGAGGTAATTTCTGGCATGTGCTCCAATACAACCCCCGCAGTAATTCTTTTGCACGAGCTACATAATGGATTAAATGGACTCCATTCAGGTGGTAATTTTCGTCCTGAGACGTCCTCAATTATCTTTGCTATGTGGTCCTGCTTTTCAAGTGCAAGTTTGATTGCCGCTGTATAGGTCCCGGTTTTATACATTTGGTCTGCCCGAAACAATTCCGGTTGAATGCCTAGTTCTTCTAATGAATCTAAGAATGGCTTTAAGTAGTGTTCTGCATAGTTCTCGCAACAGCCCACAGGATCAGGTATTTCGGATATTGGCCACCCAACGTACTTCTTGCAAACTTTTGGTAAAAAAGAGTACACTGTTCTTAGTGGATCAAACGTGTCAGCGACGTAAATTAGCCTCGCTTCTTTCCCAAAGTCATTAATAGCCCTCAAAACTGCGTCAGCGGTTACAACTTCTCGCATGTTACCAATGTGTATGTTGCCGGAAGGAGTTATGCCTGTGGCTATAACTTGATCCCCGCCAACACTTTGTGCGATTACGTCTGCCCAGTGTACAATTGTCTCTTGTTGCATGTCGAACGTAAAAGGGAACTATATTATTGATCCCTTCTTGACGTCATACTAATAAATCTCTAATTACAATTCTTTGATCTCGAAACATAAACTTCTTACTGATCTGACGATGGGAGGTTCCAACCCTCTTTCTAACGAAGGACTAACGCCAATTTTTTCTCTCTTGATTTAGCACAACGAACCAGTGAAAAATCAGTGGTTCCAACATCAAGGTCGTTTATGATTTCGTAACACATAATTTATAATTTACATCCATGTAAGGCAACCTTAAATGTTCAGCGCTTTGCCAGTAACGCAGCAACGTTTGGTTCAATTAAATTTACCGTTGCTACAACGCACGAACTGTGACGGCTAATAAAGACCCACTGTCGCTTTACTTTGCTTTTTCATTCAGCTGCTTCTGAGCCAATACGAGTCACCTAAATGGTTTCGTCCGAAATCCATTGGAGGTACTCTTTTGAACCATAATCGATGTTGTAGGAAACTATGCACGGAGTTTCATATGTATGAAGCTCTAATAACTTCTCAGTAACTTTCTGCACTAATGTGGTTCTCGTCTTTATGTTTAAAGCATATTCTTCCTCCTCCTGAATATCCCCCTTCCATTGATAGATTGACATAACGGGATGTATATTTACACACGCGCAGAGTTTTGCTTGAAGAAGCTGATGACTAATTCGCCTAGCTTCTTCGAAGTTAGCCGTAGTTACATATATGTTAGAGAACATCATCACACCAGTATGGAGAGACGTATTTGGACTATTATATCCTTGCACTAGTAATCCTTTCTGTTTATTGGCTCTTTGTGCTCTTGCTTAACAGTGTAGGAATTCTCGAGCGCCATAATATTACTTCTTATGGTCCAATTCTCATGATAAGAACTGTACGCGGTCAGCAGTTTTTAGATCGATTAGCTCGCCCCAAAAAGCTTTGGAACGCGTTTGCGGATATTGGAATTTTTGCTGTCGTATTATCGATGATTTTTATGTTTATTCTTTTGATACTCAACGACTATTTAACACTTCAGATAAAACCAGGACCAACTGCATTTAATGAGCCTCGAAATATCTTGTTGCTGCCTGGTATAAACCAATTCATTCCATTAACGTGGGGGATCATTGCTCTCATTACCGCACTCATCGTTCATGAACTTTCCCACGCGATTTTGAGTCGCGCGGCAGATATTAAACTTAAAGCCCTCGGTCTTTTAGTATTGGTGCTGCCTGTGGGAGCGTTTGCTGAACCGGACGAATCACAGATATTAGGCGAAGAAGTAAAAGAAAATGGCAAGATAGTCACAAGAAGGGAAAGACTTCGAGTAAATACAGCTGGGATTATGGGAAACTTTATCGTCGCTATAATATGTCTCGCGTTATTCTTTGGCCCCGTTCTGTCAGCTATCGCTCCAACACCTGGGTTAGGCGTCGTAGGCGTTGTGAGTGGATCACCAGCTGATAACGCGGGAATACGACCAGGCATGACAATTTTACAGATAGACAATGCGATAACCACAAGTAATGACCAGTTTCATGCCTTTATGAACACAACGCACCCGGGACAAGTAGTTTTAGTAAAAGCTGCGGAAAAAGGCACGACATATGAATTTACTGTAACCCTTAGCAAAAATCCAAACTTCAATCAAGGATTTTTAGGAGTTACAGGAGGTTCAGAGGAGACGCTTAACTTTTTAAAACAGATACCGTACACTCTCAACACAGTTGGGGGGTGGGTGGCGCTCCTCGGATTAGCTTTAGTGATCTTTAACGGATTCACGGGAGACGTGATCAACTTGTACCAGCCAATCGGATGGGCCAGTCACCTTGGGCCAGGTATATTCTGGATTGCTAACACGTTATTATGGGTGGGGTGGCTTAACTTCTATGCAGGACTTTTTAACAGTCTTCCGACAGTGCCATTAGATGGAGGAAACGTGTTTAGAGATATCTTCAAGTCAATTCTGGAACGACTCTCAAAAAACGTCAAATTTCAAGATCTGGTTACAAGAGTCGTCGCTAACGTACTCGGGGTCACTATACTAGCCTCGTTCATACTTATTATTATCGGTCCGCGTATCTTTAGTGTGATTTAATGCATTTATTGTCCATATCGATTTTTTTTAAATGAGTTTGAATAAAAAATGAATCACAAATGTCCTATAAAAGTGAATTGCATTACTTTGGAGTCGTCTTGGAGATACTAAAATGAGAAGAATCCCCGCTACAATGGCTACTCAACATCCAGATTCTGCTACAACCTATATTCCAGTGCAAAAAGAAGCGGAAGAGGCGATGAAAGTCCTTTTACCTACAAACAAGGGAGGATTTGGGATCGATGAATATATGATAGACTTTGAGGGAAAAATGACCCCGTATGTTCAAACCTCCGAGGTTGTTGTAGGACTTGTCTCAAAAGGCCTAATTCCTGGAAAAGATGTTTTTATTACACCACGGATTCCAAGTGTGTCACAAGAAACGGTATTCAGGCAGCTTATGGCTCTTATGTCTATTATGGAAGCTTATTATCGGATTCACGAAGAGACAGACGAGCCCAGTATATTAGAGGTTATACATCCGATGAGCAAGAGCGCTCAAGAACTGATTGATACTAGAAGACGAATACTCGATGTGGTAGACCTCACTAATCGCGAATTTAACATAAGTGTTGATCAAGGGGCAATTCATATTATACCCTTGATTGAGGAGATTCCTGAATTAATATCTATTAAGAAACTGCTCACCGAATATTTAAGTGGCTGTAAAGACCTCGGATTGAACGAAGGGACTCTCCGTGTAATGCTTGGAAGAAGCGATGCCGCATTAGATTATGGTCATCTTCCCTCTGCCCTCTCTAATAAACTCGCCATATCAGAGTGTTATACGTATGGGAGCGAACATAACGTAACAGTAGCGCCAATTATGGGCGCTGGATCGTTGCCATTTAGAGGACACGTAACCCTTACTAACGTCGATTCACTATTAAATGATTTTAGAGGCCTAAAAACTGTTACAATTCAATCAAGTCTCATTTACGACCACGATCGTCAGACTACTATTAAGCTTATAAAGAGAATCAGCGATGACCTTCAAAAAACGAAGCCAATGAATTATTCTGCCGAAGAGAGACACGAGATGTTGCAGTTAATTGGCATTTTTACAAAGAATTATCTAAAGACCTTTTACCTAATAATAGACTCGATAAAAGCTATATCAGATTTCTTCCCTAACCAGCGTGATCGTCTTGCACGAAAAGGCTCTATCGGGTATGCACGGGACGTTCCCAAGCCGGCTTATCTCGCATCTTGTATTAGAGACAAGAAACTTTCGCGTGAGTTGAGGCGCCTCCAAGTGACAAATGCACTGCCAGATCTCCCCCGCGCTATAAAATTTACTGGCGCGCTTTACAGCATAGGACTTCCTCCAGAGTTCATCGGAACTGGAAGGGGGTTAAAGGAGGCAAACGACAGAGGATCCCTTGATGCACTTTTGACAGAGTATTACCCGGGTCTGCAAGGTGACTTAAATTTTTCTCAACAGTTCCTTAATTTGAAAGTAGCGCGAAGTTTTATGCCATACGCCGCATTTAAGCAGGTGCAGCAAGACGTGAAGTATGTTTACGAATATTTAGCTCTTGATGAAAGCCCGCAAAATGTAATATATTGGACGTTGATGGAGACAATAAAACCAACGCTGAAACAGTTGATTAGTGCGGGTGAAAGAATGTTGATCGATGAAGTCACGCAAATGGGCCTCATCGAAAGCTGTATTTTAAAGATGGGCACTATGAGGGGGGCGCTCGGTTAATTTTTGGCTGCCATCATTTTTTTAAAAAGGGCTTAGTGAACAGTTAATGCTGCAAGAGTCATAAAATTTTTGATACTCATCTACAATACTTTGTCCAGTTAGAAAGACGAGGCCATTCTTTTTTGCATATGCAATTGAGTCCGCTTTACTAAGCGCCTTCCCTGTTTCCGTATCAAGCATTTCACACACTACCATAGCGGGGTTTATTCCAGCCATTTCAGCTAAGGCTATTGACAGTTCAGTTTGACCTCGCCTTTCTCGTATAAGCGTTCTGGCAGCTCTCAGGACGGGCACATGCCCCGGCGATCTAAAGTGCCTTCCTAAATCAACTGGATTTATATTCATAGCGAGTTCAACAGTCTTTGCAAGTTCGGTTATAGTTAAGGCACGATCTATGTCCGTTATTCCGGTTCTAACTCCCCTGTGATTCACCCACAGAGAGAACGATGATCGATTATCATAGGCAAGATCTCCTGGCTGTTCACAAATTGATTTAAGTTTAAGACCATCGCCATTAGAACTGGCAAACTTTAGAATATCAGACATAAATGGCAAGCAAATCCGTTCTGCAGCCTTTGGATGTACCGCCACGCAAATAAGTCCACCCGCTTCAACTCTCATTTTAGCAACATCTCTCGGTGTTACTGAGACAGCAGGAATAACCATATCAGTTTCTCCTTCTCTGTCTTCAAAATCGTAAATCAAAATCATTTGCCCATCTTTAATGGATTTTATCGCGTCTGAAATACTCACGTCGTCACCACATTTATTTTATCACTATTGCCCCGACCAAGCGTTTGTTTAATAGAAACTGGAGCTATTATTTCCACAACATCGTTGTGATAATGAGATCTATCGGGAACTATTATTGCTCCTTGTATGCCCTCTACTACTGCTGAATAACAGTTGATGCCACCATAGGTGCGATTGCGCCTCTTGAACCCCGATATACGTACTGGCTCGAACTCTACTAACCTCGCACGGGCTGTAACACTGTCCCGATCAAGCTTAACATTCAGCGTGCCAGGGTAGGGTGAGAAACCAAGTTTTTCTTCAATCTGCTTCGTGTACCCATGTAGGCTAAGGTAGTACTTTCCTTCCCCCAAGCCGGAAATAATACAGCCATTAAACTCAACCGTACCTCCGCAATCAAAAATAAATTTATATTCTAAATATTCATCTTTTAAAAAGGACGCACCTTTCTCTGTTATTTTCACTGCCTGTGATCTACCCAAAAGCCTACGTGAGATTAAACCTTCATCATCAAGTTCTTTAAGTCTGCGAGAGGCCGTCATAGGGCTGGTTTTGAGCTTTTGCGCAAACTCATTCACTGAAATCTTTATGGGTTTGTGAATAGCGCCGAGAAGTGCCAATCGAAGAAGAGGACTTTTCATAGTGTCTTCAATAAATATATCACATTTGGTATATATATCATTATTGAGAGGATGCTATGTCAAACTGTTGGTAACTTTCTGACCCAAGATGCGTGATCTCCTTCGCCAAAGCCAGCATGCGGTAATTCACTTCCCCCTAACGCATAAGAGAGAGGCAAATAAAAATTCTACCTTTAGTATTTAACGAGCAATTTTGGGCCTAGTAAAATGTCAACTGAACTCTAGAGTTTATTTTAAGAACGAACAGAAACCTAAATCTGATGTCTGCATTTCTTTTTTTGTTGTTACTTCTTTTGTATTCTAAATATTCCAACTAGATCACATAGATCGTTCTGTATCTCCATCAATTAAATTTATTACATGTCTTTGATACTATAAACGATATTACGCGTATGCAATAGTGCAATATATTACACAGATTTCTTGTAGCAATAGCGCATTTGTATCAGAACAACTTTAAGTGAACTTAGTTAAGTTTATCATTGACAAGTTTATGAAATTAAAGTGAACTGATATACAATCTTATCTCGTTGATGTATGGATAGAACAATCTCGCATTCTAAAGGATGTCAATTGTGCCAAATTGGTGCGAAAATGGTGCTTTTCGTTACGGGAATTTGTCACACTAAGTGCTTTTATTGTCCTATATCGGACTTACGCCGTGGAACTGACAAAGTCTATGCAAATGAAACGCTCGTGAAATCGGATGAAGATATATTATGTGAAGCACGTTCTATGGATGCATTGGGAACGGGCATAACTGGTGGTGAACCGTTACTAAAGTCAGAGAGAGTCGTGCATTATATAACTCTGCTAAAAAATGAATTTGGAATAGACCACCATATACACCTTTACACCTCAATCGCTCCCGATCACCACATCCTTACTAAACTTTACAATGTGGGTCTTGATGAGATTAGGTTCCACCCACCCATTGTACTATGGGATACGTTTGAAACCTCAAGTTATCACAGTGCCCTAAAGGAAGCTAAATCACTTGGTCTCGAAGTAGGAATAGAAATACCTGCCATAAAACGTGTCCCAGAAATCCTGAAAGTCCTAGCAAGAGTCGGTGGATTTTTAAATCTAAACGAGCTCGAATTTTCTGAAACAAACTATAAAGAGCTAACTGAAATGGGTTTTGTGCAATCAGATGGGGATTACGCTGCGATTGGTAGCAAAGAGGTAGCAAAATATATAAGTAGCGTCAAGGTACCGGTATATTTCTGTTCATCATGCTCAAAAGATAGCGTTCAACTACGCGAGCGATTCAAGCGCAAAGCACAACGTGTTGCGAGACCCTTTGAGGAGATTACTGAAGACGGAACGCTTGTGTACGGGACTATCGAAGGAGTTGTTGATAAGGGCTTTTTAAGCGAACTTGGGCGTGATGGATATGAGATAGTGGACGGAACAATTGAAACTTCGTGGTGGATAGCAGAAAAACTAGTGCAAGTTCAGAGATCGCAAAGATACACTGTAACGATTATAGAGAGACACCCAGGAGGTACGATCGTGGAAAGCACACCACTACAAGATCACTGCGTAACTCAAAACCGAAAGCGTAAATACCTAAATGTAAGTTAACTCATTATGCTGGAAGTGGTATACCTGAATGATGAATCAGTCAAAGATAGATTGAGGGACTACCTCGAACGAGACAGTGATGGCATAAGGCGGGCAGTCCTTAAACTTTTTTTGAAAAATCAAATATTTACTACAGAAGAAATCTACCAGCATCTTAAGCACAATGGATTTGATGTTAGCTATAGAGGGGTTTCCGCGATGGTTGGTCTTATGAATACTAAACTTGGAATATTCAAGATAGATGTTACGAAAAATCGCAACATATATTCACTAAAAGACGTATACAAAAACACGGTTAAGTTGCTGCTCGACGCGACAGTCGTCAATTAATATACAGCTGGCAAAGTTAGGGGGAAAAATGTCCTGGATAAAAAAGGCAGCTCATAACTCGTTGTACAAGGCATACGAACGACTGCTCCAAGAAGAGGTTTTAGAGGGCTCCATTCCACAGCATGTTGCAATTATTCAAGATGGAAATAGAAGATTTGCTGATAAAATAGGAGAACCAAGAGTAAATGGACATATTTATGGAGCAGAAACAACCGAAAACGTTATGAATTGGTGTATCGACCTTGGTGTTCAACAAATCACCTTGTACTCATTCTCAGCGGAAAATTATGGTCGACCTGAAGTAGAGCTTGCAGCGCTTTTCGGACTTCTCGAGGCGAAACTATGTGAGCTCTATCAAAGTAGCCGAATTTATGATGATGAAGTGGCTGTTCGAATGATAGGTGATCGGCTGGGTTTACCTCAAAGCGTCCTTAGGGCTCTCAGGAACGTAGAAGAAGCTACTCGCTCCTTTACTAAACATTACTTAAACATCGCTCTTGCATATGGTGGAAGACAGGGAATTGTGGATGTAGCGAGGTCTATAGCCAAAATGGTTGAAAATGGAGAACTCATTGCCGATGACATAGATGAAGATTTGCTCTCACAGTTTTTGTATAAAAAAGAGCCGATACCAAACGTTGATCTCATAATACGATCAGGCGGCGTATCACGAACCTCTAACTTTCTTCCGTGGCACGCAAATGGAAATGAGTGCGCATCTTATTTTTGTGCTCCATATTGGCCAGAATTCAGAAAAATAGACCTTTTAAGAGCAATAAGGATATACCAAATGCGGGAAAAAGAGAGAAGGAGAAATACAGTGTATCGAGCATTTCGTTTACTTAGCGAGGTTGGCCGCGCAGAGGTTGAAGAGGTGTTTCACCTATCAAAAAAGGCTTGCTGCATAACCCGAGCTGAAGTAGCAGAAATTCTTGGAGAGCTTACCCATAATCCTAAACGTGATTATCCTTAATGAGGACAGCAATTATTCTTACAGGCGGTAAGGGGTCAAGAATGGACTTCACCGAAAAGGCACTCCTCGAGCTTCGCGGCAAACCCATTATAGAACACATAATGGAAAACCTCAAAAGCACGGTCGATGAGTTTATAATCGCAGCAAGGGATGAAGAACAGGGCTCTAAACTCAAACTCGATAATGTAAAAATTGTTTATGATTCAGTCAAAAATTTCGGACCGGTAGCTGGAATTTATTCTGGGCTCAAAGCTTCTATGTCAAAATATTCATTCATCACTGCCTGCGATATGCCGTGCATTAATCATAAAGTGGTTGAGTTGCTTTTTGCGCGAGCGAAAGGTTATGATGCCGCAATTCCATTTCCCCCCGAACCGCTACACGCTGTATACAACAAAAAACCAACTTTGAATGCTGCGAAAAATGCTATAGAGCGACGCAAAGGAGCTATAATGTATATGGTTGATAGACTCAATGTAAATTTTGTTCCGAAAGAAGCGATACGTGAGATTGATCCTAACTTAAATACTTTCATAAATATAAATAGACCACAAGATGTTGAGTCTCTTCTCAAATCTCCTAACAGCTTCCGTGAAAAATGCTAAGTTTCGAGAACGTATTTGCTGGGTTTTGGCATTTTTGGCCCTGGCGGTCTTATGCGCGACAGAATCAAAAGTACAAGCACTACTGATACTACACATATGAATAATATTGTTCCTGTTGTGTAATCTCCCCCCGTATATTCATGTAAGCTTGGACTTAGTTCAACATGGTTTTCTAAAAAAGGCAGGACATAGCCCACTCCCAAAAAAGTAAAAATCACAGAGAGGAACCCGAATACAGAGATATAAGCAGAAATTTTTGTGCCCCAGTCACTTGTACGAGCGTGTAAATAAATTAAGAAAATGAGCCACGTGATTAGTGACCACGTCTCCTTTGGATCCCAGCTCCAATAACTGCCCCACGCCCTATCCGCCCAAATAGCCCCTGTAATAATTCCTATCGTGAGAAGGGGAAATGCAAGCGCTACACCCTTATATGAGAGATCATCAAGTTGTTCTAGGGTAAATCCCGAAAAAATTTTTAGCGTCTTTGTCGAAGCAGATATGTTAGAGTCCCTTAAGTTGTCAGAGGTGTTTATACTAAGAATTTCTTTTTCTTTAAACAGATAGAGGATGCTGGCGGCAAAGGAGATAACAAAGCCACAATATGCTAACATTATTATTGGCACATGAATGAGCAGCCAAACACTTTGGAGCGCTGGTGCAATGGGTTCGGGATTTTTTGGTTGAAGGGATGCAAATCCCATCAAAATAAATGCAAAAGGAGCAACGATTACGCCAAAGATCTTGTAATTTAATTTCGCGTTTGTTATCAAATATGCTCCAATGATCGCCCAAGCAAAGAATGACGTAATTTCATACGTGTTAATCCATGGGGGATGACCTGCATAAAGCCACCTAATTCCTAAAGCGCACGTTTGAAATGCAAACCCAAATGCTGCAAGCGTGAACGCTATATCATCCAATCCCTTTTTTTTGGTTACAAAATAAAATATAAAAAGCAGTGAACACAACAAATAAGCCCCAATGGCGATTTCAAATCCGAATATTTCATAATTCACTAAATCCATCATATCACTGTCAATAATTCACTTAGCTGTTTGCGAGTGCCCGCCAGTTGCTTTCTGCCTAATTTTCAGTTCGGGTGTTCTCAGCAGGGAAAGTGCCCCCCAAATTTGCTACTATTTGCTCAAATTCACGCGAAAATTTTAGTCTGTTTTTATTTGTCTTCCCTCCGAGCAGGACACTTTCACCAGACTTCTTTATCCAAATTCTTTTGTATGGTATATAGAATGACATTACCAATCCCGTAACCGTTACCGCCGCACCAATCCAGACAATCGACTCCCCGGGATCGCTTCTTATCTTAAGTGCAACCCAGCTGGGTTGTCCATCTCGATAAAATCCGTCTGCATCGAATGAATCAAGAAAGAAACTTATTCCCTTATAAGTCAGTGGTTGATTTACAGCTATTGAGTCGTTATGCAGCACTTTGCCTTCGTTGATCGTCACGTAAGCTTTATAGTCTCTTGGCATACCATTGTCATAATAGCTCACTTCGAAACTGTTAATCTTTATTTCTACCCCTGATACCGTAACAAGCTGTTGTGTTGGAACCACTGCAATTTTACTGTAGCCACAGACTCCACCGATTATGGCACCTAACAGTACTATTAATACTCCAATGTGCGAAAAATGTGCTCCAAATCTACTAATTTGTCCTTTTTGTGCAAATAAATAGCTCGAGTCCGCTTTATTCAATTCTGTGAACTTATAGCCCCGTAGTTGCTTTTTAACCTCATCGAAGTCAATCGATTTAATGGTCGAGTTACACGTAAGTTGCGTGACGAAAGCATCGCTAAAGCCTATCGCAGGTGCCATCACATTTTGCCAGCTAGGCATAGCCTTCGTGAAACTGCAACTAATTATTGAAACAGCAAGGAGGCCAAGTAAACTGAGAAAAATAGGCGAGCCATATATAAAAGTGTCACTTGGCAGAAACGTTCCGATAATTGCTACTGTAATTATAAGCACAATTAGAGCTATTGCGAACTTTACTGACGTAACGAGCTGAAAAAGTGGATTCATGAAATGTGCTTATGATGAAACAGTTAAATTTGACGCGAATTATTCCGTGATTGCTAAATGACACATTTAATTCAATTTCTTATATAGGTTTGTGTTCAATTGTAGCATTAAAAAGACTAGTTATTCGGCCAAAAGGTTACTTATTTCAATATAGCTCCGTCTATTTTCCGAATCTTCGCTCTCGCTTTTGATAGTCCCTGATAGCTCTTAGCAAATCCATCCTTCTAAAATCCGCCCAATTTACTTCAGCAAAGTAAAGCTCAGAATATACCGCTTGCCATATTAAAAAATCCGTCAACCTTTGCTCCCCCGCTCTTATCACTAGATCTGGTTCTGATTTGAAAACGAGGTGCGAGCTGATGGTTTCTTCAGTAATTGCATTTGAATTTAACTGCCCACTTGTAATCTTAGATGCAATTGACCGTATAGCATCACTAAGTTCTTTTTTTCCTCCGTATCCGATGGAGATGTTAAAAGAAGCTTTCCCTCCTTTTCCAATCTTTTTTACTCCATCGGGAGTGAACATAGTAACTTCGTAAGGAGTATTTTCAAGGGCTGCTTCAATTTTTTTAATGGTATTTAAACGTAACGTCTGATTCGCGTTCTCTCCCAAGTCTATTATGCTTATGTACACAGTTATATCTTCAACGCCTACCTCTTTGCACCAGATAACGAAAGATTCGATTTTTTTAAAGCCATCATATGACTCAAGATCCGTCTCTGCTATAACGAGCGTAACGTTTTTCGGCACAATTTCTATCTGATCCAATAACCTTTTTTCATAGAGGTTTGAAATCATCATTAAGCCTTACTCGTTTTTTCTATTTAATTTATCGCAATTATAAAGTACTTCAAATTGAAATTACAAAGCGATCTCAGTGTACGTTGTAAATGTGAGAAGATCAATTGCAAGGATATTATTTAGCCTAGCGACGCTTCCACTTCCCTTTTTAGGGGGGGTTGGCACCCTTTTTTGTATGCTATTATTATGCTTAATGATAGCTCTAATTAACCCCAAAATGCGCACCTTCATGATGTTTGCGACTATTTCAGATAGAAAATCTGAAGTATTAACTAAACCACTAGCGCTCACCATTTCTCTAACGGCCCTTTTAGTGTTAACCGTTGTGTCTAGCTTGCCACTATTCATAATACCCCAAATAATCATCATCGTAACTTTGGGTGAAGTCTCTTCAAACGTAATAGGGTCGTATGGCAAACTAGCTGGCAGCTTAACTTACATCATAGTAGGTGGCTTTTTTGCATATTTGATAGGTGCTTTTGCTGTAAGTGTCACTGGTACAAATATCTCTTATGATTTAGTACTATTTTTAGCGATGACAGGGGCAACAGTAGGCGCTCTTTTAAAAAGTATCTCTACAGCTATAGAAGAAGATGTGATAGTACCCATTGGAATGGGAATGGTAATGTGGCTCCTAGCCAGCTTTGACTATTCAATATCAATAGTTCAACTGCTGCTTACTCTGCTCTTCATGATGCTTTTAGGTTACTCACTTGGAAAGATAAAACTAGCTGATCTATCCGGAGTTTTAGGCGGCATCCTGATGGGTCTCCTGATCGTCTCATTCACGGATTTTAAGTGGTTCCTAATTATGCTTTTGTTTTTCATACTCGGAGGGGCGTTCACTAAGTACAAATACGGTTACAAGAGGGCTATAGGGATAGCAGAGGGGGGAGGGGGTGCTAGAGGATACAAAAATGTTTTTGGCAACGGGCTCGCTGCCCTAATCTTCGCTGTCGCGTTTGGTATAATTGGAAATCAACTACTTTTAGTTGCTTACCTAGGAGCGGTTGCGACGGCAACCGGCGACACGCTCGCGAGTGAAATTGGACAAACTTATAAAAAACTTCCACGGTTAATCACAAATTTGACTAAAGTTCCTCACGGAACAGATGGCGGCATAACTATTCTCGGAGAGTTCGCGGCTCTTTGGGGAGCAATAGCGATAGCAATAGCATCCATTCTGCTTGGTATAGGCTCTCCAAGCACTCTGATACCGATTATACTCGGAGGATTTTTTGGAGCTAACTTCGATAGTATTTTGGGCGCGACGTTTGAACGAGAGCACTACCTTACAAATAGCTCCGTGAACTTTTTTGCTACCGTTGCGGGCGCAATAGCTTCAGTCATCATATTTCTATTATTGTCATAATCTTTGATTTTTTATGCAGGTCTAACGTTCAATGCGTGTCCTAATCTCTCGCAAATTTATTTGAAAACGTTAACATAAAAGAACTAGTAACGTTATACCCGGGCACCACCAAGCATCTAAGAATGACGATCGACGCATAAAATCTAGTCATAGCTTTTTAAAAGCGAAGTGAAAAAGATAGCGCGTTTTTGATTTTAAACATAATTTTATTTTCGATAATTAACAGGGAATATTATTTTTCAATTACTTAATTTTGTGGGAGAGTTGAGGGGGAACGGGCTTGCAGAAAACATCAACAGTTGGTGAAGTAAAGTTGGAAAAAACTGTAAGTCTTTAAAATGTCGAAAGACTCATAAATGTCAGATAGAATGATATCTTTTACTAATGAAATATGGACCAATACTCAAAAAATTAAATTCAAATTAACTTAATTCAGGATAATAATATTCCCCAGTACTCCGCTGCAGCCTATCAAGTTTTGACCCAATTTTGTTAACTCTTGGCCTGTGTGTGTCTTCATCACGTCTGAAAGTTATACTAATCTCTCTTAAGAAACGGTTCATGCCCTCTCGCATCTCGAACGGCCCCTCCGCTATGCCTTGCGATCCTGGCTCACCACTAAAGACCATCAGCCGCTCACTAGCAAGATCAACCATGTAGATATCGTGATCGACAAGGAGCGTACCTACTTTTCTATTATCCGTAAATCGCCTTAGCAAGCTCGTTGCAAGTGCCCTTTGTTCGACATCTAAATGAGCGCTTGGTTCATCTAACATATAGAGATCCACCTTGCGACTAAGGCAATCAGCAATAGCTACCCTTTGGAGTTCTCCTCCACTTAAATCTTTTAAATGTCTATCTAGTATGTGTTCAAGTTGGAGGGGCTTAATTATCTCAGTGCGGTAATAACTTGAGTCATAATCGTCTGTTATTGATCTTAATAAATCGCTTACCTTCTGACGTTCTCTCTCTGAGATCTTTATGTACTGGGGTTTATATGAGACCTTCACTGCGAGTGTTACTTTTCCTACGTCTGGCTTAACCACGCCAGCTAACATCTTGATGAATGTCGTCTTACCTATACCATTAGCACCCATAATGCCCAATACGCCATTTTTTATCTCTCCGCCACGCGTTTGAAAATTAAAGCCTTCGTAATTTTTTTCAAGATAGCCAATTTTTGTGAGCACCCTCTCCTCCTTGTCGAATCGAGGAGCATGGATTTCAAATTTTATGGCATCACTTCTCACTCGAATATTTTCCTCCTTTAAATATCCTTGAAGATACTCATTTATTCCAACTCTGACGCCTTTAGGATTAGTGATGATGCCGTATGCACTAGGCTCACCATACGCTATATGCACAACATCCGCTAACAGATCGAGTATTGCGAGGTCATGTTCAACAACTAACACTGAACGGTATTTCGAGACTTCTCTGATAAGTTGTGCAACATTTATTCTCTGAAATATGTCTAAGTAAGGTGTTATTTCATCAAAGAAGTAAAAATCAGCATCTTTTGCGATGCTGGCAGCTATAGCGACCCTTTGCAACTCACCTCCGCTCAAATTCTCAACATCTCGCTTCATCGCTTTTTCAAGCGAGAGCTTTGAGCTAAGATCTCCAATGAGCCCGCGCTCGTCCACCCTTTCCAGTAGATCTTTCACCTTTCCCGTAAAAGTCTTGGGGATAAGGTCAACATATTGCGGTTTAATAGAGGTTTTTATGTTCTCGCTGTAAACTTTTTCGAAGTAACTGCATATTTCCGTTCCCGCAAAGTATTCGAGGACTTCCTTTTCAGTAAGAGATTCCTGTCCGAGATTTGGCTTGATAGTGCCAGATAAAATGTTTACGATCGTAGTCTTTCCCGTTCCATTAGGGCCTAATATCCCGGTAACACGACCTGATCTTGGGACTGGAAGGCCGTAAAGTGCAAATCCATTTGCGCCAAAGCGGTGCACGGGCTTTTCTAATTCTGAGGGTAGACCAACTATGACAATTGCATTAAATGGGCATTTCTTTATACAAATGCCACATCCGACACAAAGCTCTTCTGAGATTATAGGCTTGCCGTCAGATCCTATTATTACTGTTTCATCGCCCGTTCTGACGGGTGGGCAAAAACGCTGGCATTCTAAGGCGCATTTTTTACTTTGGCATCTATCTTTTTTAAGCACTGCAATTCTCATGAGTTGCCCCCATGATGAGGTAAATGCGCGTATTTCATGTAGAAAGAAGTATCGTCCAACTGACGAACCAAAACGCAAATGTCATAAAACCCAAATAAAACCAGTCAGCAAACCGAAACTCCTTGACATCAACACCGATGGCTGGTAACGCTTGTCTCTGCAAATAAATAAGAATTATCAAAATGAGGAGTCCTGCTACAATACCATAATTTACTACATTTAAGTAGTATGATACTACTCCTCCCACTATTCCGAAAAGCGATGCCATTACAGTTTTTTTGATGCCCACCACATGTTGCAGTATCTTTTGGTCTTCCTGCTTCTTTTCAGGCTTCTTTTCAGACTTCTCAATTTTTGCCATAATTCCACTTCAATTAGACTTTTGGATTATTTATACCTTTTATTGTTCGTTGTTTTCCGGATTCATTACTTTAAATTGACAATAACGTCTTGACCATGGCTTTTTTTAACGTACGGTACATTCAACATAACCACTGAAGAAAACAGTAAACGTTACGTTAAGCGATACAAGGTGTAAATAGAGGTATCCTAAAATCCCTAAAATAATATTTAATGTTGTCGATTGTAAACGGCGTCTTATTCATAAATATTTAATAAATTGATAACATGAATGTTTCATGAAATGAAAGATGAAATGACTAACGTTGATATAGCAGCTGTTATCAACGAGCTTAATTCTCTCGAGGGTGCAAAACTCGAAAAGGCCTACCAACATTCAGCTGATGAAATTCGGTTGAGACTTCGTGGGCAGGATGGAAAGAAGGACCTCCTTTTACAAGCAGGTCGAAAGATACATCTTACACAAAATCCAAGCCAAGCCCCAACGATACCTCCAAGCTTTCCGATGTTACTTAGAAAAGAGCTTAAAGGCGCTCGAATCCTTAGATTTGAGCAACATGACTTCGACAGAATCGTTGAAATTACGTTTGAGCGAGGAGATAGCAAGAATTTTTTGATTTCTGAGTTTTTTGCGAAGGGAAATATCGTACTAACTGATGGAGATAAGAACATAATTATGCCTTTAAGAGCGGCCAAAACGCACGCTCGTGACGTTTTAAGGGGCTTACCGTACCAGTATCCATTACCTCAATTTAATCCTACCACTATAACTTTCGTAGAATTCCAGAATGTGATAAGACCTTTATCAAGCGATGTCGTGAGAATGCTTGCCACCAGATTCAATATGGGTGGAACATATGCTGAAGAGATATGTTTGAGAGCTGGAATTGAAAAGAATAAAAGAGAATTAAGCGACAACCAGGTAATAACTCTTTATGAAGCTTTAAAAGAGGTTTTTGGGCCCATCACATCGGGAGTCCTAAAACCGCACATTGTGCTTAACGAATCAGGATCAATAGACGTACTTCCATTTGAACTACAGTTGTATGCCAGTTACGATAAGGTCTATTAT
Organism: Candidatus Acidiferrales bacterium; assembly: GCA_035624185.1. Lineage (GTDB taxonomy): Archaea > Halobacteriota > Bog-38 > Methanoflorentales > Methanoflorentaceae > DASPRZ01. The sequence goes on from DASPRZ010000059.1 coordinate 30,340, forward strand.
GAAAGTTTTAACGAAGCGCTTGATGCATATTTTCAGTCAGACAGACAAGAAAAAATTCAAAGTCCTTTAGAGCAAGAAGAGAACCAACTTACACGCATATTCGATCAACAAAAAAAAGCAATTCAGCGCTTCAAAAAAAGGGAACAGGATTATCAGTGTAAGGGGGAGCTAATTTATTCTGAATACCAGAATATCGACAGGCTCATCAATGCAGTACGAACAGCGAGAAAGACAAAAAGTTGGGACGAAATCGCACATGAACTCAGTCAGACTTCTTTTGTTACAGGCGTTGACCCGCGCTTGAGCACAATAACAACGAACGTAAGAGGTACAAGTCTAGAAATTAATATCGCCTGCAGTGTTGCGCAAAATGCTCAGAATTATTACGAAAAGGCTAAGATCGCCAAGAAAAAAAGAGGGGGAGCTGAAAGAGCTCTACAAAGCACATTAAAGAAAATCAGTAATGCACGTAGATCTGAGGAAGTCAAAAGAGATTCAGAAAAGCTGTATCCAAAAAAGAGAAAAATTCGATGGTACGAAAAATTTCGGTGGTTCATCTCATCAGATGGATTTCTAGTAATCGGTGGCAGAGACGCTGACACCAATGAAGAGATAGTCAAAAAATATATGGAGCAACGAGATCTAGTCTTTCATGCCCAAATACACGGCGCGCCCATAGTCATCATAAAATCTGAGGGAAGAGAAGTTCCAGAAACGACTTTACGAGAAGCCGCTCAGTTTGCAGTAGCGTATTCAACTGTATGGAAAGAGGGACAACATTCTGGTGACTGCTATTGGGTATATCCAAATCAGGTTTCTAAGACTCCCGAATCGGGGGAATATTTAGCTAAGGGAGCATTCATAATCCGAGGAGAGAGGCATTATTTGGAAGCTCCTTCACAGATTGCCGTAGGAATCGATGAAGAAAAGGTGATAGGTGGTCCTGTCGAGGCTATTTCGGCGAACGCGAGATACTTGGTAGTTCTTGAGCCCGGAAAATACAATCAAAATGATATATCAAAACGCATAGCGAGAGAGCTGTTTGAAATGTCTAGCGCAGCCAATAAGAAAACCATAAAGCGAGCTCTAACTATCGATCACATAGCTAAATTCGTGCCCGCTGGAACTTCTGATATAGTGACATGAAAGAACGTTACTTAATTCGTCGGCGGTTCATGAAAGTTAATTCGCGATTTTGAAGCACAAGATTACATTGCATATCGTTCGCTGATTTAAAAACAACGCGTTAATTGAAACAGATAAACATATAAGACAGTGATGTATACACTTTATAAGTAAATAAACTGTGCACGTTTCCAAATTTAGACTTACGTCTCGAATTTATTATTTGGAACTGAGTGCAAAATAGTTTCATCAATATCGATGAATGATGAAAGGGTATGTCGAAAATGAATTACAGAGACCAGCCCTCGAAAGAGGTATTAACACATGGCTAAACCATTATTCGTAAAATTTGACGTTCCAGATGAACTTGAAAATGCAGCGCTTGAAATCCTTGAGACTGCACGAGATACTGGGAAGATAAAAAAGGGCACTAACGAAGCTACAAAAGCAATAGAGCGAGGCATTGCTCTGCTTGTATTTCTTGGAACAGATGTAACGCCTGAAGAGATCGTAGCGCATATTCCTCCACTCTGCGATGAGCAAGGGATTCCCTATATATACATTAAAAAGCAGAATGACCTTGGAGCTGCCGCAGGTCTTGACGTAGGCTCTGCAGCAGTAGCAATAGTGGATGCAGGAAAGGGCAAAGCAGCTATCGAAGAGCTTATAAAGAAGCTCCAAGCTATTCGGTAGAGAGTATTCAACCAATAAGTCAAAGAGTTATTGAAATAGATCCTGGAGCATAGTTATTCATGGTAGATTATAAAGAAGTAACGCCGGCCGAAGTAATTGAGATCGTTGGAAACACTGGAATGCACGGCGAGGCAACGCAAGTCAAGTGTAGGATCCTTGAAGGACCAAATAAAGGCAGAATTATCACTAGAAACTGTATAGGACCTATCCAGATAGGGGATATCCTAATGCTTCTAGAGACGGCCCACGAAGCTAAAAAGCTAATGACTCGGTGAAGTCAATGGAACAGAAAAAATGTTCATTTTGCGGTGGATTTGTAGAACTTGGTACCGGAAAAATGTATGTAAGACGTGAAGGGACAATTTACTTTTTCTGCTCGTCAAAATGTGAGAACAACCATATGTTAGGTCGTATTCCACGACGAGTTGCCTGGACGGAGCAAGGGAGACTTGCACGGAAGAAGCTATAGCAGGTTGCCCGGCAATGTCTGAAGATCGGATAGAACGCACGTTTATATTGATAAAGCCTGACGGTGTTCAGAGGAGATTGACCGGTGAAATAATAGCTAGGATAGAAAGGAAAGGACTTACACTTACAGCTCTTAAACTTATAAACTTAGATCTTGAAACTGCTAAGCAGCACTATATAGAACATCGCGAAAAACCATTCTATGAACATTTGGTGTATTACATTAGTTCGGGTCCAGTTGTAGCACTGGCGGTCGAAGGGTTTAATGCAGTTTGCGCGGTTCGTCAAATTGTTGGAAGCACGAATCCAGTAGAAGCTATGCCTGGAAGTATTCGGGCAGATTTTTGCCTTGAGACTGTGAGAAATCTGGTCCATGCGGCTGACTCTTTGCAGGCCGCACAACGCGAACTCGCACTTTATTTCAACGATGCAGATTATGTGAGCTATATACGAACGAATGAAGACAAAATTAAGAGTGAATAACGGCTTGAATGTCTAGAACGATATTTTCTTAAAAATGACGCGAAGAGGACGTACAAATTACCATAAATGCCAAAAATTACTATAGATCAAGAGAAATGTAAAGGAAGCGGCAAATGTCGGAGAATTTGTCCCAAAGGACCGAGAATTTATGGTATTACAAAAGTTAATGGTAAGTATAAATGCGTCGTTAAAGACCCACATTTTTGTCTAGGCTGCACGACGTGCATAGGAAGTTGTCCTACCGGCGCAATTAAAATTGATTTTCGCGCTAGTGAATCTTGATATTTACCGACGGTCACATTTATCGATAAAGTTCAAAAAAAGTTCATTTCCTTTTTCCGAATGAGCGACTTCCGGATGCCACTGTACGCCATAGATTGACTTTGAAAAGTGTTTCATCGCTTCTACCTCACAAATATCAGATCGGGCTAACGTTTTAAATCCCTCGGGCACCAGTGTTACTTCGTCAGCATGGGATGCCCAAGTCTTGATGGTAGGCCCCAACCCTTTCAATATCTCATCTTCTTCAAGTACATCGATATAAACATCAGCATATCCGCCGTGCGTACCTTTTGACACAACGCCTCCGTACGCCTCGGCTATGAGCTGGTGGCCGAGACAAATACCGAGTATAGGCAGATCAACCTCAAGAACATATTGTTTACAGTTTCCTATCCGACTCAAAGTAGGACCTCCACTCAGCACGAGGCCGTCTGGATTTTTTTCGAGCAGTTCACTTACTGTAAGGGTATTTTTGACCAGTTCACTATTTACTTCTAGATCCCTGAGCGTTCGCAATATCAAATGCGCAAACTGTCCGTAATTATTTATCACTAGAACTGTGGTCAAAAATCCTCCAAAGTAAGGTTGCTTTGCGTTCTCTATGTTGACTTATTTTTTGCCTTACTGTCAACTCTCCACGTAGTTCCATGAGAGTGGCTCCACCGTTCAATAATGATATCGTCACACTTATCCATTATCATTCCTATGTTTGTGCCAACCTCATTTGGGCTCAAGCCGAGATCCCGGGCTATAGACTTAGACTTAAAAAAATGATTCCCCTTTATGATGCCTTTCTTCAAATAATCGATAATCTTTTTTTGTCTATCGTTTGGATCGGGCATTTTTTCCACGATTATATCTCATTTATGTTCATATATAGGCTTTGCTATTAAGTCCTACGGGCGTCGAGATGTCGAGCCGAACATCGACTAAATTAGAGCAGAGAATGTGAATACAAAAAGTTGCGAGAATACCTCCCTTGATAAGTAGAACAGAATATTGGTCTTAATATGCACTGGAGAGTACGCCCGTGTTTTTTTATGAGATAAACCAAAGTCACCAATCCTTGAAACACGTCAGACAAACGTTGTTACGTGAGTCGCAAATCCCTAACTTGCGCAAACCATCGAATGGTGACCGATAGATGACATATAGAAGTGTTGCCGTCGATATGGTAAACAGGAAATACGCTTAACCAACGAGCATAAGAGGGGTACGCCACAGCCATTAGCATATAATGCAGACAATGTACAATCGTGATTCGTTGTAGCTTCGTTACTTCAAAATGAAAATTGATATGAAGTTTCATAAAACAAAAAATTCTGAATAAAAAGACTCAGCGTGACGCTAAGAATGTGAATCACAGCGCTACAAAACTATGGAGGGATAATTGCCCCTTTTTCAATGGCATCGCCTCTATGCCAAGTTTTTTACGGATACTGCCTGCAAACTGTGTTGAAAATCCGTGGCAGGTATAAACTAATTCTGGCTGACAATCGTCAACAAATTTCAGTAAATCATTAAAATCAGCGTGATCTGAAAGTGGAAAAGCATAGTCTATCCCCTTGAAATAACCATAGCCACTATTTACTGCCCAACCCGAAACCGCAATAGTCCGTATTTCACGATTTTTAAATTTGCTCATAATATCCAACTGAGTTTTACGACTTGATGTTGTAACTAGGACAAATGGATCGTTTGACCTTTTAAGGTCCCTACTTTCAAATTGTCTCTGTTTGAATTTGTATCCGAAACATTTTAAGTTCTGATTTATATCATAAATTTCTTTAGTAACATACGGATAGTACTCTCTAAGCAAAAACGTTATTTCTTGCGCTTTTCCGAAGGGATAAGCCATAATAGCTACAGATCGGCCACGTGACAAACAATCTTCAACACAGTCGAGTAGCTCAGACTCGACTTTTTTTGTGTCCGGAAAGACGTACTTTTCATGTCCAAAAGTGCTCTCAACAATTAAGATATCAGTTTTTACTGGCTTAGCACCCTTTGTAAAGAACTTTTCCCTAGTACAAAAATCTCCAGTACAAACAACCCGTCTTTCTCCCTCTATTAGAAACATGTGAGATCCGACAACGTGACCAGCGTCTAATAATTGAACGCGATCATGGGCAATTATTTTTGTAGGGACTTTTTTTCTAATTTCAATAAGCGACTGAGTAACTTCAGACATCACAAACTCCCCGCCTTTGCATCGGCTTGGGAGGTGGTCTGAATGAGCGTGTGAAATTAAATTTATATCATTTTCACTATATCTTTGTGGATCAAACCGGAAATTTAAGCCGTCCGAAAAACTAACAAGAATTCCGTTATCTAAATATATCATTGTTTTCTCATTTGACGTCTCAAAGATAAAGATCTACGCTCTTAAAACCAGGACCGTACTTTAGGGTAAATTTCCCTCGCCGCTAAGTTCGTGCTGGATATCCTGATTCATTGCGATAAGGATTTCAAAGATTTTTTTAACAGAACCCGCATCAATATTTCGTTCGGTCGCCATGTCAACTACTCTGTTTAACACATTTTTATTTTGCTTTTCATCATTGATGTGCTTGACTCCCGCCGCCCGTTTCGCTTTTAAGATCTCAGAAGCAAGCCGGGTTCTTTTTGTGATGAGGTCTACGATTTGTCTATCAATTACAGCAATTTCACTCCGCACGTTTTCTATCATCATCCTTCAAGTGGTTGATTTTTATCTATATTAAAACCTTGTTTAAACGTTAATCAACTCACTTTTCGTTAGACGAATATCTAGAAAAATTAGTTTTTTCAATTCTTGCCCCAGTATTGGAGGTATGGGTAGAGATTGTACGACCTTCGAGTTCGCCCCAAACGTTTGCCACATCTCTGGCTCTTTTCTTATCGACTAACGCCACGTATGAAGGGCCAGTCCCCGAAAGAGTGGCACCTTTTGCCCCAGCTTCGAGTGCCATTAAAATTGGTTCGGGACTAAAGCCAAGCGCAGAACAATATAACAGTCCGTTTAACACCATTGCTCTTTCGTATTCACCACTGCATGCCAAGTCAAACGCCACTTTTATCCACGGTGCAAGAAGTCTTGAACGCGGTACATTAGTTTGAGCTGAATACGATTTTTGTTTTGGCACATATGCAATTACCTGTGAATCAATTTGAGTTCTTGCTAATAATTCATCCGTTCCATTGTCTGTAACAACAAGTCCGCCGAAAAATGAAGCACAGGCATCGTCAAAGGCACCAGTAATTGTTACTCTGCTCTTCCTTGCTGCAGTAACTCCAAGCCTTACGGCCTCGATGGGCTCCATTGTAACACCGAGAGTATCAAGTGCTGCAAGCACCGTGGCATTCGCTGCTGCGCTGCTGCTTTTAAGCCCACTCGCAATAGGCACTTCGCTTCTAGTGCTAATACGTAACCCAACATCGAGATTAGTTCTCGCTAAAACCAACCGCGCACATTCATAGATAAGGGATGTGTCGGCCGTAGGATCACCACGTATTTCGCAGACAATGTCGCTCTCAAGCATGGTAACCTCTGCATAGGTTCTAAGATCAATACCAAATGCAGCCCCGTGTAGCGTTGCTATCGCATTTATTATGGTTCCAGCACCTAGTGCAGAAGCTATAGACATAGTAAAGAAGTAGTGTTGATGTATCTTATACTCACTGATAAAGATTTGAAGTTGTATTAAACTAATGACAGAGTTCCGTGGAGGGCTTTATTTTGATTTCACCAATTCTTTCGTTTTGTATTAAATCGTTAATCAATCCAGATGCATTTTGTGTCAGCATTCAACCGCTCTTTTCTTTCTGTAGGACTTTTATACCATATATGCAGGTTGTAGGGTAGTTGCCGGTTTCATCTTTTTCTACTGACTTTACCATATCCCATATCGTTAACAATGCCACTGTCACGCCTGTTATAGCCTCCATTTCTACTCCCGTCCGTCCAACAGATTTTACCTCAACAACTGTTTCAATGGTGTAGCCCTTAATGCTAAAATCCACGTTGACCGCTGTGAGGGAGATCTGATGACACAGTGGTACTATATCTGAAGTTCGCTTTGATGCCAAAATTGCGGCAACTCGGGCGGTATTTAAGACGTTGCCTTTTTCTACCGTTCCTTCTTTGATTGTCTTGATTGTATTAGGTTTAAGTTTAATAAATCCACTTGCTACTGCACGTCGTATCGTGATAGGCTTACCAGTAATATCGACCTGCTGAGCCGCTCCCCCCTTTATATGTGTGAATCCCATTGGTCGAAGCACCGCAACTTATAAGACGTGAGATTATATAGGTTTATCCTGTTTTACGTCCGCTATAAGGCACGGAATGCCGACCCAAGCATTCGATCGATGCTCAGCTGCTAATAGGTGAAGATTTAAAATAAGATGCAAAATGTTTAGCTTTCCCGTCGCTATTTTGACGAAGTTTTGTGACGCTCTCGTCGTTAAAAAAGGTTCTATTGCCCAGCGTATGTTTGACATTTGAGGCCTTTAAAAAGATTCTAGAGAGGATTCGGAAAAGCTTCGATTTTTTCCATTTATTTCCTTATTCTCAGCAACATTGATGCGAGTAGGGTAAAAGTAAGGTAAAAGTAGGGTGGAAAAGTCACTTTGTTATGTTGGGCCGTGTAGTTACATACTGCTAGGGTGGGTCTACCATTTAACGAAAGAGCGCACCTAGGCCTTTTGAATTTAGACAGCGGTAATGGTGCCACAGTTTGGTCAGTCCTCGACCGCGATGACCTTGTTCTGCTGTCCTTTCATGGAACCTTTACTAATATGTTAGATACCCCTTTCTTCTTTTGCTCAGGATTATGACGTGCAACACATGAAGTAACATCATAACGAAATCTATCACTGAGAACTTAAACTTCCTCTATATTAAAACAAGTGCAATCGTTTTATCCATAGCCCAATATTACATATTATGCCAATTATTACGAGATTAGAAGGAAAACGCGTACTGATTCTCATGGCTTCAGAATACGAAGACTCTGAGTTTAGAGATGTCGCCGGGTCGCTTGTATTTGAGGGCGCACAGACTGTGATTGCAAGCATTACGATGGATAAGCTAGTGGGCAAAAAGGGTGAGGTTACAGCAATACCTGATACCACAGTAGATAAAGTAGATATAAACTCTTTTGATGCAATTTACATTCCTGGAGGGAGATCTCCCGCGAAGTTGAGAGATGACTTGATAGTTCAGAATATTGTTAAAGAGGCATTTGGCAAAGGATTACGCATTGGAGCTTTATGTCATGGACCGCAAGTTTTAATATCTGCGGGAATTGTGAAAAATAAAACTCTTACCTCATACCCAACAGTCGGAGAAGAGTTAGAGCGAGCTGGAGCTAATTACACAGGAAAACCCGTCGAGAGAGACGGTAATATTATTACAGGAACAGACCCGACAGCCATAGCCGAATTCAATACAGTCTTTATTCAAGAAATTGAGTGTTGTGAAGTCTTTTATCCATGAGAATATATGACATTTGTGCAAAGCTGACTTCCCACTGAATGCTTTCGAGGGGAACGGCTTTTTTATGAAAGCTTCTTTAATGCGCCAACTAGGTCTGGCAATACCTTCGTCGGGATGCCCACAATTAACTCGTCTTCGCTAACCTTTGCAAATTTTCTCGATCCAGTGCAACCGAGCGTGAAGTTGATAGTACCTCTCATCAATGGTGCCGCGACTGCATCTCCGCAAAGCGATTGAATCCCTGAAAAATCAGCTGTGTTTCTTGAGTGAAGTTCATAGACATTTGCTTGGGCAATTAACATAGCTTGTTGCGGATTGCACAACAATACAACTACGTCAGGAGTAAAAGAAGCTTCTTCAAGTGGTGCATATATCGTTGCATAGGTTTTGAGGTCCACATATGGGATGTCACTCATAGTTTGTTCAGCGTGTTCTATAGATGAAAATCTACCGAGTTTATAATAAAACTCTCCAGATTTGACATTTTCTGGTATATCAATAATGCCAAGCATCCCTGCACCTCCCTTACACGCGTGTTGTTCTACCGTCGCGTAAAACTTAGCACCTCGCCGCGCCTTTTGCACCATTTCACAGTGACGAAGCACTTCATTTAAGTGACGATATCCTAGAGGGACATTAGCCTCAGTCGGTGCCAATTTAACCGCGACTGGAGAGCCATCAAGCTTCAAAAGGTCCTTCAATACTCGTGATAATTCGCGACAATTTTGAGACGTGCTATTAGGCATACTATCACGCCTTCCAAATTTGTGCATTGTTGTATTTACAATTATCCAAACTCCGAGGTGTAGTCCTGCAATTGATGCCCATAATTAAAAAAGAACTTTTCAAATAGCGATATAGCAGTTAGACAGGGCGGACGAGCAACTTTAAGTTTCTGACGTATTCAGCCTTGATAGTGCCACCAAACCTATCGCCACCAGAACACGCAGCACCTCGTATTCCCACAACATCAGCCCCGAGCTCCGTCAAGGTCGACACATCCTCCTTTTTGACTGACCCTGCTAACGCTACTTGCAAACCGTATGCGTGCCCCCGCTCCACAAAGCTCCTACAAGCTTTAACATCCATAAAATCAAACAGGCGTTTTCCATCCTTAATGAGGGTGTCAACCATTATAAGATCACAACCAGATCGTTCAGCAATGTGAGGAAGAATCATAGGATCTAAGGTATTCGCCCTCTCATGATCAGCATAGCCAGCGACAACCACTTTGATCAAGGGATCGTAATCCTTCACGGCTTTGGTGACGTTTTCCATTAAAAAAAGTGCATTGTCAAATGTCTTTGACCCTAACAAGCCGATTTTTATGTAGTTAGTGCCAGAAACCGCAGCGCCGAGCGCGGCTAATGAGGCCGAGCCGGGGAGGTGGGGAAAGTCACCTAACGTCGCTGATATGTCGATTGAACGCGGCACAATTTCTCGAATTCTCTTTATAACCCATGGGAAATTAGCTCCTAGCGAACCCTCTGAAGGGTTTTTAACGTCGATAATATCGGCGCCCCCATTTACCGCTTCAACTGCTTCAGCTTCATTTTTAGGGCTGATTAATATCTTCATGCTCACTCGCAAAATGGTATTTTTACATATATACCTTTTGAGGCAAACCGATCAAAATCGTAAGCCTTAAGCTTGAAAGGTAAACGTCTATATAAACAACGTGTTTTGCGTTTTTTATTGTAAAAATAAAATAAAATCAATACGCCGTTTAAATTGAGATATCTCAATATTATATATAGATATACGTGAAATAATGGAGTGTTTATTTTTGAACAAAAGTTTAATAAAGCATGACTGTGAATTATTAAGTTAACCCGAGGATAACTATGCGTTTAAACAAACACAGCTTGCTATCATTAAAAAGATTCGGTTGTGTTCTACTCTTTTATCAGTGATTATTGCAGCTAACGCCCAGTATGCCGGTATAGCTGGTCCTCGTGGAGGGATAATATGGCAAAATATACAGACAAAGTCGATATCTATAACGACATGGGTCAAAAAGTTGGTTCGAACATTCCGATCGAATCGCTTAGCCCTCTCAGGAACGCTGCTATAAAGAGGATTATAAACCTCACCAAGAGGACAGTAGCGGTGAACCTTGCAGGAATTGAACAGGGGCTAAAGACCGGAGCAGTCGGTGGAAAGGGCAGAATGATCATGGGCCGCGAGCTGAATCTTGACCTCGTAGGCAACGCAGGCGCTATTGCAGACAAGATGAAAGCCCTCCTCATGGTAAAAGAGGGCGACGACACCGTCGTAAAGCCTCTCGGCGGAGGAAAGCAGTTAATGTCACAAGTGCCAACTGCACGCCTCGACGCAGGAGCCACGTATGTTGCAGGAACGACTGCCACGAGCAGTGCGTTGCAAGAAGCCATCATTTCCATGAACAACGTCAACATGTTCGACGCACCGATGGTACACGCAGCAATCTGGGGGCAGTACCCGCAGACGCTTGATAATGAGGGCGGCAACGTAAAGTCGATGCTCGAGACTCCGCAGAAGGATGAAGGCTACGGCTATTCGTTGAGAAACGTGGCTGTTAACCACGTCGCTGCGGCTACCGGCAAGCGAACGATGAATGCAGCTGCACTATCGTCGATATTCGAACAGACGGGCGTCGTTGAAATGGGCGATGCAATCGGATGGAACGAGCGACTGCAACTTTGCGGCTTGGCTATGCAAGGATTGAACGCTAACAACCTTACCTATTCTCTCGTCAAGGAGAACGGACAGAACGGTACAATCGGAACAGTCGTTGACTCAATGGTCAAAAAGGCAGAATCTGACGGCGTTATTAAGGTCGATAAGACGATGCCGTCTGGATTCAAGGCATATAAGACGGACGATGTAGCCGCGTGGAACGCTTACTGTGCTTCGGCAACGCTCGCTTCAACAATTGTGAATTGTGGTGCGGCACGAGCTGCACAAGGTGTATCATCAACGCTGCTCTACGCCAACGACTTGATCGAACACGTGACGGGATTGCCAGCGTGTGATTTCGGTAAAGTTATGGGTACTGCGGTCGGGTTCTCGTTCTTCAGCCACTCGATTTACGGCGGTGGTGGTCCAGGCGTATTCAACGGTAACCACATCGTGACAAGGCACTCTAAGGGATTTGCAGTCCCGTGCGTCGCTGCTGCTGTGGCAATCGATGCAGGTACCCAGATGTTCTCAATTGAGGCGACATCTGCGATAATAGGTGTAGTATATGGCGAGATACCTGAGTTCAAAGACCCAATAACGGCTGTTGCTAAAGCAGCGGAGATGTGATCCAACTAAGATCATCCAATTAAGCGGGAGGTTTAAGATACATAATGGTTATAACAGTCCCGGATTCAAACAATCCTATCCAAATAGAGATATTTCCACAACGACTATTAAATCCAGAAACGGTTCAGCAGTTAATATTTGAGCTGCAGAGCATCAATGGCATAATGCGCGTGCTCTTGTACGGTCCGCGTCTTGCGTCAACGGTGCCGTCAGGGCCAGCTAAGGGAACTCCAAATCCACACGCGGCGAGGAAAAGCATCACGTTCGGAGGAGAGGAGATTGAACTGGGAGTACAAGTCGGAAGAATTTGGCTTGAACTGGAAGATGAAGACGTGATTAATCACATCAAAGCCGCTTGTGAAAAAGTTTTGCCTTGCGGCTTCCAGATTAATCAAGGGATGTATATCCGCACGCGTCCGACACAGACCGATTATGCCAAATGGGGCGTAATCAAAGACAAAAAGGTTATCGGCATGGCAGATCCGAAGTCAAAGACTCAGATCTGCTCGTGTTATCCCTTCAAGAGGTGACGACTATAGTTAGCCGTGCGACACACATCGTAGATTGCCGTGAATCGATGGGACTTGGCAGAGGCGGAGGACTTGCCCAACGAGGCACGATTTCCGAAACTGGCATCCCTGACATCATCGCGATCTCGATGTCTCCAGGGCGGAGACATATAACCAAGCCGATATGCGAGATAACCCACGGCCTGAGAAACGAAGGGTTTCAGGTAGGTGTACTCGTGTTAAATGCAGGTAGCGGTGTTCCCGCTGATGCCCCTGAAAGCGCCCGAGGGCTTGGGCCAAAGTTCGGCCTTTCAATCAAAGAAGTCGAACAAATAGCTCGCCATAAGCTTGCTATAATCCACCTTGGAGGCGTTAAGACTCACATAATTTACAAAGCGAGGAATATCCTACGATTTGTAGATATCCCTGCCATTGTTGTGAGTCAAGCGCAGGTTGACTATGAGGACTTTGCCCGAATAGGGATAAAAACCCGCGTGGTCATGCCAAAGCCGGAAGAGGTTCAAGCTGCAGGAACAATTGTTGGCATTGTAACCAACGTGACTCGAGGACAGACTATCCCACGGGATAAGCTGAATGAGATCATTAAATGTATCAATAACTTCAAACGCGCCCAAAAAAGGAGTTGAAAAGAATGGCTATAAATTACCCCGGTAATTCAAATGTAGCGGCAAATAGAAGGAAGGCACTAGATCCAACAGTGAAGTTGGAAAAGGTCCGTGATGTGTCAGATAACGACATAGTAGCAATACTTGGACACCGCACACCCGGATCGGCATACCCGTCCACTCACCCACCACTTTCTGAGATAGGTGAGCCAAAGGACCCCATGAGAGAACTAGTCAAGCCGACAGACGGAGCAGCAGCAGGCGATCGTGTTAGATACGTCCAATTCACTGACTCAATGTACTTCGCGCCGATGGTGCCGTATGTGCGATCGTGGATGGCGTCAGCACGATGGAGAGGTGTAGACCCCGGCACGCTGTCAGGTAGACAGATCATTGAGTGTAGAGAGAGAGATCTCGATAAGATCGCAAAGGAGCTCATAGAATCAGCAGCGTTTGACACAGCTCGTTCTGGTGTACGAGGCTGCACGGTGCACGGGCACTCGTTGAGACTTGACCAGAACGGGATGATGTTCGACATGCTCGCGCGGTCGGTCATGGCTAGAGACGGATCAGTGGAGATCGTCAAGGACCAGGTAGGAAGGCCGCTTGATTCGGCTGTTAAAGTCGGTAAGCCCATGTCAGAAGACGAGTTGAAAAAGCGAACGACCATTTACCGCGTAGACGGCGAGGCCGCACGATCGGATAAAGAGATGGTCGACTACATCAACAGAATTCACACAATGAGAACCATGTGGGGATTCAAGCCAATGTAATAAGAGGTGAAAGAAATGGCTACAAAGAAAACAGAAAAAATGTTTTTAGAGGCGATGAAAAAGAAATTCGCCGAGGATCCCACTTCAAATAAGACAACTTACGAGCGTAAAGGGTGGACTCAGTCAAAAGACAAGCGGGAGTTCCAGGAATATGGACAGAAGATCGCGCGAGAGCGTGGCATTCCTGCATATAACGTTAACGTCCACCTCGGTGGTATGACGCTCGGTCAAAGACAGCTCATGCCCTACGAGGTCTCGACGACCGGTGTGATGTGTGAAGGCGATGACCTGCACTACGTCAACAATCCGGCGATGCAGCAAATGTGGGATGAGATACGACGGACGGTCATCGTCGGCCTCGATCAGGCCCACGAGACGCTCACCAAGAGACTAGGTAAGGAGGTGACGCCCGAGACCATAAACGGCTATCTTGAGGCACTCAACCACACGATGCCCGGTGCTGCCATCGTCCAAGAACACATGGTCGAAACCCACCCCGGTCTTGTCTCAGACTGTTACGTCAAGGTATTCACCGGAGACGACGACCTCGCTGCGGAAATAGACAAACCGTTCCTCATCGACATCAACAAGAACTTCCCCAAAGCACACGCCGAGCAGCTCAAGAAGGCCATCGGTAAAACGCTGTGGCAGGCAGTCCACATCCCGACGATTGTATCGAGAACCTGCGATGGCGGTAATTCGAGCAGATGGTCTGCCATGCAGATCGGTATGTCGTTTATCGCTGCGTACAACATGTGCGCCGGTGAAGCGGCGGTCGCTGACCTCGCCTTTGCAGCAAAGCACGCGAGCCTCGTAGAGATGGCGAACATGCTACCAGCGCGGCGTGCCCGAGGTCCGAACGAGCCTGGTGGTCTGTCATTCGGGTTCATGGCTGATATCTGTCAAAAGGACAGAATTAAGCCCGACGACCCGGTAGAAGTCGCGCTCGAAACTGTCGCTGCGGGCTGCATGCTGTACGATCAGATATGGCTCGGATCATACATGTCTGGCGGTGTAGGTTTCACCCAGTACGCCACAGCTGCGTACACTGATAACATTCTGGATGACTACTCCTACTACGGAAACGACTACGCCAAGAAGTACGGAGCGAACGGAAAGGCACCCAAGACGATGGACGTCGTAAACGATCTTGCTACTGAAGTCACCCTTTATGGTATCGAGCAGTACGAGAAGTACCCGACCACCCTTGAAGACCACTTCGGAGGTTCACAGAGGGCGACGGTGCTAGCAGCTGCAGCTGGTGTCACAGCTGCTATCGCAACAGGGAACTCCAACGCCGGACTGAGCGCTTGGTATCTGTCAATGCTCCTACACAAGGATGCATGGGGCAGACTCGGTTTCTACGGTTACGACCTGCAGGACCAGTGCGGTTCAACCAACGTATTCTCAGTCAGATCCGACGAAGGTGCTCCTGACGAGCTGCGTGGTGCGAACTATCCGAACTACGCAATGAACGTCGGTCACCAAGGCGGCTATGCCGGCATCGCTAAAGCTGCGCACGCTGGTCGTGGAGATGCATTCGCCGTAAGCCCACTTGTTAAAGTCTGCTTCGGTGACGACAGCCTGTCGTTTGACTTCAAGAACGTAAGGAAAGAGTTTGCAAAAGGCGCCCTCAGGGAATTCATGCCTCAGGGTGAGAGAGCGCTCGTCTCTCCAAAGTAAGCGAATAACAAAAAGGAGTGATACCTTTCACTCCTACCCTCTATTTTTTCAGTCTATTACTCTTAGTTCAAATGTCTTTAATGGGCTTTTATGATCTTCTCGTGACAGTCCGCTTCTACTGACGCTAATACTGGCGACGCGACAACAACGCAACTTCTAATTTTAGAGAGTCATTGTTTTAACCTGTTACATAACACGATTAACAGAAAGAGTACTGAAGCGCCTACTAAAAACAATGAAGGCCACCCCAAACTGAGAGCAAAGGATGCTATCTAATTATGAGTGCTGAAAAAAGCTCCAAAAATAATGTAAAAAAAGAGCAAAGTTAGAAAGGGACCAAAATATATTCGTAAGAGGTTCAGTAAATTAATTCATTTAGCTAATAAATATTGGAAGGATCAATCGATGCAAAGAGAAATAATTGAAACTTCAAAAGGTGTCGCTGGAATTACAAGACCTTTTAAGAACATCATTGAAACGCTAAACGTAGCTGAAAAAGATACCATAATGTATATAGGACTCCCAGGAGTCTGTACACC
The DNA here is from genome assembly GCA_035624185.1 of Candidatus Acidiferrales bacterium. Classification (GTDB taxonomy): domain Archaea; phylum Halobacteriota; class Bog-38; order Methanoflorentales; family Methanoflorentaceae; genus DASPRZ01. The sequence goes on from DASPRZ010000059.1 coordinate 46,288, forward strand.
ATTTATAGAACTGCTCTCATATTCGATAAGAACTTTAAATTTAAAGCAAGTGTACGTACCAGTTATTGATCTCAAATCTGCAATGGAGGTAATTTCGGTAAATAATGTTGGAATACAATTTGGCGCCTCTGTCCTTGTGCAGTCAGTGAAGGTGATCGTTGTCCTCGGCGGACTTTCCATGCCAATTTCTCCAGTAAGCTCAGACGACGTCAATCTGTTAATCAAAAATGTTTTAGCAGTGGGAGGAACCGTAATCGGAATTTGTTTTATGAATATGTTTGAAAAGGCGGGATGGGACTCTGTAATTCCATTCGATTACACAATCGATGCGACAATCGACCCCGTACGAGTGGAAAAGGTTATCAGATAATTATAAAGTATCAAAAGTTTCAAAAAGGGTATTTAAATACCATTATTCCTGTGCAATTAGACCAGAGGAATTTAATTGTCTCTCAAACAAGAACTAGATTCAACAGTTGATAGCATCATAGAGAGAGCTCGGAGTAACAAACGGCTTGACGAAAAAGACGCCTTAGAATTATTAAATGTAAAAGGGTTCGATCTGCACGCAGTGATCGCAGCTGCAGATTCAATAAGACAACAACGCGTAGGTGACGACGTGACCTACTTGATAAACAGAAACATAAATTTCACGAACATATGCATAGGCTCCTGCGGATTTTGTGCATTCCGAAGAAGTGAAAAAGATCGAGACGCCTATTTCCTGACAGTGCGTGAGATTGTTGAGAGAGCTGTTGAAGCAAAAGCGCTTGGTGCGACGGAAGTCGGGATATTTAGTGGCCTCCATCCGAAGATTGATGGAAACACGTATGTGGAAATCCTCAGGAATATCAAGAGCCTCGTTCCCGATTTGCACATACATGCATTTTCACCGTCAGAAGTGGCGTACGGAGCTGACAAGCTCGATATATCGTATGTAGAAATGTTACAGATGTTAAAAGACGCGGGGCTCGATTCGATGCCGGGCACCGCAGCCGAAATACTTGTTGATAACGTGCGAAAGAATCTTTGCCCCCAAAAAATAAACACGGAAACTTGGAAACACATAGTAATTAACGCTCACAAAATAGGAATTCCAACAACATGTACGATGATGTACGGACACGTTGAAACCCACGATGATGTGGTTCGTCATCTTACGTTGTTGCGCGATATACAGGATTCTACTGGGGGCTTTACTGAGTTCGTTCCACTAACTTTTATACACTACAACACGCCGATATTTCGTGCGGGTCTCGCCAGGCCGGGAGCTACTGGAAGGGAAGATTTGCTAATATACGCTCTCGGAAGGATGTATCTTGATAATATTCGTCACATTCAGGTCTCCTGGGTGAAACTCGGCACTAAATTCGCTCAAATTGCGCTCTGCTGCGGCGCAGATGACCTTGGTGGCACGTTGATAGAGGAGAACATATCACGGACTGCAGGAGTCACAACGGGACAATATCTTGCGCCAGAAGAGTTCATCAGAATAATCGAAGATATCGGAAGGCGCCCGAGAATCAGAGATACCCTTTATAAGACGCTGAGGTAATTGTCCAACAAAATTTACTGCTGCCATTTATGTCTTATGATGCAGGCCACATGAACATGCATTATATAAGCAGCGTCCGGCAGTAAACTAATTTCGGAGAGAATCCTCAAATATATTTCAATAAACAACGTTACATAGGCGCCACTAGATCCAGATTAGTATTCCGTGGATTTGACGTATTAGAGACATTATGAACGTATCGACAATAAAAAAAATAATGAAGGATAAGCATTTATCACATTAACTGATACCCCTCCAAAGCAATTGTAGATATAGCTTATATCACCACTTCATTTCGCTTATAACAGACTTAAAAAGAAGACATAACTTTGTTTTTACACAAGCGGTTACGCCTCTCTTCAACTTAATTTCGAATAGAAACAAGTTTATAATTCCTTCCTGCTAAAAGCGCAGGATAATTATAAAAACTGGTTTATTCCCGATAAAAAAACCTAAGAGAGTTATAAAAAGACTAAAGCGGCCTAAAAAAATGCGTTTTTCAACGTGTTTTTAGCATTATCTCGCATATTCGATTTTGTTTATGAATAATTTTAAATAGTATAATTAAGCAATTATTAGTAATCTTACGAACCCAAATAATCCAAATTTAGACCGTTTTGACCGAATTTCGTCCCAGAGACCGCCAATAACTTCTCGGGTTCGTCAGAGATAAATTGACAAGAGATCTGGGCTGTATAGCCTTTTACCAACAATGGAGGAGGTTAAATGGATCCGCAAATGATGGTAGAATTAGGCGCTTTAGCGCTAGTTGGCGGAGCAGCCCTTATTGCTGGCATAGCAGAAGATCTTGAATCAGATGTGGGTTCTCAAAGTAATCCAAACTCTCAAGTTCAGCTGGCACCCCAAATGGGGTACTTGCACAGGTTGTACAACAAAGCTATTTCTGGAGAACCGGCGTCTTATCCCTTCTATGCAGCAATGGGAGCCGCCACGGCGTTGTCGGTCTTATCTGTAACCAAAAATTACAGCTTGATCGGCGTATTCTTCGCTCTAATTGCCGGTGCTTTTGTCACATCGCTTATACACGGCGTGTATGCAACGACGTCCTATATGGGTAGGCTAGCAAGTCAATCACGATTTGGACAGCCTATATATCTGGACATTCTTCGGACACATACACCGGTGCTTATGGCGCACGGCTTTATAGCGAATTTTAGCGTGTTATTGTTAACATGGGTATTGATAGAACAAAAATTGAGCCCGTTCCCCTTCGTAGTATTAGCGTTTATCTGGGGAGTGGCGTTAGGTGGTGTAGGATCAGCAGTAGGTGATGTACACCTCGGTACTGATAGGTATTACCAAGACAGACCGTATGGTTCCGGAGTCAATGCCGCCCATTCTGGTAGCGTTGTACGAAAAGCTGAATCAGGTCTTAGAAACTCAATAGACTGCGCGTGGTTCTGTTCGAAGTTCGGGGGCCCGCTCACAGGTCTTGGCTTCGGTCTTGTTGTTTACCTGCACTTCTGGAAAGAAGTCGTGGTAAAAGACTGGTGGTCGCCTGTCGCAGGAGTGATTATTGTAGTGATTTTCATAGTCATGAATACCTACCTCGAGAGGTACTCACGAAGCAGATACGGAACGTATAAAGAGGAGTCGGAGTGATACAGAATGTTTGATTTAATATTCTGGTTATACGTCACCTTAGGTGGGATCTTAGTTGGTGTCGGCGTGCATTTTATCCCAGTAGGGGGCGCTCCCGCCGCTATGTCGCAAGCGACAGGTGTCGGCACAGGTACGACAATGCTTGCCGCAGCTTCTGGTCTTACCGGACTCATCGGTGCCGGTTCGGCGTATGCCGCCATGCCTGGCAACTTCGCTTTCACCATTATAATGGGTGGAGTGAGTGCAGCATTGATGATTTCAATTCTGGCATTTATCGCAAACGTCATGTACGTTTATGGAGCGGGAGTCCCATTAGCTTCAGCTAAAGTAAAGTACGACCCGATAACAAAATGGCGACAAGACCTCTATGTCTCTAGAGGCACTGAGGGTCATGGATCACCAATGGTGAGCTTTATCAGCGGCATACTCGGTGGCTTGATTGCAGGGTTCGGCGGCGCGCTTGTTTACTTCGGACTGGCAGAAGCCTACAAAAAGATCGCCCTCTTAAACAATAGTGGAACGTTTCCGTTGTTCACTGCGAATTATATATCGCTCGCAGCAGCATTTGCCATAGGAATATTCTTCTTAAACGCTGTTATGGCGTCGTACAACATAGGCGGCACGATTGAAGGGTTCCACGATCCCAAGTTCAAGCGCGTCCCGAAGTCGATCGTAGCGAGCTTAGTCGTCTCATTAGTCGGCGGGCTGTTCGCGCTGCTCATAACAACTATGTTGGGAGGTTAAAAATGGCTGAAAATGATTTGCCCCCGAATCAACTCATGGTTTTAGGTATTATAGGTGGACTCGTTTTCATTTACCTTGCCACGGGGTTAAACAACGCATCGGGCACGGCATGGTTCTCATTCTTAGGCGCAATAGGGGCAGTATTTGCAGTGTTCTGGGGTGCAGATGCGGTGCGTAGAGTTGCTAGTTACGGACTAGGTACAGGCGTGCCGTCTATCGGTATGCTTTCCATTGGAGCGGGCATCGTCGCGGTCTTGCTCGGTCTTGCTGTAGCAAAGAATTACAACATTGAGATAGCCGCACCAATTATCGCCCTGATATTATCAGCGATTATCGGTATAATCAACGGAATTATGGCTCGAAGGGTCATTAAGATGAACATCGCGATAATGGAACGATCGATGATGGAAATAGCAATGGCAGCATCGCTAATAGTGCTCGGATACAGCACGACAATAGCCGGTGGATACACCTTTGACAAAGTCCTCAGCTACGTTGTAGCTACGGGATTTATACTCGCAGTCTTCATCACTGGTGGTATGGCAATGCTCCATCCGTTTAACGCAAATCTTGGACCTGATGAGAGACAGGCGAGGACGCTCAACCTCGCTATTTCGTGTGGGTTCCTAGCGATGATCATCGCCGGAATAGCGGCAGGCGCAATTAACGGAGTTCCAGCTGCAGTTCCAACTCTGGTTGTGGCAATAATTGGCTGGATAATTTACTACATGCGATTCTTCAACGATGTCAAAGAAGATGCAGCAGCGGTGCTTTCGACCGGCCTTCTGCCAAAGGAGGAGGAGGTAATGGCATGAAGTTTATTGATGTCTCATCTGACGTCGGTCTGCGGATGGATGTAGATGAGTTCGTGATAGCACAAGAGCGCGAAGATCTTGTATTCTACTCTCTAGAGCCTATCCGCGCTCAAATAGATGAGTACGATGTCATCGCAACTGGCTTAGTGAACTCCTTAACAGCGAGCAAACCGCTTATCGAAACGTTTCCAGGCAGAGAACGAGCACACTTCTGGGCAGGTATGTGGACGAACGCATTCTACGGTTTTACCGTGGCGATGATCTTACTAGCACTAGTTACGGTCGTCGTGCTTATGCGAGGTGGTTAACGTGGTTGAGAAAGTTGCACCATCGGAAAA
>DASPRZ010000085.1:0-33634 GCA_035624185.1 Candidatus Acidiferrales bacterium
TCGCTCAAAATTGACTCCTTCGTTTGTAAGAATCTAAAAATGGATGCTATTTATATATTTCTTCGATGTAGAGGTATACACGTAAATGCGAGAATGGTAGAGTAGTTATGCCTATTCAAGGTTCTTACGAACTTATGGTGCTCTTCTTATCAATTTCTGATGCTACAAGACTTAAGATCTTGAATCGGCTCTACGAACAAACGTCTTTGCACGACATTTGTGACGAATTTCAACTGCTAGTGCACGAAGGAATCCGCCAGCTTCGACGTCTGGAAGATGTAGGTCTGGTATCGAGGTCGCCTACCGGCGATTATATGTTATCTAATTTTGGTCTTACAATTATGCCTTTCTTAGAGGGCATCAGTAACCTATACGGCTTTTTAGAATATTGGGAAGCGCATTCAACGAGCGAATTACCCCCTCATTTGAAGTTTATGCCGGCAGAATTATATGAGTTTTTTATTGACAATAACGCTACTCTTGCTGACATCTCTCTCAAAATAATAAATAGTGCTGATAAGTTCTTGTGGATTCTAAATGAAGACATAAGAACAGAGAGTCTAAAAGCCAAAGATGTTAGAATATTGGCCTCAAATTCGTCTAACTCCAAGTACGAGCGGTCGAGATATGTTCACGATGTTTATACACAGCTTGTGATAAATGAGCATCAAGCTAAGATCTCTTTTCCAGGTATAACAGCGGATAGAAAGCGGTATAGGGAGAGTAACACTGGTTTCCTATTGACAAGTCCGAGCGGCATCTACTACCTTTTAATGGATTATTTTAACTTTTTATGGTCAGCTAAATCCAGTAAAGTACCTATTCATTAAGAAACTCTATTAAGTGTTGCACTGCATAAGAGTATTATAGGAGGTACCGCATGCAACTAGATCCTGTCTGTAAAATGGAAGTGGACGAAAAAACTGCTAGATATGTAAGTGAATATAAAGGAAAAAAGTACTACTTCTGTGCACCTGGATGTAAGATCCTTTTCGATACTGAACCAGAGAAATTTATATAAAGAAGACTCCTTACCCAGCCGTAAAAAAGCGAAAATTTGACATCGTGATGTTTGTTTGTCAAAAATTGTTTAATTTATCGTTGGGTTATGCAAACACACATGGAGAAGAAAACATGTTTCATTGTTTGTGGTGAGGGGGGCTTTGCGATTACATTACACTAAGCAGTCCGGTAGATCAATGGTGACGCGTCACTCGCTGATGACCTTTGAATATTCGAACTAAGCCATCTTCCCAAAACAGACAGCGTTTGGAGATTTCACTTTTCAGCCGATAGTTCTATTTTAACTACAGTTATCGTGCAACATGAAATGGCTGAGTTAAACAGTGATAACGAACTCATAAGCAGTGTCGTCATAAATGATTATTTGCTAATGACCGTCGTCCACCTTATTTAGAGTCGAGTAGTAAATTACTGAATCCGCCTAAATAAGATTGAGCCAACAAGCATCATAACAATAAAGAATCCCAGCATTACCCCCAGATCGGTTGTTATTGGAAACTCATTTACACCGGTGACCACATATCTCATCGAATCTACTCCGTATGCGAGTGGGTTGATACGAACGAGCACCGTCATCCACGCCGGGAGGTTATTGACAGGGAAAAATGCACCGCTCAGGAAAAATATGGGCAGTACGAGAAAGTTGCTTATCATTTGAAAGCCTTCCATGCTTTCAATCCTTGAAGCTATGGCTATGCCGAGGCCTACAAATCCCATGCCAATCAGGAACAGTGTGACGAGTGTAAGGAGGATGCCCGCCCCGATAGGCAAATTACTAGTAAATTTTACTCCGATAAGGGTTGAGAGCCCGAGGATGATCGTTCCTTGTATGATACCCGTAGTGGTTCCGCCGAGGCTTTTTCCCAGGACAATCGACGTCCTTGACACCGGTGCTACGAGAATCTCCTTGAGAAATCCGAACTCCTTATCGAAGACAACGCTCATGCCAGAAAATATCGACGTGAAAAGAACGGTCATGCACACAATTCCTGGGGCAAGAAAATTTACGTAGTTCGTGCCGATGCCAGGAAACCTGAAGCTTGAACCAATCCCAGAACCGAAAATTACGAGAAACAGAAGCGGCTGTGCAAGTGAGGACACAATACGAGACCGCGTTCGGACGTAGCGCATCATCTCCCGCAGCCACACCGTGTAGGTGTCTGAGAACACATTCATTCCGCTGTTTGGCAATTTCAAAGCCTCCTCGCTATTGCTTTCATGTGTCCCAAGTCGGATATTTCCTCAGGTCGTATCTCACGCCCTGTGTACTTTATGAATACGTCCTCCAAAGTGGGCTCTTTCAACGTGACGGATGGCACTTGTACACCTTCCTGCCGCGCGAGTTCCATAAGAATGGGTATGGCCGTCCCTCCATTGTCTACACTTAGACGAATACTGCCATCGACGTGTTGCACCGACCTCACGAAGTCAAGTGGCTCTAATTTTTCGATGAATTTGTCGTTCTCGGGCGCAATGGTCATCGTGACCACATCCCCCCCGATTCTGCGCTTTAGTTCGGTTGGTGTCTCCTGTGCGACAATTGTGCCGTGATCTATGATGGCTACGCGGTCACATAAATGGTCTGCTTCATCCATATAATGAGTCGTTAGGATTATCGTGATGTTACTTTCATCGTTGAGTTTTTCGATGTAATCCCATATGTGACGTCTCGTCTGTGGGTCGAGGCCCAGTGTCGGTTCATCCAAAAACAGCACTTTCGGCTCGTGCAGGAGTCCCCGTGCAATTTCAAGCCTCCTTTTCATCCCACCAGAGTATTTTTTGACACTTGTATTGGCCTTATCTTTGAGTTCTACAAGATCGAGCATTTCATTAATTCTGTCAGACCGATCCGCTTTCGGAACTTGAAATAACCGGGCGTGGAAGTCAAGGTTCTCTTTCCCCGTGAGATCGTCATCGAGGCTCGGGTCCTGAAAGACAATACCGATTGATTTCCGTACATTTTCTGATTCATGAACTACGTCGTATCCCCACACCTTTGCCGATCCGCTCGTGGGCTTTAAAATTGTACACAGCATGGATATCGTCGTTGTTTTTCCCGCTCCGTTGGGACCTAAAAGCCCAAAGAGTTCCCCTTCATCGATCTCCAAGTTTATGCGTTTAACAGCTTCTACATCTTCGAACGTTTTAACTAGGTTTTTTGCGATGATAGCCTTCATTGCAACCCCTTGATCTTGAATTACTGATAAAAAAACTGATATATCGGCATATGACACTAAATGTTATAAACCTTTATCTGCCAGCGAAAATCGAAAGACTATTTAATTTTTGTTTCCGTTGCTACCATCATCATGAAATACTTAGGTGAAATTCTTATAATACGCGTATCGTTAAATTATCATGCTTTTTTAATGCCGAACATTTACCGGTGATACAAAATGCAGTTAAGAATAATTAAATCACGAGGGTTAGCTCATAATAGCTATTTTCTCTGTGATGGAGGGGAAGCTGCAGTCTTTGACCCTCGCCGCGACTGTGCACCGTATGTACAGCTTGCAGAAGAGGAATGTGCATGTATCAGATATATTGTAGAGACGCACAAAAATGAAGACTATGTTGTAGGATCAGTCGAACTTCAAAATAAAACTGAAGCTGAGATAGCTCATAGCAAAGAAGGGCTTTTTAAGTATGGACAACACAATTTAGTTGATGGTGACGTATTAAACGTTGGTAGTTTATCAATAAAAGCGCTATACACGCCGGGTCATACCACTGACAGCATGTGTTATGCGGTCTATGAATTGGCGAAGAGTTATCCACTAATGGTATTTACAGGAGACACGCTACTAGCTGGTGAGGTAGGAAGAACAGATCTTTTGGGGCGTGAAACTCAACAACAACGAGCTGAACAGCTCCATGAAAGCCTTCATGAAAAACTTTTACCTTTAGGCGATCAGGTATTAGTCTATCCTGCACATGGTCCCGGTAGCGTTTGTGGTTTTCAAATCAGTAAAAGGACATACACTTCAATAGGCTATGAGCGAAAGGCCAATGATCGGCTTCAGTTAGATAAAGCTTCATTTGTTGAGCTTATGGCGCGACAACCTCTTCTTATTCCACCTTACTTCGCGCAAGTGGAGAAGTATAATGAAAATGGTCCACCGCTTATTAAAGATGCATTTTTGCCACTTAAAGTTGGTCAATTTGAACAAGAAATGGTCAAATCTAACAGTATCATCGTTGATGTACGAGAGCCTGGTGCCTTTGCTGGTTCATATATACCCGGGGCACTGAATATTTGGCTCAATGCTTTGAGCTTGTTTCCGGGGTGGGTATTGACATACAATGATGCCATTTTACTCGTCGTAGACAGGCCACAAGATGTGCACACTGCTCAGGCTTATCTATGGAGGCTTGGTTTTGATAACCTCGTCGGCTATCTTTGTTCGGGTATACAACAATGGAGGAACAACGGCAAAGATATCAATCATTTGGCCACTATTTCGGCTGATGAAGTTAAAGCTCAGTTGGGTCGCGGGGCTATTACCGTTTTAGATGTCCGTGATGAAAGTGAATGGAAAGCTGGTCACATTAAAGGAGCAAAACACATTTATGTGGGACTTTTAAAGAATGAAGCTGACCAGTTGCCTCAAGATATGCCAATAGTTACTCAGTGTTCTGTAGGAGATAGAGCTGGTTTGGCGGCCAGTATTTTGAAAAAACTAGGATTTAAAAACGTTTGTAATTTGCTTGGTGGGATGAGGGCGTGGCAAAGCAGAGGATACCCAGTTGATCGTGGTGAGTGACGACATAGTAATTTGTGAACGTGATGTAAAATTGGATTTATCCATAATAGAGCGACACCTCTGAGCTTTGTTCGGATATTCCGTAATAAGAGCTCATAACTTAGAAAGCTGCATTGTTTAAGCCTGTAGCTACCTATTGGCACTATTATTGCATATGCCATAGCTTGCAAAAAATGTTATAAATTGAAACAGATATGAACTATCAATAAATCCAAATATGGATTTATTTTTAAACCTTAACAGAAAGATTTTGCCTTTCGTTTGGAGTGGTCAGTGTCATATAAGTGTGCTACCAACTTGACCCCAAAATAATTTGAAGTAGTTTCACAAAGGTAATACGACATACTAACTATTCTTTGTCGCCTTCATAAATGTCGGTTTCATTAGGTAAGAGTTTTTCAGATTTTTTTCTTTTCCTCCTCATCTTTTCTTTCCATTCTTCAGGAGTTAAGACCTCCTCTCGTTTTTCATTCATAATGTACTGATGTTTTACTTACTATAAGCAACTTACCTCAGAACTCACTGCCTAAAATTAAAGAAGGTTTTAATCCAGTCTCGTCGAGCGTGTACATTTTACTGGATTAAATTTTGTCGACTTAGTTGACGATTTGCCTAAGCGATACTGAGTTTATGTTGGCGAAATAGTAATACACTCTAATAAAGTGCTACATGCCAATGAGCACTTTATTCTTGTAAGGTTTTCAGTGAGTCGAGTATCTTGTTTATATCCGGCAGTTTGTTCATTTCGTAAACTTCAAAAAATTGTATTTTTTTAAATTGATCGACGATTACATTTGCTCTTTCAGAAACCCCTTCCTTATTTCGGAAAATACCGTAGATTTTTGCAACTTCACCATGAGGCCAAAAATCGGAAAGCAGGGAGGTTTCTTTTATCCCTAAACTCTCGGCCCATGCTTTCTTTGATGGAACGGGATCCACGCTAATCCCTACAGCAATCGTATTAAGTTCTTCAAACTTTTGCTTATTTTCTTCAAGCGATTTCATTTGTTGAGCACAGACCGAGGTCCAGGCGAGGGGGTGAAAAGAAAGAAGGACATTTTTGCGTTCAATTTGTGAAAGTTGAAATTGCTTATAGACATGAGTTTTCAGCATCAAATCCGGGGCACTGGCACCCACTTTAACGTTTACTTTTTGGTTCATTTTTCTGCCTGCTTAAATATGACACCATATATTATGTAGATCATAAAGTTTTAAGTTTTTATTTTTTTTCTGCGATAAGCCCAGTCATAGCTCGTATGTACCAATCTTTTAACGAGCCTTTGGTAGATAAGTAAACACATTGATAACAATATCTCGGGTCCGAAAGGAGTTCGATATGACTGAGCTAATTTTATTGAAGTACAAATTGATAAATGTAAAAATCCAATTGAAAATCAAAAAGTTGCCCAGTTTGAGGCATGTTGCACTTGCTGTTAAGAAATGTTTTGTGAGATTTTCATGCAAAAATGGTCCATGAAGTTAAGGCAGTCTCTATTCTCTCGTAAGTGCCACCAGAATCAAGTGCTAATGCTAATGCATACGCTTTTTCACCAGTCTAAATCCCGTGCTATTAATGATTAGTGATCAAACGTTACACGAACTTATGTAGGCTTATTTACCTTGATCAGTTTTTCAAATGCCTGCCCAATCTTTAACCAGCATTGATAATTCATCAACGTCTGACACTTCTTCGACCCAGATTTCGTTAAACCGCGTTCGCAAGGCAGGGGAGAGAATATTGCGAGATGGATGGATCTTCGGCGGATTGATTGAAAACAGTAATCTAAAGTTTGGGTGGGTTCGGTAGACTTCTCCTTCTTCATCTACAATGTATCCGAAGTCGAGGAGAGTATTTAAATATTCAGAAAGTGGGTTGAGATTTGCCTCATCGATTAGCAGCCAGTTTCCCTCTTGCACGGCTTTAAATAATAGGCCTCGTTTATAATACCACTTACCATGGGTGTCCTGCATGTATCCGCCCAGCAATTCTTCAATACCGGAATCTGAAGATAGATTTACATAGTAAAGATCAGTCTGAAGTTTCCTAGAGAGGTATCGAATGAGGGTCGTCTTTCCCGATGCAGGATACCCTACTAGAAGAACTGGTTCACTAGCAAGGAGTGCCCTGATGACGATAATGAGAGCGTATTCTTGCGACCGCGTTGGAGTAATCTCAGCTGCTCGGCCAGGGATGAACTGTCCACCTTCAGTTACGGTGAGCTGGGCCAGATATTTTTGTAATTTTTTTGCGCGGTCTTTTAAAAGTCGATCAAAATCAAGATCCATCGAATTGAAATTGAACAATGTATCTAAAAGCTTGATTAGGGCTTCTTTTTCACTTTTATCCCTTATACGCGCAACATAGACATCAAACAGTTCCAAATACAAATGAGCGTAAAATTCTTTCTCAGTCAACTGCCGACGTATAAGTATTTGCAGCCTCTTTCCTAGTCTTATTAAATCGCGTAAACTGAATATGTGAGGCTCTTTCTCCTCTTTTCCAATGATCTTTGATTCTGCTTGTTTTTGCACTGTTATGTGAAAGAAGGATAGATTATACGCTAGATCGGCAGGTATATCGTAGAGACTGCTCACAATCTCGCTAAGCTCATTTTCTGTTAATTCTTTTTGGTAGTAAACTTTAAATCGCGATAAAAATACTTGAGATAAGCGCTCTCTTTGCGCGTAACTTATGGGGTTTGCAGTCGCAAATAGCCTAAAGCTAGAATGTGGTTTGACAACTTTTTGATCACCGTTTTCTGAATAAATGAATGTACCTGTAATGAGATAATCATTAAGGATCTCAAGCACTTCCGAAGAAGCTAGGTTAATCTCTTCTAAGACGATCCATCTTCCTTCCTTTGCAGCTTTGAGGATCACGCCATCTTGCCAAAAGAATTTTCCCTTTGTATTGGGTTTTACCCCCCCTATAAGTTCAGATTTTGACACGTACGGATTCAGTGTATATGATAGATGCTCTACGCCCAATACTTCAGCGAGCCACTTGATCAGGAAGCTTTTACCAGTGGAAGTAGGACCCAAAAGCAGTAGGGGATGACCTAATAAATATGCTAGAGAAATGACTACGAGCATATCGAAACTTGATTGGGTGATTATACACGGAGATAGTCCTGTTTGAACAGTATATCTTCTCAGCGTGAGGAAACCAATGTAAAGCATCTCATCTGATAGCCTGACGTTTGGCGCGTATGTTCCTTGTAACGGCGAAGAAAGAGGTGTATTCATCGCGTAATCGAGCATACTTAGTACTTTCTGAAAGTCTTCAGTGTCTTTTTCCCATAAGATTATTTGAGCGAGGCGTTCCGCCACTAAGAGAGCGGCTTGCTGGACTTCCCACGACTCATCGTGTAATAATTGTTCTACTTTTATCAAATCAACTTTCTTTCCACGACTAACCAAATCGCAATAAATCGGCCCCAGTGTTTCAGTAGCTTCGAGTCGGATCTCCTTTCTTTTGTCTTTGAGGGCGCGTTCTACTTCCGCTAAGTCGATATCCTCCTCACGACGAATAAGTTGACGGTAGACATTCCCGAGAGCTCTAATTGCTGCTTTTCTGACTGCAACTGAGTTATCAGTTAGGCCATTTACCAAAAACGATATATTGACATTCTTAGCCTCTGTAATCAACTCCGCATAAAGTGCACCAAGCGCATCTATCGCCGCCCTACGCACACCCTCTTCTTTATCTTTGAGGCTGCGTTTTACTGTCGCTATGCCTTCGTTTTTGCTCTGCTGCATATGCGCTTTAAAAACTGATCCTAAGGCATCAACAATCGCCTCGCGTACTACAGGCTCTTTATCATATGCAGCGTCGTTCAAAATTGCTGTGTCTATCGCACAGCCTTGCTTTATCAGTACAGGATAGATTTTTGCCAGTGCCCTCGCTGCTGAAGCGCGGACTGACCATGCAGGATCACGTAACGCTCCGACTAAATTAGTAGAGAGGTCTGTTTCGCTTTCTTTAGACAGTTCGGCGTAGATTGATCCTAGAGCGGAGACTGTTGCTTGTCGGATAACCCAATAGTCGTCCTTTAATCCTTCTTCTAATGGAGCCAAATCAATATCTTTTTTATATTTGATCAACTGTGAGTAGATTGCTCCTATCGCCTCTATGGTTGCTTGGCGCTCATAATCGATGAGGGCTGTTAACCCTTGTTCTACGACATTTAGGTTGACAGCTTGTCGCTGTTTAATCAGCTCTGCATAAATCATTCCCAAAGCTTTTGCTGTGCTTTGTCTGACGACTAAGTACTCGCTTTTAAGCCCACCCTCGACTAGAGCTAATTCAATGGGCTTTCTATGTTTAATCAATTCCGCATAAAGTGCACCAAGCGCATCTATCGCCGCCCTGCGCACACCCTCTTCTTTATCTTTGAGGCTGCGTTCTACGAGCGACATGTCAACGTCTTGATTCGCACTGATTAAAGCCAGATAGATATCTTGTAATGCTTTGATGGCTGCTTCACGAACCTCATAATCCCTGTCAGCCAGCAGTTGTTGAATTATAACAAGATTTACGGCTTTCCCACGAGAAACCATCTTAGGGTAGATCCTACCTAGCGTAGTTACTGCAGCTTTTCGAACCGCCCACGCTCTATCTTCGAGCAACTTCTTTAGACCAGTTAGACTTATGTTTTCACTTTTGCTAAGTTCCCCATAAACATCACCGAGCACTTGTGCCGCGAGTTGGCGAATCGCCCATGCCTTGTCAGTTAGTCTTAGCTCTAATTCGTCTTGTATAACACGTCGAATCACAACATTGGTTAATACTGTGTAGGCTACTTTTTTCCCGATTATCTGCAACAGTGCCTCGCTACTTGCGTTCAATTTTTTAATAAAACTTAAAATTGTAGTAGCTTCTTCATTTTTCGTGTAATTAAGTAACACATTTAAAAAAGAATCTAAGTTTTCAGGGATTGATGAAACCAAAGTAGAAATGGATAGCGGTTGGATGGACAAGTGCGATGGAATAAAGTCGCTAAAAAGTTCTCTAATTTCATCTTGCATCGCTACAATAGAGTTAACAATGTCAAGATTTTCTTCTTGCGCCTGCGTAAAAGCGTAATTGCATGTTTCGGTAAAGACATCTTTCCCCGTAAGTTTCATTTGCGATAGTAATGATAAGACCTCTGCTGCTCGTTTCAAGTCTCGCAGCGAGAAGGTATCAGGGTAGTCGTGTTTCAGTTTAACATAAATTTTTGTAAGGAGAAGTTCAACCGAGCTGGCGGAGGGCCGCATATCTTCTGTCATAGTACGTTTGGGGGTCGGTGGCTCGTCTCTTAAGACGTAAAAAAATGAGTTTGTGATAATACTCTGTTCGATCACATCCCCTAATACCTTCGGCAACATCTCAATAGCTGATACTTGAATAGGGCGGTAGTATCTTTTTTGTACCTCCGTAATCTCTTGGCCGAGACCGATCCCGATTACTCGTATGCCTTGTTCTTCGGCAATAGTTTGAAGTTCGTGAAATGTTTTCCCTGTTGTATTAACGTTCCCCTCGCCGTCTGAGATCATAATAATGAACCGTAACGTGTCTTCAGGCTCTTTTGCTAAAAGTGTTGTCGCTAAAGCAAGTGCATCAGCGTCAGCTGTCGTACCGTGTGGGGTATTAGCTGCCACTGAGACAAAAAGCAACTCTCGCTCTCGCTGAGTCAAGTTTTTGCCAAAGTGTTTATGGACAATAGGCGTCTCAGCGAAACCTATTACAGCGTAATCGACCGCCATAAAATCTAGCGCCTCGGTAAAAAGTAGCAATCCCTTTAACGCTGAGGTTCTTTTGGATTCACGCATAGAACCGGATTCATCGATTACTAGCACTAACCGGTGTTCTCTTTTTGTAGGCCGCCTTCTTCTAAGAAATACGTACATGTCTCTTTTCGTCAGGGGAACGTGCTGTTGCGCTTTTCGTGAAACGTCCATGACTTTATGGATGTCTGGCTTTTGTCCAGAAACGTAAAATCCTTCGTATGTAGGCTTTCTGTTTTTTTCAAGAGCATTTTCCAAGACTCCGACAACCGTTTGAAGCACTTTTGACGTTTGCCCGTGTATCCGGTGGTATTCCCCCATAATCTGCTCTTGTTCAAACTGAATTCTTCTGCGTTTTTGTACAAGCGCTGTTAAAGTCTTTGCTGATGATTGCTTTTGTTTAGTCTGAACGTCTGAATCATAGTCGTTTTGCAACTGTTCTGGTTCTATTTGGTCAGATGTTATGATCTCTTCTGAGCGATCGATTTTTGCTGTCAGACTATCTGAAAGTTCTTCAGATGCTTTTTCAAGTAACTTTCTGGCTTCTTGGTTAAGATTATCAACGGATAGCTCAGGTGCGTATTCACCGTTGACGGTGGGCAATTGCCCACTTGCAAGCGTTTGTGACACAGTTCTCAATGATTCATTTACCAACTTTTCATATGCTGGAACGATATTGCGCCAGATTTTCTGAGCACTTTCCTTCGCATAACGGTGTTTATCGGCTTCAGAGACTCTACCTTGCGGGTAATGAGAGAAGATTGGCTCGAAATGAGGAACAGTTTCGTTTAATGCTTCGACTACATTTCTGTTAATAATGTCCGAAGGTATTCTTTTGTATCTCCAATAGTATAGAACCGATAAGAGATATTCTAAATGCGGATATACCTGGTAAGGGTGAAGCGAAGTAGCCGGATCTTGTTTTATTTCTCGCTCCAATTTTTGTGTGTATGACGATGCGCGTAGATCTTCAGGCAATAATTCATCATAGACGCTCTCAAGGTAGTGGCGACTTCCTTTAAAATGTTCTAGCATCCAGTTATTACATCTGACATCCTCGAAAGCGTTAAACAAAAGTTGAAGGTGTTGCGCCGAAGAAAATAAAGTGAAGATCTCCTCATTCTTATCTAGCCTCGACATTTGGTGGTGACCCACTTCATGAAGAATATATCCTATAACTTTATCAGGAGTATAAAAGACGAGATCTTCAATTGGAAACGTTATGCTATTATTTTCAAAGTTGTAAGCCCACCAATCACCAGGGATAATTTTCAGGTCGACATCCTCCCCAAGGCCGGTGGAGATTATATCAATTAAGGTTTCCATTCGTTTAAGTATAGGTTCAAGCGAGAAATTACGGCTATCAGCAACCGTCTCCGCGAGCTTCAAATATTCTTTTGATCGTCGATTTGCCTGTTGATTTCGCGTTTTCTTGTGATTACCATTTGGTATTCGGTCAGTGGGATCTTGTTCGCTCATAGCATTTGTTTTTTTAATTAGTGTTTGAAAGGGAGAGAATTAACTAAATCACTTTATTCTATTTCGTTACAGATCAAGGTGGTCATCTATCCATTTTCTGGATAACTATGCAAATTATAAAATGTCAAGTAGTGTATTTACCTTTAACGGGCTGTTGTCACTGCCAGTAATTACGATAGGCTTTACTGTCAGTGCACCTCACCTTAATTATATTTTCAGAATGTTCTATTTTTTATGAATCAAGTCTAATCTAGACTCAAACTGATTACAGGTCTCTAATTGAATTGCCGTTAATTTTTATCTGGTTATCGGGTGCAGCATGAAAATATTGGTATGTAAGAAGAAATGCTTCTGCTTAAGCTATACGTCTTAGTTAGAGCTTTATTTTTAAAAAACAGCAAACTAGAAGAATATTTACACAGTGGTTTTCTTTTTTTACGAGTTATTTTTTAAAATTCATCATGTTATTTCGCCATACCTCAATGCAATATCCCAAAACTCTACCGAAGAAAAAAATTTAGTATCGATAACTTCAGTTTTGCTTCCTTTGACGCCGAATAGAGTTCCATTGCTTTGCAACACAAGATAATCAAATCGTTTTTTGAGGTTTGGAATAACAGTCGTGGTTATCCAATGTTTGTAACCCTCTTCTCCCCCTATGTTGTGCTCCTTGCCCCAAGTGTCAAAATTCGTTCCATCTACAGTCCAATAAGATACGTCCCTTGAAAAAGGGTTAGAAAGATCTTGAACAAGATCACAAAAAAATCGTTCAATATCGTTTATTTTCAAGTTCATTGTCACTCTCTCTCAACTTATATTAGTTCGCTTATTCTTGCATGTCTAACAAATAAAATCAATCTATTGCATTTAGGTTTTAATAGTGCTAATGCAATCTCTATTTAAGGATTTTGTGCCTGGAATCAGTGCAATAGGAATTATCAAAATCTTAAAGATACATTTTCAACAAACTTTTTTAATGATTTTTTGTATTTCTTTTTACTTAATGTGGATTAAAGAGAATGACAATTGGTGGATTTTTAGGATTTTTTCCCCATTTCTTGTTGCTAGCGCTAATTTTTGCTTCCATAAGTAAGATCGTTAAAAACGTTTATCTTTAGGCTAATAATTGCGTTATTGTGAGAGATAAACAATTACGAACGGAACAATTCTTTTAAGAAATAATTTTGTTTATGTTTAATTTCATTTCATTCTGATGGCCTAAATGTTATGCTTTGTCCTTCAAAGTCTGATCTTTAGCCTTCTTGTTTTTTTTTAATGTTGTGAAATTTTGTATTAATTTGAGAAATTCATAAACTTAGATAGGCGAGATATTTTGAAATTAGTATTGTTATTTGCGTATGAGATGACTTTAATTTCCGACCACGGATTTGCCCAGGCACTGAAGTTGTGTTAGAGGCAACAAGTCATTATCGCTATATGTATGATTAGATGTACGTACTCATTAAAATCTCGTGGCAACTTTGCCAAATTGACCAAAAAATTTAAATGTTTCGAAATAATATTTATTAACAACTTCCTATTGATGTTAGATTTAGTTTTTTCAACGGAAGGAAGGAAAAGAGAGAATTAAGTAGGGCGGTGCGCTTTAGAATAGGATAAAATCGGTTCCGTATGCGCGTGTTGCCACAAGTATCTCACCCCTCTATGTGGCAATTGAAGCGGCGCACTCGCCGTACTTAATGAGCAGTATATTTTGCATATACAAAATGTTTCCTATTTGATACTCATAACAAAGTATTTAAAAGAATTATTTCTGTAAATACTTGCTAAATTTTTAAAATGTTTACGTAAATAACATCTCCTGTCATCTCTGCTGTGAACTTTGCTTATTCAATGCCATGTCTACGGAAGATTACATCATTATCTATGCGGCTTTTTTATTCATTCATATGACAAAGTGCGTTCAAAAGTATTTTGAAAATGTTTTCACCATTTGTTGTCACGCTGTAGAGACTTAGAACTTGTATTAGGTATGTGTAAGCACAGAAATGAATTCAATAGTATTATCTAACTGAGTTTCTAACTGATTTTTCAATTGTTTGCCTACCTGGGCCTGGTTTGGATCAATTACACTACAGTTAAACCTAATTTTTTTAATAATGTCAAATAAAGTAAAATTATAATATGAGTAAAACTGCGTATATTGTATTGCTACTTTAATATGTGAGACGGCTTAAATTTCTCGTGTTGTGTCTACTGTTTTCTTGTGTAAGATGGATCCCATAATGAGGTTATTTTATTCTGATATCAAATTTTTATTATATTTTACACAAAAACAGAAATAAACAATGCATGTTTCTAAAAATTTGATTTAAACATTTTCAATTCATACGTGTTTTTGTGAGAAACCTCATAGAGTTGTTTTTAAACTATTAATCAACTTAAATAGAGTTTTAGTTCTTTAACTTAGCATATACCTAATTTTGGTGGATTAGGGAAAAAACTCGTAATAAAAACAATGAAACAGTTCATCTAGAACACAGATTGCTTAGCTGCTCAAAGATTGGGCGAGTAACATAGCAAATTTGTATCGTATTTGTAGAGAATATATTTAATTTGAAGCAATAAATTGATTTATTTGATATATAGTGTCTGATGTGAACGTTAAATGGAATATAGTCATTAAATATTAAAAAATTGGAAAGAGGGCTCCAATCCCCCATGGTATCTTAAAATTTGCCGTTTTAGCATCTTAGTTAGTTGCATTAAGGACGATTCTTCGACTTACTAGTAATATGTAAATGATAGATTCTTTCTAAGATCTAGTTTATGAATGGTCATACTAGCAACAACAAGGCTTTAAAAGTGACAACAAAGGTTGTAGAAGTGGCAACAAAGGTTGTAACAAAGCTAACGGGTTAGGCGGACAGCAACAGCATCCCGGAAGAAACAACACCGGTAACAGTAAACACATCTCACATCACCTCCTTTACATTTATTATTAATCCAATTTTTCATAACTAAATTAAAGTTCCGACTATATTAAAGTTATTCAATGTCCCTGCGATTTTTTTAAAAAAATACTTTAAACACAGCCTTAATTTCCAATAGAGTTCAATATAATAACTTAAGCTAGTTATGTTTTTTTAACCAGAATTGAAATGTTTGCGTAGTAACCTAGTATATATCGTGCAAGTCGTTATTATACACTTAGCCCAACTGAGGGCTATAATAAGTAAAATACCTTGGTAAAATATTCTATAAAATAAAGACATTATTGATATCCGCCATTTTTAGCGTCTTGCTTGCTCAAGCTAAAAGTGACGTTTTTACTACGTATCTAGTGATATGTAAAAAACCAGATCCTTTGTGAGATCTGGCTTACTAGAAGGGTATGCTAGCAACAACTGCAGCATGGCGTCAAGCAGTGTAAAAGTGGCAACAGTAGTAGTGGGCAAGCACAGAGCAATAACGGACAACACAATAGAGGGAGAAACAAGAACCACATCTCACATCACCTCCTTTCGCATTTATTAGTCCGATTTATAAGACTAATCGAAGCTTCAATATATTAAATTATTCAACATTTTTCTGAGATTTTTTTTAAAAAAGCACTGTAATCACAGCCTTCATTTCCAATAGAGTTCAATATGCAAGCCGAGCTAGTTATGGGATTTCTCTAGCCAGAATTGAAATGTCTGCAGTAGTAGCCCAGAATTCATCGGATAAGTGGACAATGTGTATCAAGGCCAATTTAGGGCTATAATAAGGAAAATACTCCAATAAAACATTTTATAGAATCAATTGTTAATGTTCAGGCTTTTTTATTTCCTTTTTATCCTTCTTTAATGCCGCCTTTTTAATACGTGCTCAAAAATATAGTTGATTCAGATAAATCAAAGAAAATTAAAGTTTCTTATTAAGAGTTATACGACGGACATATTTGATAGATTGCAGATTTCTCCGGCATCAAAATTTTGAAATTTAAGTTTTATGTAGAAATTTTGCAGGTTTTTAGATACTACACACTTAAAAAACGGAGAAAAAATTAAACGTTAAGTAGATTTATTAATCTTAATAAAGACAGAAGAGGCATTTGAATGAAAGTTCCGAATACTGAAAACAATGTTAAAAGTTGCCTTTGTGACAAAGGTGATTGTCCTACTTACAATCAAGGTAACCTAAGTAAAACATTATTTTGTTCCATCGGAAAGAGTGAGAAGGTGCCGCAGAGGGTACATTGTCCCTGCGACGTTTGCCCAGTTTGGGTAGACTATGATCTGAGTGACTATTATTACTGTATTGAAGGCGCTCCGGAGCAATAAAATTTAATTGACTAGTATCAATACCTGACTTAAATATAATCTGACTTATATATAGTCGAGTTTATTTCACGGTACTTTGTGAAAGCAATGACGGTTCAAAGGTCAAAACTAATAACCCATTGATTTGGAAGACAGTATTATTGTTGGTCGAGTATACAAGTGGACTATTTTGTGCTATGTTGACATAGCACTCTCTTTGGGAGTGTAAACCGCCACCTTATTTCATTGGACAGAATAAAAGTCTATCCAAAAACCTATACGCTTGAACTTTAAATAGCGTTTTCCGAGCGTTACAACCTCACGTCGGTATGTAATTTTGACCACGTGTAACCGTTTAATATTATTATCTATCATGAGAATCGCTTAGAATTGTTATTGATAAAAGCTCGTCGCAGCCGGAGCACTTACTTCTTCCAGCGAATGTTATTAAATGGTTAAAAAATATTTTAAGAATTTTGCGTTAAAATCCCGTACTCTAAAGTAGGTAAAAACGTATATGATCGTATCGTGTGGTTCAATGATTTTTCTTAGCACTGTCTAGACTGATCGTGGGAATCACGTAATATTTTTTCTTACCTATAACTTTTTTAATGCTTCATACATAGTTTTACGAATTGTCTCGTCTTCTTCACGCCTCCAGGCGTTAGCCAGAGGATCCAGTGCCACAGGATCGCCAATGTCTCCGAGCGCTTCTGCCGCTCTCTCTCTTATAGAAGGGATATCATCTAACGCTTGTATTAATGGAGCAATAATGCTTTCACTTCCTATCTTAATGAGAGCATCAGT
Organism: Candidatus Acidiferrales bacterium; assembly: GCA_035624185.1. Classification (GTDB taxonomy): domain Archaea; phylum Halobacteriota; class Bog-38; order Methanoflorentales; family Methanoflorentaceae; genus DASPRZ01. The sequence continues at coordinate 17,108 of DASPRZ010000085.1, forward strand.
AGCATTAATTCGAACTTCATCGATATTATCGCTTAATATGGTAGTAAGCGGTATTATCGCCCTTTTATCTCTTATCTCCCCCAGGGCCCACGCCGCTTTTGATCGAACACGCGATCGCACATCTCGTAAAGCTCCAATAAGCGCCTCCACCGCCCGTTTATCTCTCATATTTCCTAGGGCTTCGGCGGCATAAACCCGAGTTGTTTCATCTTTTTCTAAAATGGTGATAAGAGGTTCTACTGCTGAGTCACCGATCTTTACAAGTGCTTCCAGGGCTTTTGATCGAACACGCGATCGCACATCTCGTAAAGCTCCAATAAGCGCCTCCACCGCCCGTTCATCTCTCATATTTCCTAGGGCTTCGGCGGCATACCACGGGACCTCATCATCTGTGTCTTTAAGCACTTGTTTGAGCGGCTCTACCCCTCGGGCATCTTCAAGCACTCCCAAGGCTGCAGCAGCCTTTCTTCGAACTTCTTCATTCGTATCTGACAAAGCTTGGATTAAACTATCCACCGCTCGGCTATCTTTTATTAGACCAAGAGATTCAGCTGCATACTTTCGAACGCTATCATCATCATCATTTAAAGCTAATATGAGCGGTTCTACGGCCCTCGGGTCTCTTATCTCTCCGAGAGTATATGCCGCCCAACTCCGTATATCCTCATTTTTATTTTGCAAGGCTAGAGTAAGAGGTTCTATAGCTTCCGCTCCGATTTGAACGAGAGCTGTTGCAGAGCAGGTTCTAACTCCATCATCAGCATCTTTTAAAGTTTTAATTAGCTGCTCTACTGCTTTTGCATCTTTTATTCGTCCAAGCGCTTCCGCTGCATAGCACCTAACATTAACATCTTCATCATTCAACGCTAGGAGGAGAGGCTTCACTGCTTTTTTATCTCCTATCGTTCCAAGCGATTCCGCAATGTGCCTTCGAACCCTGTTGTTGTTATCTCTTCTAAATTTCCATATAAGGGGATCTACTGCTTCTGAGCTTTTGATTTCTCCGAGAGCTACTGTTACCGCCATTCGCACGATTTCATTTATATCATCCAAAAGGGAAATAAGAACATTTACTGCTCTCTCATTTTTTAAAATCCCAAGAGATTCAATGACTTTTAATCGAACGTCTAGGCACTCATCACTTAAAGCGAGAATTAAAGCATCAACTACACTGTCTTTCGTGAAATTTCTAAGTTCATATGCCGCATCCGCTCTGACTCTCCAGTCTTTATCTTTTAAATCTTTAACAAGTGATTCTGCTGTCGTCATCCGTCATACATACATGTATTTCAGGCACTTTAACGTTACGAAGAAATAAATAACCAAAACAAGTTAAGTTAACTATTTTGCGAAGGTTTTACCCCATCGTCTTCAACGAACTGTTTTTAATCTTTTATAATATGGTAAACCTTAATGAAGAATTAACGTCAAGAACATTTGTAGTACGGCAATCGTTCTGTAAGAAACAACAAGGTATATCCATTTAGATATGCTACTGATTAAATCTTCTACAGTGATCGATCATCGATAACCTGAGGTTGACCTAAAATTTTTGATAGCGCACATCTTATTACTAAATGAGGATTGCTGGTTTCGATATCTTTAATTCTGATGTGCTTCCCGCATAAAGTCGCTAATACCGCTTCAATCCAACAATCTTCTAGATTCATGTAGTGTTCGGGCAAAACAAATCGACTTGAGTTCAAAGCTCTCCTTACGCAAAAATAAAGTTCTTTCGTAGCGTTAAACTCATTCTGCGCGCTATAAAGTCGTTTTTTAAGTTCTTGATATCTCTGTTGTAAAGACGTTTCGTCTAATGAATATACGCTATTCATTAATTCTAATTCGCTGGCAATCTCATCTTGGGTACTCTTCAATTTTAAATATTTTTGAAGGAGCCCGTTTTCCAGGATTTCAGTTTCTTGAATGCATTCGGGTGTTACGTAGCCATTTGGAACTGGGACTACGTAAACAACTCTTTTTTCTTCCTCTATTTGAGTCGCCATATTTCTCTGTTGTAGTCTTGTCTGTTCAGGTTCCCTATTTATTGCTTTGACTTTTGATTCTGCTATCATTTCTGGTTTCTTCTTACGTTAGTATAATTTTTGCCGTACATATTTCGTGTTATATTTTCTGTAAGTTATTATATGTACTTTTGTTATAAAATTATTTTTATTTAAACTATTTTATTCCTAACAGTGGAAAGTTTAATTTCATTTTTAACAAACTTGATTAGTAGACGAGCAATATGAAGGCAGTATGTATCAGCTGCTTTAACCTTTTGACATAGTGGGATGCCAAAGAATTGAAAATTCTTTTAAGAAAATCTGGCAAATTTTTACTTTTCTTTTTTTAGTTCGAAAAAACATTTATTTTATAAAAAACCCTAAAATTATATTTTTCTGCGCATAAGCCTAATTCTTAGCTTTACGCGTTTTAAATAATACTAGTTTTGAACAATATTGGGGACTTTAGTAGGAATAAAGCACTGATATTCTGATCAAAAATAATCTATCCATTAAACATATAGATTTTGGAGGAAAAAATCGGCGAGATAGAATATTTAATTACACTCCAAAATTAAACGGCAGATTTCGTCAATTGCTGCGCTTAAGGATAAAATCCGTTTTTGGTATTCTGGCGATATTCTTAACCTCTACCAATCGCACCTGACCGGCCTTTAAATCGCCAAGTGTTTCTGTTTGTTAAGCTATAATTGAGGAACCTTTTTGCAATGAACCCTCAGAGGATACTGTAGCACATCAATCTTCGTATACCAAAGTTTTGTCACCTTCGGTTATAAGAAAAAAGCGTGAAGTGTAATAAACTCTTTTGCGTTACTCATAATCAACATCCCGTCCAGAAAAGTGAACGATCAATCACTTCTTTATGTCAGTTATAAAATAATATGACAGGAGAAGATACCGGAGGAAGTTGGGGGGAGTTGATATGGAGAAGTTTCAGACTACAATTTTGCAAGGTAAACATCTGATCGATTGGCGTGCCCTGAATCTGTTAATCCAACGACAATATACCCACTATCTGTGGTCTGTTGGACATCCGCTCCGGTACTATTCCCACTTCCACCGAGTGTTTCCTGCCACTGCATATTTCCAGACGAGTCAGACTTGACTAAATACGCTTGCGTTCGATTATCTGTTGTAAAAGAATCAGACCCGCCAACCATGATGTACCCTCCGTCGTAAGTTTGTCGGACTGCAAACGCAAGGTCGTCACCTTTTCCACCGAATGTCTGTTGCCACTGTTTCGTTCCAGACGAGTCAGTTTTTACGAGGTAAAAATCTTGCTTGCCAGCGCCGCTTGAGTTTGTCACTCCCCCAACGATATACCCGGAATCTTTAGTCTGTTGGACTGACATTCCAACGGAAATCCCCTTTCCACCGAAATTCTGCTCCCACTGCACCTTTCCAGACGAGTCAGCCTTGGCTAGGTAAAGATAAGCCTGATCTAGAGATTGAATTGTGGTTCCAGCAATAATATAATTACCATCCGCGGTCTGTCGGACTGAGGTTCCTGTGTTTTGGATTCCACTGCCAATCGTCTGCTCCCACTGCACCTTTCCAGACGAGTCAGTCTTGACTAAATATATTAATAGTGTTTTATCAACCAACGTTGATCCAACAAATATGTATCCACCATCCGTGGTCTGTTGCACTGAGGCAGCGACGTTAAAAGCATTCCCGCCATATGTCTGCTCCCACTGCTTATTTCCGGACGAGTCGGTCTTGATGAGGTAAGCTTTAAGTTTACCAGCTGAAAAAGAATCGGTTTGACCGACAATTATATACCCACCATCTGTGGTTTGTTCGACACCTCGTCCTGTACTATTTCCGGCACTTCCACCAAACGTCTGCTCCCACTGCTTCTTTCCAAACGAGTCCGTTTTTATGAGATAGACATTTGTCTTACCAACGCCGAAGGAGTTGGTCGTACCGACTATTATATACCCACCATCTGTCGTTTGTTGGACGCCTTTTCCGGTACTATTTCCAGCACTTCCACCAAACGTCTGCTCCCACTGCACTGATGGCGCTGCTGCACTTCGACCGTTGACAAAAATTACTTTATTAGTCACATTTAAATCGCTGATCGCTGCATTTGCACTAATCACGCTAAGCATACTGAATACCGCAAAGGCGGCGAGGAGTTTTACCACGAATCTATGTTGTTTCATACCGCTTCTCCATAGTAGCTGTCATACGTAAGTAATTCATCCAATATCAATTTTTTGCACAAAGCGGCTTTGCTGTTAATGATTTCCTTTTTTCCATTGACGGTCGTTTAAGTAGGAAGCTAGAATGGTTTCATAATATTCGAAGGTAACCCTACGAGTTAATTTTTTCTTCGTTTGTTACGTAATCATTTCATTTTTCTTTTTGCTGTATACGTATTACAGTACTGATGCTCTCGATTTCACTTCCTTTGATATACACTAATGACTCTGTTACTAATTTGACTGTAGAGGAAAATTCTACGTCTTGAAAATCATGACATAATAAAGTGATGTTCATATGCTCATCAATTGATCGTAACAGTCCGTTATATGTAAAACCATTTTTTGTGGTAATTTTTATGTCAACGCCGTCACTTTGACGCAGATAATCCAAAAACGTTGACGGCGTTAAATTCTCCAATTTTGTTGCTCCCTCTTCTTGCTTCATTGTTATCACACCTTTTATTTTTTTTACAACTTTATGGTTGTATGCTTTTTTTACTTCACTCGTTGATAAGTTTATTAAACACTTTATACGTCAATAGTGTCCTTCATTACAACATTGTTGTTAAAGTTTATCTAAGGGGTGACATTACAAGTCAGAAAATTATAAGGGTTTTGAATTAAGCATCGAATAGCAATAATCTTCGTATCTCACATTAGGATTTCAGATGTTCTGCTGTGGCGCGACTCTATGCTATTTGAGTCTCGAACGGACTTTTACAGGATCTCACGGATTAAAGGAAGTGTTATGGCACTGAATGCAGAAAGCTGCATATCAATTTCTTAGCTGACATTATTGTACAGATCCGGTCTCATACCCTATGCATTGACTTATTTAAAACATTTCACCGGCCTCTTTTGACAACCGACTTAAATGCGACAAATCACAAATCTCAGACAATGTTCTAACTCGTGAGGTATGGGGTAAACGCCATATACAAAGAAATTAAATGCCGCCATATCATCTATTTGTTGTTTTTGGAACGACCATTTTGTTTTTGTCTACGTCAAACGTTGTAAAGTCTTTCGTCGGGAATGGTCCTCAACCGAGTATCGAGTGTTGTTGATGAATGTATTAGTCTGCCGTTCTTTTTCAGTTTGGTGAGTCTCTATTCAGTTTGTTTCAAATCAACTAGCCTTATAGTAATGGAAAAAGGAAAAAATGAGATGCCTGCTCATTATAGATCACGATAGAAATAGTCACTAATTGAGGAGAATCAACATCTGGAACTACAAGCAGTTACTAGATAAGAGAGGTTTAAGTGTAGCAGTGTGATTATCAGTTTTTAGCAAAGTAGAAATTTTAGCAACTATCCACGAGTTTGTTAAGATTTTGAATATTTCATTATTTTCTGAATAAAAACGTCAAATCCATTGGGCATTGAGTATACGTGTGCGTGATGGTACGATGCCAAAATGTTATGTTCAGTAAGTCCGTCAAAGCCATTAATTCCTGTACCAACTATCATCTTATAGGCAAAACTTGCATCAGCATCCACTTCTGCTACTGAGTAATGATATTCGTGCCCCCTGAATCTGTCTCCTCTGAGAGCTATAGCACAATCTCTGATCGCTTCAACTTCAGAATGCCCAAGCGCCTGTCTACCTTTTGTCATCCGGACATCTGCCGGTAGCGCATCAACTAAATCGAACGTATCACCGTTATTTGTCGTTAAGGAGCGTGAGAGGTACATAAGTCCCCCACACTCTCCATATATAGGCATTCCCTCGCTGGATTTATGTTTAATATCTCGTAAAAGTTGTTTATTGTTGGCTAACTCACGAACATAGAGCTCTGGATAGCCCCCACCAATGTATAATCCATCAACGTCAGGTAGGTGTTCATTAAGTGGCGAAAAATAAACTACCCGGACCTCTTTTTGAAGTGCTTCTATATTTGAACGATAATAAAAACAAAAAGCTGCATCGAAGGGTATACCAACTGCGAGATCTTTAGTTTTCTTTTTCACTTCTGCGGGGCTTTCTGCTGTTACGTCCGATGCCAAAGTAATTATTGAGTCAATGTCTATGGTATTGTATATTGATTTTAACGCTTCGTCGTTTAACGTACTTTCCGTACCCATATGCAATCCTAAGTGCCGACTTGGAATAGTTGACGCCTCTTTTTTTATAGATCCTACGAGTCGAATCCCAATTTTTTCTAAAGAGGTTTTAATAGCATTTGCATGCTTCTCACTGCCGACTTTATTCACTATTATTCCCACAATTTCAATTTTATACGGCGTGTAAAAGGAATATTTTAAGAATCCAAGAGCTGTAGCTGCGACGCTTTCAGAGGAAGCGTTCGCATCAATGACAAGAAGAACCGACACTGCTGCAATATGCGCGATCTGAGCACAACTCGAATCGCCATCATATAATCCCATTGCTCCTTCTATAATGGCAAAATCTGAGTTTGATTTTGCAAGCTCACGTATGATTCCACTTTCTCCCATCATAAATGAATCTAGATTGTAACAGGGTAAAGAAGTGATCTTTTCAAGATGACTTGGGTCAATAAAATCGGGACCCACTTTATAGGATTGTACTGTGTAACCAGCGTCTATAAGGGCTTTTAAAATTGCTAACGTCACCGTTGTTTTTCCTACTCCGCTTTGGGTCCCCGCGATCATTATACCTTTCATCATCACACCATGCGATTTTGAATTGATAAATATATTCTTACTGTCTTTTTTGGTACTTTCTTTTCTTTATATATGAACTCTCTATTTACGCAGATCAGTTAATCGGAGTAGAGAATAGTCATCAAAGTAAAGTTGACGGGACTCAGCTAGTTTGAGCGAGATTCAGATACTAGTTCGTCTGCCGCTTTTTTGTTCCAAAAAAACACATTATAAGGCATTATAAAGATATCAATGCTTCAATTATTCGGTGGGAGTAGGGTATATTCAATTCAACTCTAAGAAAAAAATTAAGTCGACATCCTCATGATCTTATTTTCCTTATATGTTGGAAAAGTAGAAAGGCAGAAAATTTAGATGAGATCAGATACCAACACGTTCATTATAACCCAATGATAGCTAAAAGCCTATCCATATCTACATTTTGTCGAATGACTCCCGCTAATTCATCATAAGGATCGTTTATATGGTTATAGCCAGTTTCGTTACTGGTTCGTAATCTCCCCACTGCCCCTCCTTGGTACGTACTTGAACGATCCTCTTTTTTTGAGCGAATATATTCAAGAAACGCTGTTTTAAAGTTAATGTTTGAAAAAATTCCATGTAGATACGTTCCAAGTATCAATCCGGTCTCATCTTGCGCTCCGTCTCCAGTGAAGATCGGAGATTCAGATAACGTCTTCCCCATATGTATTTCGTATCCTTTAATCGTTTGACCACTTATCGGATCAAGAAGAGGCCCCCGACCAATAACAACTTTTTCAACTTGTTTGGTCTCTTTTGCATAAGTGTTAAATACAGTGCTTACATTAAGCAATCCTAATCCCTTAACTGCAGTGCAGTTGTTTTCAGATCCCTCTATACCCTCATCAGTGATTAAATTTCCAAGCATTTGGAATCCGCCGCATACGCCAAGTATTGGGATTTTTCCTGCTAGCTCAACGATCTGTTTTGCTATCCCACTTTTTATCAGCTCTCTTAAATCATCAATAGTATTCTTAGTACCTGGAATTATGATAGCATCAGGCTTTTTTAAGTCGTCAGTGAGATTAACATATCTGACTTTCGCATCCATCTCAAGAGGTTCAAAATCAGTGAAGTTCGAAATCCGTGGAAGTTTTATAACTGCAATTTCGATGGATTTTTTTTCGTTCGGGCATTTATCTGCAATTGAAACTGAGTCTTCAGAGGGCAAACCAATGAAGACGTGTGGGATGACGCCTAATACAGGAATGCCAGTAAGATCTTGAAGCATTTCAATACCAGGTTTAAGCAGCGTGTCATCACCTCTAAACTTGTTAATGATGAACCCTTTGATAAGCTTTCTATCCTCCGGTGGAATCAGCTGTACGGTGCCAAAAAGACTAGCAAATACGCCACCTCGTTCTATATCGCCTACGAGTATCACGGGGGCGTGAACAAGTTTTGCAATTTTCATATTCGCCACGTCCCTATGATATAAGTTAATTTCAGCTGGACTACCAGCACCTTCCATAATAACTATATCGCTATTTTGTGAAAGCCGTTTGAGTGACTCTTCTATCACGTCTAAAATATCGTTAACAGAATCATAATATTCTCTCACTTTTTTGTCGCCTATGGGCTTTCCTCGAACTATGACTTGTGAAACCATGTCGCCTTTCGGCTTGAGTAACACGGGATTCATATCCGCTGACGGTTCACATCGGGCACTCCACGCCTGAACTGCTTGTGCTATACCAATCTCGTCTCCTTCTTTCGTAATCCAAGAATTCAAGCTCATATTTTGTGATTTAAACGGTACCACAGAGTAACCCATATTGGAGAGGATCCTACATAAACCTGCAACGACGATGCTCTTCCCTGCATGTGATGCAGTCCCAGTAATCATTATGAATTTTGTTCGCACGGCGCAACCTTCGAGTACTTTTTGTCTCTTATTATATTGCCAAATTACTTTGTAAGAGGAACTACTCTAATTAACTTATCGCGTTTTAACAAAATATTTTCCCCTTCACACGACGATTTATCGCGTATGTGAAGCATGTTACAATATGTGATGCATATTTAATTAAAAGTGATACGATCATAGTTTGTCACGACATGCGAATTGATATGCTGAACCAGCTAAAAATGCTTTGCTCCAACCGCGCTAAAACTTATATAGTCCTGAATTACTTGTATTCTCGACGAATAAGAAAGGAGCAACGCTATTATCTTGTTATAATAATGACACAGAGACGTACAATGGGCGAAAAAATAGAATGCTCGAAATTGATGCGAGTAGCAGGTAGATAGGAGCTAAAAACCTTATGCTTTCTGGCGGCCCCACGAAAGACGAACTAATTGCAATTGCGTTGGATAAGCTCCAACTAAAGAAAGGCGAAACGTTTTTAGATGTCGGCTGTGGAACGGGAAGCGTCTCGCTTGCGGCGAGCAAGTACACAAATCATATCATTGCTGTTGATAAGAGATTTGAAGCCATCGAACAGGCGCAAAAATGCTTCAGGGATGCGGGTATCGCTCGGAACGTAACGTTGATTGCCGGAACGGCCCCAGAAGCCTTAAAAGGGCGCAATATTAATGTGGAAAAGGCTTTTATCGGAGGAACTAAAAACTTTAAAGGGATAATAGAGTTTCTCCTTCCTCGCTGTAAACGACTCGTGCTCAATGCAGCACGGATTGAGATTGCTTCAGACGCGATAGAATATATGAAAAGCGTTGGAATTTACGAGCAGTCACTTCTTATAATCATATCTAAAGGCTTTGAACTGAAAGGCTTTACAGCATATAGACCATACAACCCAATTTTTATGGTGGTCGGTTCATGCTAATCGGCGTCGGTTTGGGCCCCGGGGATCCAGAATTATTGACTCTGAAGGCCATACATGTATTGCAATTTGCAGAGAAAGTATTTGTCCCGGGAAAAATTTCTTACGAGCTTGTACATCCTTATGCAGATGCTGAGATACTTGAGTTTCCGATGACAGAAAATAAAGTGAAATTGCAGGATGCATGGATTTCCAATGTCAACATCATCGCACAGTATGCTACCACGGGAATCGTGGCATTCGCGGTTATAGGGGACCCCAACATCTTCAGCACTTTTTCTCATCTTCGTAAAATGTTGAACAAGCTGCGACCAAACATAATAGTAGAAACAGTGCCAGGCGTAAGTGCTATAACCTCTTTTACTTCTCGGGTTAATGTCCCTATTGACGCAACTTTTATAGTGTCTGATGGTTCATCGATAATGTCAAAGATAATTTTGAAAGCTAAAAGACCCCAGGAACTTGCAGATGAGCTCATTGCAGAGGGTTACAGTAAACTCGTGCTCATCGAACGTGCATTCACTGAAAAAGAGAGAGTATATCGCGACGATTTTCCAGAATATTGTAATTATTTTAGCATAATGTACGGAAAGAAAACATGAAGGTGTACTTTGTAGGAGCCGGCCCTGGAGACCCTAAGCTTATAACGGTACGCGGAAAAGAACTTCTTGAAGCAGCTGATCTTGTCATTTATACCGGCTCTCTCGTAAATGATGAAGTATTGCAATATACAAGCGGAAGGACCATAAATAGCTTCAGGATGACTCTAGAAGAGATCGTAAATACGATCGTTGAAGCACTTCAACGAGGTGAAAATGTGGTACGGCTTCACAGCGGGGACCCGGCGCTATACAGTGCGATAGATGAACAGATAGCAGCTTTAGAATCATATGGCATCGATTATGAAATTATCCCAGGCGTCTCTTCAGTATTTGCGTCGGCAGCAGCGCTTGGAAAACAGCTAACGCGTGACACTCTTATTATCTCTCGACCTTCAGGGAGGACACTTGAAATGGACAAAATAACTGAGTTGTCACAGTATGGCGATCCTATGGCGATTTTTCTCGGAGTTGACAGAATTGCAGAAATTGTGCACAAACTTCGATATCCTCCGACTACTCCAGTTGGGGTAGTGTATCACGCAACTTGGGCAGATCAGACTATAATTATGGGAACGATTTCAGATATCGTTCATAAGGTTAAACAGTCCGGGATTACCAGATCTGCAATCATTCTTGTAGGTAATGAACTTTCTAAGAACAGCGTAAGGAGGTCCTTTTTATACTCAAAGGTGAACAAAAAACTGTGACCCTCTGCTTCGACCGCAACATGATAGAAGCACAGCGTGTACAGTCAGTCGCGGGTGGCGAGATAATGCGTTTTCGTCATGGTATTTTTAAAACAGTGATGGAAATATATGAGGTAATCATTGCTATAATGTCTGTGGGGATCGTAATGCGAGGAATAGCTCCGTTCATTACGGATAAATGGTTCGATCCTGCAGTTGTTGTGATTGATGATGCGTTACATTATGCAATTCCACTCCTAGGTGGGCACCACGGAGCCAATGAGATGGCACTTCGGTTATTTAATGGGGGAATCGTGAAACAGTCTATCATTACGACCGCTACCAACGCGATAGGTGCCACGAATGTAGAAACTATTGCTCAGGAGCTTAATTATTCAGTGATGAACAGAAAATCAACAAATCCGATTAATGTCAAGATGCTCGAAGAGCCTGTAGAGGTGCTGCGATTGGCTGGACCAAAGATCGTAATAGTTGACGATAATGTTGCTGTCTTATCAAAAACAAGTGGAACGGAACTAATTTTGGGTATCGGTACGCGGAAAGGCGTTCAAAAGGATGCGATATGTGAGGCCATTTTTAGTGCGCTTTATAAAATTCATGCATCAATTGATGACGTAAAAGTATTTGCAACTGCAGATATTAAGTTAAACGAAGAAGGCATTTTTTCCGCTGCAGAAGAACTAGGAAAGCCACTCGCTCTTGTTCCGAGCAACCTCATCAACAAAATGCAGGTGATTACAAAGTCGCGTGCCGAAAAAGTTGGATTAATAGGTGTTGCAGAACCAGCTGCTCTTGCACTCTCAAATTTACGAGAACTTGTATTGAGAAAAACAACGTATGGTAAGGTGACGATCGCAGTTGCGAGGTAAGTTGTTCATTGTCGGCATTGGACCTGGTTTGGTTGATGACATGACTGAGCGGGCAATAAATGCAATAAAAAGGTCTGAGTACGTTGTTGGAGTGGATACCTACATCTCGCAAATAATGCCTCTTCTCAAAGACCAAATTGTTGTAACAAGCACAATGGGAGGAGAAGTACAAAGGGCAAAAAAGGCGATCACACTTGTTGAAGAAAGCCATACAGTTTCGATAGTAAGCGGCGGTGATTCAAACGTCTATGGAATGGGTTCCCTAGTGTTTGAACTCATCGCAGCATCTAAATGTGATTTTGAAATTGAGGTGATTCCTGGCGTTACCGCAGTCAATGCTGTTGGAGCAGTTCTTGGTGCTCCATTGTCGAGTGATTATGCTGTTATAAGTTTAAGCGACCTTCTAACACCTTGGTCAGAAATAGAAAAACGTTTGAAGAATGCTGCGTCTTCTGGATTTGTAATCGCGCTATATAATCCGCGCAGCAGGAATAGAGCGTCTCAATTCTCTAGGTGCGTAGACATTTTGCGAAAATACCAGGGAGATGTACCAGTTGGCATCGTAAAGAATGGTTTCAGGCAAGGGCAAGAAGTTATAATAACGACACTTAATTCAGTTATGGACTATGAAGACACTATAGATATGAAAACGACCGTCATTATTGGAAACGAGGAATCTTATATTTGGAATGGAAGAATTCTAACTCCGCGGGGGTATCACAAAAAATATGAGTACTAAAAAACTTGAAAATTCAAATTCATTTAGTGCGTGGGGAGCGCTTACAGAAGAGGCAAGACGCATTTCAGAGCGTTCACAGGAAATTGTAAGTGATATCGTTAGTGATGAAAGCCCGGAAGGAAAGATAAAACAGCGCGTAGTTATGGCAACAGGAGATCCTACATTTAAGGACTTATTGCGGTTCACCAATAATCCAATTAATGCAGGCATTGAAGCTATCAAGAGAGGAGCGCCCATCTATACTGATATAATGATGGTTAAGTCAGGTATTTCTAGAGGGGTAGAAGCATTTGGAAGCGAGGTAGTTTGTTGGTTAGCGCGAGATGAAATTGGTCTGAAACAGAACCTAACAAGGGCATCTACAGGATTTCGCAAACTCGGGGGAAAGTTGAAAGAGTCAATTGTAGTAATAGGGAACGCTCCTTCTGCGGCACTTACGTTATCTGAAATGGTGAATGAAAAAATTTTCCCAGCCCTCATAATAGCAACGCCAGTCGGGTTCGTCAATGCCGCAGAATCGAAAGAGCGCATTCGACTTCTGCCTACTCCATCAATCACAACTGTAGGAACACGTGGTGGAACCCCTGTTGCGGTTGCCATCGTAAATGAACTCATCACTATGGCAAAATTCTAGCTGGATTATTATGGAACTAAGGGATCCTGTTAGTTCTATGATAATACCAAGTGAATGGATTCAAAGATCTAATATACCATTCGTTGAATTAAAGAAGCTAGTCGAAAGTGGCTTCTACATAATAACCTCATCAGGGAAATTACTACGACGGGGATTGTCTACGGGAACGATAGCTGCAGCGGCTGCAAAGGCAGCGGTACTTTCGATCAAACAATCTGTTAGTGAAGTAGATGTTCTCACGCCCGTAGGAATACGGGTACCAGTGATTGTAAAAGCTAAGTATGGGTCAGCAATTGCCAAAAAGCCAGCGAGTGACTATAATATAGATATAACAGAGGGTATTCAGTTCGAGGCCCATGCAGCGCAAGCAGATGAACTGCTTCTGCGTACAGGAACAGGAATAGGAGTCGTACAAAGACGCGGATTGCGTGTCTCTGTTGGAAGGGCTGCCATAAACCCAGAAGCACGAAACACTATTATGTGTGCTATACAAGAAGCTGTAAGCATAGCGAGACTTCGTGGAGCGGTCGTAACACTCATTGCCAAAAACGGTGAGGAGATTGCACGAGAAACTTTAAATCCAAAGATCGGCATTGCTGGGGGAATTTCAGTATTAGGAACAACTGGGTTTGTAGAACCGTGGAACGAATGTCTTGTCTCCTCTATCGAAGATCTCATTGAACGGGCTGAAAGAGTGGTTTTAACGACTGGAAGAACTGGTTACAAGTTTGCTCACATATACTTTCCTGAATACACCCCAATTCTCATGGGAAGCAATATCGATAGAGCACTTGCGAAAGCACGTGGGAAAAATATCATTATAATGGGACTGCCTGCTCTAATTTTAAAATGGGGTAATCCGACTATCTTAAATGGAACTACAGCTAATACGATCAAGGAACTGTTTGATACCAACCCTTTTAGCAAAGAGGTGAATGAGACGTTAGCTACGATAAAATCACGAACAGGAGCAAAGATTGTTTTGATAACTAGAGAAGGAGAAATCGTACGAGCGATATAATGTCGTATTGCCGTAAGCAAACATCAATTTCGTGAATTGTATTATTAAGTAACAAATAGTTATGAAAATTGTTGGAGTGGGTGCCGGGCCAAAAATGATAACCGAAGAGGCTATTGAGGTTATTAAAGCGGCACATGTTGTGTATGGTTCGGCTAGAGCTATAGAGCTCGCGAAAGCTTATATTAGAGGTGAGGTGAAGATTCTCACGCATTTTGATACTTTGCAAGACGGTGAACACGTGTGCATTCTTTCGACAGGCGATCCAATGTTATCTGGGCTCGGGAAAAAAGCCCCAAACAATGCTCGGATAATTTCTGGAATTTCTTCATTGCAACTTGCTTGCGCTCGTCAGAAAGTTGATATTGCGGATATTATTGTGATAACCACGCATGGAAGAAATCTCTCTGAGTCAAAAAGGAAATTGAAGCGTGCATTTGCATTTGGGCGGAAACTATTTATTTTGCCAGATCCCGACTTTGACCTAACCGAAATATGTGCATTTTTAGATGCGAGTGGCTCTAAAGGGGATGTGGTGCTCTTTGAGGATCTCGGATATGAAAAAGAAAAGATAACGTACGGTAATATACAATTGCCACCACGTAGGGTTTCTAATTTATTTTGTGCCCTGATATGCCCTCAATGTATGGATTCGTCATCGTCATCTGAAAAATAATGATGAAATTGTGTTGATGTTGCTTAGAAAAGAGCAAAACCTTCTAAGGTGTTCGTGTAACTATTATAAGTCGGTATAAGTAACATATTAAATAACTTATTATAACACCGATAGCTATTATAACACCAATAGCGATACGAAATTAAATAGAACTCTCTTGCTTCATTTTATTACAGCATTAATTTTATATATAATAATGTTCTTATGTCAGCATTGTACTTGAAAATCAATTAAATCTTACATAAATCAAAAAAGGTTGATTTTGTGCATATAAGCGATGGAATATTAGAGCCACAATGGATAATTTTCTGGTACATAGTTGCTATAGCGTTTATAGCGGTGGGAGTATCACAAATAAGACAAAGGGTAAAAGACAACCCTCAATATCTGCCCACATTAGCACTTATGGGCGCCGCTGTACTAGTTATTTCGGTGTGGCATATCCCTGTGCCAGTCACTGGGTCGAGTTCTCATCCCTGTGGAACTCCCATGGCAGCTATTATTGTAGGACCGTTCCCTGTCGCCGTAATCTCCGCAATAGCGTTGTTCTTTCAGACATTTGTTGGGCATGGCGGGCTCACGACAATAGGTGCAAACGACTTTTCTATGGGGATTGTAGGGGCATTTACAGGATATGGGATGTGGGTAGCGCTGCGGAAGCTGCGTGTATCAATTTTTTGGGCCGCAGCACTAGCTGGATTTATAGGCGATGTCTTCACGTATGTAACATCAGCGTTTCAATTGGCTATATCGTTACACCCGGAATCGTTATTGCATTATTGGGGCATTTTTTTGCTGGGATACGTACCAACACAGCTCCCAATTGCGATAATGGAGTTCGTGTTTACCGGGCTTGTGGTGCGCTACGTAGCTGAAATGCGACCAGAAATGATGAGGCTCCATAAATCTGTGGTGGCATCGACAATTAAGTAAGGGAATCACAATGGACAAATTTGACAAAAGAGATTACAATAAACAAAATAAAAGGGATTATAATGGACAAATTTGAAAAAACTGCGTTGCTCGCGTGTGCCGTGATGGCAGGAATTATACTCATTTTTTTCTACGCTGGCACTGCACTCGGGCACCACGATCTATCAGGTTCTGACGACAAGGTCACAGAAACCGCGGCTGAAGCCGGAAATAAAACGCCCCATTCTTCACTTTACGAGCTCGACCAAAATGGAGAATATGTGGGATTCGCATCAATCGGCATAGCAGGCGGCTTTTTTGTCGGCTACATTTGGAATATTACATTTGGCGAAGAAAGCACCAAAGGGGTTGGGACTCGTGGTTGAAATTATAAATGGGGATCCATTGTCGGGACTACTCACGACCATAGGATTCTTTGTCGCGCTCATTCTGGGACGAAGGATAAGAATGAGAAGCGTGAAGAGAAGGTCCGAAAGGGCTAGTTAAAACGGTTCACGTAAGTTAAGGACACGTGTCGTTCTCGGCGGTTAGCGGCATGTGTCGTTATGTTTTCTATAGCAAAAATGAAATTTACTTTAAAGAAAAAAGATGTAATTCCTGAATGGAACCCGGTCGCCATAATAGGTGCACGACACAAAGGATATGGCACAGGTATTTTTA
>DASPRZ010000122.1:0-2610 GCA_035624185.1 Candidatus Acidiferrales bacterium
GATATGTCCCAAGCAAAATCTTCTTTACCCGATAGAGAGACATTGATTGAACATAAATCGCGAAAATTTAACAGCAACACCTATTACTATGAAAAACGAAAACATGAATTTCCCTCTAAGAATATTAACAATATTGGGAACAGTATACTTTTACAACAAGAATTCATAAATCAATCTGACTATTTCCTTGCTAATTCTCAATTAGTAAATTATTTACAAGAAAAAGAGATGCTCACAAGTTATAATGATGGTCGGATTTTAGAAGATTTGACGACAAGGTCACGCCAACCACTAAGTTTGTCGGATTTCCTTTAATGTCACTTTTTCAACAGAATTTAGACTTTTTCAACAAGAGCGACTTAATCAACAAAGCCTAAGTTCTTGGCTTTGTGTAAAAAGTGCCAAAAACATTCGACTTTTTACACAGAACTTTGACTTTTTACACGAAATTTCTCAACTAACTCATAACTATATAATGACTGCACGTTTACTTTCGCCGCGTCTCAAAAATCTTTAATGCCGCATTGTGGGTGCAGATAAACAGCACCGTTTTCTTCGTATCAGTGCTTTCCATGCTTGCAACTCCCTCTAGTTAGTAACGTGTCTCTATGACATTCTAACTTGAACGTCACCGCATCTTTGCCGTTCACCATTTCTACATTGCCTATAACACGTTCAGACATTTCATCATATGGCGTATAGTCTGTGAACAGATATGGAGAGTATATAATACCGTTAATAGGTCTCACATTATCGTCGCCTGACTCTGGGCGAAAAGTTGACGAATACCGGGCAAAATGGTATCGTGGTCGGCCGTTTCAGGAGTGATGGACATTCCCTACAACACGCTGCGTGCGGCGAAGGCGCGAAGAGAAGAGAAGGGGATTGAAAGTATAAGAGACTTCAGCAGGATCTATGCTAAGCGTTCGAGAATGTTTTCACGCTGTAACATCCCGAGTTATATTTAGTATCAACTAATAGTCATTTAGCTTCTGTTTTTCCCTTAATTCTTAGGAGATTGCTCCGTTCCTTCCATATGACCAGCGAAACCACAACTGCAGAAACCAGAGCGTACGATGATACCCATGCATATCCCATCCCAATTATTCCAAACTTCAATAGAAGCGGGTACCCTGCGCCCAGCATCGATGCTGATGTTGCGAAGCTTAAGTAATTGAGCATTTTTATTTTCTTCTGAACGACTAAGATCGACGAATAAATCGAAGGGATTACAGAGAAGAGACTAGATAGTGCGAGCAACCACAACAGTTCAACAGCCTTCGCCGAATACTGCGTTCCGAAGAGGAGCAAGAGCTTGTCTCCAAATAAAAATGTAAAAGCAAGTGCAGGAATCAATATCAGTGCCGAGAACTTTAAGGACTTTATTGAACTCTCTCTTAGTGGCATTTGGTGGGATCCTTCAACAAAGAGAGAGAGACTAACGCCCGCTGGAACTGTAAAAAAGAGCATAGCCACTGTATGTGCAATGTAATAATACGCGCCCTCACGCGCACCAACGGCGTTGACGATTATCACTGGAATTATCAAAGGAGCCATTTGGAAGATTCCAGCGGTATAATTGCCCAAAGAGAACCTAAATATCTCTTGTAGAGATTTTGTGTCAATCCCCCACTTCATTGAGAGACCATAATAGTAAAGTACGGGTGTGCCGAAGAGTATTGTCGCTAAAAATGCGACATCCCACGATAGAAAGACGCCTAATGTCCCGAGTGATGCGAAAACAAGTATCAACGGTACTCGTATAGCGAGAATGGTATTTTGGATAAAATAGAGATGGGCCTGCCTCGCTGCAATGAGTGCAACGCCTTGCATTGTTGAAATTGCGGTAACGGCTGCGAATGCAATGAGTGCAATGAGGAGCCAGCCTTCGCGCAGGAATACGAGCTGCGGTGAGAAGGCTCCAAGACCGCCGAGGAATATGGACATAAACGCGAGTGAAGCAACTAGTGTTATAATAACAGTGGTTGAGTAGAGTCCACATCTATTGCACGACCCCGGCAAGAAACGTGTGAGCCCCGCGTCCAAGCCTAATGGTGCGAGGCTGATGATGAGAACGGTCGTCGAGAATGCCGCCGTTGCTAGTCCGACAGCCGTGGATGACATAGTGCGCGCCGCGACCATCCAGAACATTAGAGCGAAAAAAGTCCCGAATAGTTTAGTTAGCATAATGGAAAGTGAGTTGCGATAGAGTGGCTCACGGTAGTATTTCTTCAGGTCAAGGGACATCAATGATCTAGTATTTAGCAGACCTTAAAATTGTAGACGTATATCGATACTTGTAACATGTGTAAATAGCTTAGTCTCCTTTTCCACCATTTTAGCTTTGAAAAAAGCGTAAAAAGGAAAATGCTGCAGAATTTTACTACTTCACACGCGGTGTGGCAGTTAAGAAATAATCATTGTTTGAGTGTAACCGATTATCTCATTATACCTTATAAAAACAAAAGAAGGCCCAATACAGCTCATTCATTTTATGAAACCGGAGAATTACGAAATTCGTCATTTGGGTTGTTATATGAGCTCCGTGACGTCCCATAAGATAGGTTTTGGGACGATTCGTCTCCGACATGAAGGTTGTTTGCTATAAAT
>DASPRZ010000007.1:0-24977 GCA_035624185.1 Candidatus Acidiferrales bacterium
TAGAACATTACACTGGCAAGTTCATGATCGCACTTGACCTCATTCATAGTCTGCTAACTGCGAATATTAATATAAAAACTTTTCGATAATTGTTCTTTAATCCGAGGATTAAATCCTATTAGGCACTTGCAAAAGTAGCTTAACGTCTCCACATCAACACTTTATGGCCTCTATGCCCCCCACAATGTGTGCGGCTCAAGATATCTCACCGTTTAGGTAGTGGTGGATATTACGTGCTATTTTTTCATCTATCATAGGGATGGACCGAATTTCTTCAACAGTCGCCCCCTTAATTTCTTCAAGCGAGCCGAATCGCTTTAAAAGTTCCACCTTACGCTTCTTCCCGACACCGGGGATTTTATCCAAATCACTTTCGAGCAACTTAGTCGAGCGCAACGTCCTATGATGCTTCAATGCCGCGTTGTGGGCTTCATCTCGAATGTTCATCAGCAAATTCAACCCCGTTTGAGGGATGTCTACTGGTTCTGACTTGCCAGGCACGTACACCAATTCTTCGCGCTTTGCAAGACCAATTATCGGGACATTAATTCCCAAATCATTCACAACTGCCCGCACAGCGCTTATGTGCCCCCTCCCCCCATCGATGAGCACGAGATCAGGGAGGGGCTCGCCCTTTAGGTAACGCCGTCCCACGACCTCTTTTAGCATCGCATAATCATCGATGGCGTTTACTGTTTTGATGGTGTAGCGTCGGTAATCACTCGGCTTTCGAATTCCGTCTATGAATACCGCCATAGCACCTGTCGCTTCTGCACCGCCAAGATTTGAGACGTCAAACGCCTCTATCCGGGAAGGTAATTCGGAAAGCCCAAGAGCTTCCTGGAGGACGTACAATGCATCCACTGCCAGTGGCGTAGTCAGCGCTGCTTCAGCATTTCTCTTTGCCAGATTAACAAGCCGCAATTTTGTTCCCCTCCTCGGGACACGCACTTTTACTGAACTGCCCTTCAATTCGGTGAGCAGCGCTTCGACACCTGCAGCCTCATCAATATCGTGCGGCAGGATAATTTCAGACGGTATGTACGCCCCCTCCATATGGAAGTAATGTTGCTTAACAAACGCCGTCAACACCTCAGCCACATCGGCATCTCTCGCCCCGCGTATCGGGAAGGTTCGCTGTCCGGTAATCTTGCCATCTCGTACCATCAGCGTGAGCGCACAAGCCATATAGTCCTCACGTGCGAGGGCAAGTACGTCTTCGTCTCCTGTACGGGGCTCTACGTACTGCTGTTCTGAGATACTCTGTAACGCCCGTATCTTATCCCGTATCTTTGCTGCAACTTCAAACTCCGTTCGAGATGCGGCTCCATTCATGCTCTCTGTGAGGTCTTTAATGAGGTCATCTTGGCGTCCTTCGAGAAACTTAGTGATACCTGTTACGAGCTCTGCGTATATGGTTGGATCGATTCGTCCTGAACACGGGCCGGAACATAGCTTCAGTTGATAGTTGAGACACGGTCTGACGAGTTTTGGCATCTTCCTGACGCAGCTCCGTATCGGAAATATCCTTCTTAGCGCCTTGACGCTCTTCCGCGCAGCGTATGCGTCTGTATAAGGGCCAAAGTACTTCGCCTCATCCTTACGTACTGCCCTTGTAACCAAAATGCTCGGAAACTTTTCACGCGTTATGCGTATGTACGGATAGTTACTATTGTCGGTAAACTTTACATTGTACTTTGGATTGTGAAGTTTAATTAAGTTGGACTCGAGAATAAGCGCTTCCTTTTCTGTGTTCGTTATGATGAACTCAACATCGTCGATGCGCAAGACCATGGAAGCGGTTCTGGGAGCATGGTGCGCATTAGTGAAATAAGACCGCACCCGGTTTTTGATCGACACTGCCTTGCCAACGTAGAGGATCCTCGATGATGCATCCTTCATCAGATAGACGCCAGGGCTGTCTGGCAAGTTTGCTAGCTTTTTTTTCAACTCTGACTGTGACATCCATTTAACGCTCTTCGAAGGAATTTTCCCGTATACGTGCCTGATGCGGCCACTTGTTCTGGTGTGCCCTCCGCGATCACGTAGCCCCCCTCGTCGCCGCCTTCTGGGCCGAGGTCGATGATGTAGTCGGCGGTCTTTATGACATCAAGATTGTGCTCAATAACAACGACCGAGTTGCCCATGTCAGTGAGCCTACCAAGCACTGCAAGCAGCTTCTTTATATCGTCAAAATGCAGTCCCGTCGTAGGCTCGTCGAGTATGTAGAAGGTCTTTCCCGTACTCCGTCTGCTTAACTCGGTCGACAGTTTCACGCGCTGCGCCTCTCCTCCCGATAACGTTGTTGCGGGCTGGCCGAGCTTTATGTAGCTCAGCCCGACATCATACAATGTTTGCAATTTGTTTTTGATAGCAGGAATGTTCTCGAAGAAGTTCAGGGCCTCCTCGACGGTCATGTTAAGCACATCAGCAATATTTCTCGCTTTGTATCTGATCTCGAGCGTCTCCCGGTTATATCTTCGCCCCTCACACACGTCGCACGGAACGTACACGTCAGGGAGGAAATGCATCTCGATCTTTAGGATTCCGTCGCCTCTACACGCCTCACACCTCCCCCCCTTCACGTTGAAGCTGAAGCGTCCCGGCATATACCCTCGTACCTTTGCTTCGGGGACCTGCGAGAACAGCGCTCGTATATGATCAAATACGCCCGTATAGGTAGCAGGGTTGGACCGCGGAGTCCTTCCAATCGGCGATTGATCTATCGTAATCACCTTGTCAATGTACTCGATTCCAAGCACATCGTCGTGATCCCCCGGCTTCGTGTAAGCCCTATGCAGCTTTTGCGAGAGTTTTCTATGCAAAATGTCGTTGATGAGAGTCGATTTACCCGAGCCTGAGACCCCCGTTACGCACGTGAATACACCGAGCGGTATTTCCACGTCGATATTTTTGAGATTGTTCTGCCGAGCCCCCACGATTTTTAGCGCGCTCCCGTTTGGAGCCCTCCTCCATTTGGGCACTTCGATTTTCTTTACGCGGCTGAGGTACTGCCCGGTCACAGAGTCCGACTCAGAGACGATCTCGTCAGGGGTGCCCGTAGCCACGACGTACCCTCCGTGTTCTCCTGCTCCCGGCCCCATATCTATGACATAATCTGCCGTCCGAATCATCTCTTCATCGTGTTCAACTACGATGAGAGTGTTTCCGAGCTCCTTCAAGCTCTTGAGGGTAGAAATAAGTCGTAAGTTGTCCCGCTGGTGAAGTCCAATGCTCGGTTCATCCAGTATATAAAGCACCCCTACAAGCCCCGAACCAATCTGAGTGGCAAGCCTGATCCGTTGTGCTTCCCCCCCTGAAAGGGTCTCGCTCGCTCTGTCGAGCGTAAGGTAATTGAGCCCAACGTTTTTCATGAAGTTGAGGCGCTCTTTTATCTCCTTGATGACCTCGCCGACGATCGCCATTTTTCCATTTGGAAGGGCTAACTCGTCAAAGAACGAATATGCAGCATCGACGGGGAGCGCCGCGACATCGGCTATTGAACGCCCGTGTATCGTAACGGCAAGTGCTTTGGATTGTAGCCGCTTTCCGTGACAGGAGTCACACGCCTTCAGCCGCATGTATTTCTCGATCTCTTCCCTTATGTACTCTGAGTCGGTCTCGCGATAGCGCCGCGCGAGGTTGCTGATGATGCCCTCAAAGGGCCGTGAAAAACTGATGTATCCTCGTCTTCCATAGTACTCAACGGGCATCCGCTGCCGTCCTGAGCCGAACAGCAAGAGCTGTCGATGTTCCTCACTGAGCTCTTCATAGGGCGTGGTGACATCAAAACCGAACTGCATAGCTGCACTGCGTAACAGGTGTGGGTAATAATCGCTCGTCGACTTGCGCCAAGGGGCAAAGGCATCTTTCACGGGAAGAGATTTGTCTGGGACGATAAGGTCCTCATCGAACGTTTTTTCGAAGCCGAGCCCATGACACGCCGAACACGCCCCGTGCGGGCTGTTGAATGAGAACATCCGTGGTTCTATCTCACCCATGTTGATGCCACAGTCTGGACACGCGAAGTGCTCGCTGAAGAGCATCTCCTCCCCCTCTGCGACCTCGACGATCACAATGCCGTTTCCAAGCGTCAACGCAGTTTCGATTGAATCTGCAAGCCGTTGCTTTTCATCGAGATCAATAGCGACTCGATCGACGACGACCTCAATAGTATGCTTCTTGTT
Organism: Candidatus Acidiferrales bacterium; assembly: GCA_035624185.1. GTDB lineage: Archaea > Halobacteriota > Bog-38 > Methanoflorentales > Methanoflorentaceae > DASPRZ01. The sequence continues at coordinate 4,188 of DASPRZ010000007.1, forward strand.
CTTGTCAAGCTCTATCAGTTCCCCGAGATCCCGTACCTCGCCGTCGATCCGCGCCCTCACGAAGCCATCCTTGAGCAGAAACTCGAGGATCTTTTTGTGTTCTCCTTTTTTATCCTTGACCACGGGACCTAATATCGCAATTTTCGCCCCTTCAGGTAGCTTGAACACTTGGTCGATTATTTCCTGCACCGTCTGCTGGGCGATTTCCTTTCCACATTCGGGACAGTGAGGAGTTCCGGCCCGCGCGAACATCAGTCTAAGATAATCGTAAATTTCGGTGACAGTACCCACCGTCGACCGAGGGTTTTTACTTGTAGTCCTTTGATCGATCGAGATTGCGGGTGAGAGCCCCTCTATATGCTCCACCTCGGGCTTTCTCATCTGTCCGAGGAACTGCCGAGCGTACGCGGAAAGGGACTCCACATACTTCCGCTGTCCTTCAGCGTAAATCGTATCAAAAGCGAGAGACGACTTCCCAGAGCCGCTTATTCCTGTAATCACAACGAGCTTGTTTCGCGGTATTTCCACATCAATGCCCTTTAGGTTGTGTTCTCTAGCCCCCTTTACGACGATGTTCTCGGCCATCGCTCATCCTCCACTTTCCAGGGACTCAATCATATCGCGTATCAGTGCTGCTCGTTCGAATTCCAAGCCTTGTGCAGCCCGTCGCATTTCTTCTCGTAATCCCTCAATCGTCTCTTCAAGTCCTTGCACTCCGACATATGGAGGGCGTACTTCCTCTTCTACTAGGGTGCGCCTCCTGACCATCTCCTCAATTGGCTTTATGATCGTTTGCGGCGTTATGTTGTGTGCCTCGTTGTAAGCAATCTGCTTTACCCGCCTTCGGTTGTTCTCCTGTATTGCGCGCGACATCGAGTCAGTCATAGTGTCAGCGTACATAATGACGCGTCCTTGGACGTTTCTCGCTACCCGTCCCACCGTCTGGATTAACGATCTTTCTGACCGGAGGAACCCCTCCTTATCGGCGTCTAATATTGCGACGAGCGTGACCTCTGGCAGGTCAATGCCCTCTCGCAACAGATTTATGCCAACGAGGACATTAAACACTCCCCGTCTAAGGTCATACAGAATATCAGTCCTATCGAGCGTGCTTATATCAGAGTGAAGGTACTGTACTTTCATCCCTATCTCGTGCAAGTGCTCCGATAAATCCTCAGCCATACGCTTCGTAAGCGTGGTGACCAGAACTCGTTCATTATGTCGCTTTCTGATTTCTGAGATGAGATCATCGACCTGATTCTCAGCCGGTCGTACTTCTATTTCAGGGTCTATGAGGCCTGTAGGTCGTATGATCTGCTCCACAGGCTGTTTGCACGTGTTGTGCTCGTACGGTCCCGGTGTCGCCGATACATATACCACCTGGTTGACCTTTTTCTCAAATTCGTTGAATTTCAGCGGCCTGTTGTCATAGGCCGATGGGAGTCTAAAGCCGTACTCCACGAGGTTATCTTTCCGCGATCTGTCTCCTGCGTACATACCGATGAGCTGCGGTATCGTCACGTGTGATTCATCGACTACAAGGAGATAATCGTCGGGGAAGTAATCGATGAGGGTCGTGGGCGGTTCTCCCTCCGCACGTCCGCTCAAGTGTCTGCTATAGTTCTCGACCCCACTGCAGAATCCGACCTCGCGCAACATCTCCAAGTCGTATTTCGTTCTCTGTTCTAACCGTTGCGCTTCGAGGAGTTTTCCCTGACCGCGGAGGTACTCAAGCCGCTCAGCGAGCTCTAACGAAATGGACGCGAGTGCTTGTTCGTGCTTCGCCCGGTTCGTAACGAAATGGGTTGCGGGGTATATGCTGATGGAATCGTACGTTTGTATCTTTCGCCCGTTTACAGGGTCAAATTCAAAGAGCCCCTCGATTTCATCCCCCCACAGTGCAATTCTATAGGCAGTGTTGCCATATGCCGGGAAGACTTCGATGTTGTCGCCGCGCACTCTGAACTTTCCGCGGAAAAAGTCGATATCATTTCTTGCGTACTGCATCCGCGTGAGCTTTCCCAGGATTTCTCTTCGCTTTATCTGCTCATGAACTTTGAGGAATAGCATCGATTCGAGATAGTCCTCGGGCGAGCCTATTCCGTAAATGCACGAGACGCTCGCCACCACAATCGTATCGCGCCTCGATAGCAGCGATCTGGTGGCAGAGTGTCTGAGTCTATCTATTTCATCGTTGATTGACGATTCTTTCTCGACATAAATATCGGTATGCGGAATATACGCCTCTGGTCTGTAGTAATCATAGTAGCTTACAAAGTACTCCACTGCGTTATGCGGGAAGAACTCCTTGAACTCCTTGTAGAGCTGCGCTGCGAGCGTCTTATTGTGTGCTATCACCAACGTGGGCTTTTGCACGCTCTCTATAACGTTCGCTATGGTGAAGGTCTTGCCCGAGCCAGTTACCCCTAATAGCGTCTGGTTCTTGACCTTCTTGTTAATTCCATCTACGAGCCGAGCAATCGCTGTGGGCTGATCTCCTTGAGGTTTGAAGTGTGACTGTAGAACGAAAGTTGATTGAGACATCTGTCAGATAAATCTTAAACTATCTTTATTAAGTCAATTATGCGGTGCGTCGTCGGATAAGTGAGTACGTACTGTTTTCTCTTCCGTAACTAATAAAGTTTTATCTCATGCAAGGTGAAATTAATAGTAGATAGGTGATGGAAACACTTATGGGCTTAAACGACAATAAAAAGGTAGAGGGTTAGAATTATGTGTACCGTCGGTGGCCCAATGGGCAACGAAGATATAAAACGCTTGGAACCCAAGAACTTCCGCTGTAACGAGTGCGGCTCGAAGTTCAAGGGGCTAGGTAAGAACCCCATGTGTCCGTCCTGTCAATCGGAAGAGATTGAAGAACTCATGGATTAAGTTCATATCAGCGCGTGATAATCCACTGTCAATGGAACAGCGGTTTAGACTTGAATTAGATGAAATTCTGTTTTTGCGAGGCGTTCAAGGTACCGTAGGAATTGTTAAGTCCGGCAGTAGAAGGCAGATATTCATTGAGACCGTTACCGAAGAGATGGTCATGACCCTCAACCCTGGTGATCTTCTCGTTGCATCGGGATTTGGTTCATTTACAACGATTGCACGGGCGGTGAAATGCACACTCTACTTAATACGCGAAGCATCTTCACCACTAATCGTACTTCCACGCGGACATCCCGCATCGTTAAGGCTTACCGTTGTGGTCTCTGTTGGGCTGAGAACTGTTGTGCGATGTGACATTCAGAAGGGTACGCATCCTGAGCAAGACGTGCTTTGTGGTCCCGTTGAGTTTCATGGACTTGAGATTATCTCGACAGAGGAAGGGGTGTCGATACGGGCTGAACACCCTTTAGTCGTTGAGAGACAGAAGTTTTAGGTAGGTTTTCAGTAGTTCACCTGGTATAATTCCAATGCAGATTGAGTTTGACGAGCCGATCGATTGTGTAGCAGATTTTACATACAACTTTTACTGGCAACATCGAGGCGCAAAGTTAAATCCTGATGAGACGATGCCGGCGCAAGTAGGCAGCTATTACACCTTTCGGGATGTCGTTGAGACACTAAAGCGCGGTAAAGATGTTCACATTGTTGGTGATGTAGGACACCGGCTGTGCTCGAGCATGGGGGTCGACTTGAAGTTCTTTTCAGGTTCCGGAAGGAGCATTACCGTGGGCACAGTCATTGTCGACGGAAATGTCGATACACGCATGGGCATAAGCATGACGACCGGCGCGATCTACGTAAGCGGATCAGTGAAGGCCCCCATTGGGAACGTCATTGAAGTTAAATCTGATCGAGAAGAATACAAAAAGTTCAGATCAATAACGGATGTTGTGTGCAATGGTCTGAGGGATGATTCGCTAATACCTCCAAACTTTCTACGCGACAGCGAGCTTTACCTCCGAGATGGGGTCATCAGAGATACGGTAGGAGCGCGGTGTGATTGCACGGCGAGGATTTACGTAGACGGTGATGTCGCCCTGAGCACTGGCATTCTAATGAAAGCCGGAGAAGTTGTGGTAGACGGAAATGCTGGTATGAACTCCGGGGCACTTTTAAATGGTGGTACAGTCGTGATAAAAGGGGATGCAGGGGAGTTTGCGGGAATCGATATGAAGTCCGGTGTGCTGGTGGTAGGAGGCAAATCCAGCGGTTATGTCGGTGCTAAAAAGTGTGGTGGGGTGATCTATATGCGAGGGACTAAGGCACTACCCCCGTCAAAAGAGGTACCGGTTGTGGGTGAAGATGTCGCCCTTTTGATTCGGGGTCTTGGTATCAGCCAGATACAGGCTATGATGTTTAAAAAGTACATTTAATTAATGGAACTTATATTGAATACGTGGGACGCTCCCCGACAGCCCATAAAACGGCATTTCACGCACTTCATGAACTGTGAAAAACGCCTCGTAGTCACCCGAACCCGCCGATGAGAGGTAGAAGTTAACACCTCGTTACCCCCCGTTCCCCTCTTTTCGCTCTACCTCGATGGACTGTGCATCTTTCTTCTTCGCCCAGAGGTGGAGTATAAAGTGAATAATCACACCAGTTTTAAAATTCCTATCTTAGGCTCGTAGCATTTACCATCATTCATGAGTTCCCTCGCAACTTCTTCAACTTCATCTTCTGACAAGCCTTTCGAACTCATGTATTCGATCAGTTCATCGTAGGGAACTCCTGAGCCACTGTCGAGATCTTTAAGAACATCCATAAAAAGCGCCTTATTTTCCTTTAATCTTTCAGTTTTCGCGTTGGCATTTTCTGTTTCGACGTTCTCGTTTTGCTCCCTTTCTGATTCAACCGCTCTATCATCAGAATTTCTTGTTTCGCCAGTTTCGGCCTCAAAATCCCGTTTTATTGGCACACTCGCAGTCGTGAATTCTGAAGCCGGGACCACGGTATTTATGGCACTCTCAACAGCTTTTGAAATATCCTTTAGTATATCGTGCATATCATAGTGTTCAATGGCCATAACAATGCCCTCAGCGAGGGAGACATTTGTGCCGCTCTCTAAGAGCTTTTCACGGAGTTCGTCCCCATGAAGTCCCGAGCGCTGGGCAATCTTCAACGCTTCGAGCCTGTCAAGAGTCCTCTCCGCCGTTGTAATAATCCAGTTGTTGCGAACCTCCTCTGTCGTGACGTTTATCTCTTTAGGCCGCACTGAAACATAAAATGACGTTTCGTTAGGATTGACAAGCCGTGCTTTTCCAACGACAGCGATAAACTGAGGTACCTCAAGCTCTGAAAGAAAGGCTGCGGCATCAGGCTGGTACTGTCCCGCATATACGGTAAAAACACCGGTGGGATCCGCTATTCTGACCCTCCACAACCCCTCACTCCTGCCGACATTTTCAACTTCTGTGGCAACCCCAACGACAAAGAGACGGTTTATCCTAGCGCCCGTTGGGGATATGAGATAGTTAGGGCTTTTTTCGGTATCCTCACTATATTGAAGGTCGGACATGTTAAATTCGTGGGCAAATATCCTCCAAGCTGGCTCTCGCATCATTATGTCAGTAACCCCTTCAGCCTACCATTAATTTTTCGGGCACGGCCATCGATGCCTCCCGATGCTATCGTGGCCTCTTGGGCGACGAAGACGATGTCATAATCTCTTTTTGTGGCATTACCCCGGATTGTGAGAGAGAGGCCAGTGAGGACCCGCTTTATATCCCTTTCTACCGCGTCCAACGACGAACCCCCCTGTATGGCTTCCACGATATCGTCCATCGCCACTCCATATACCCTTTCAGTCAGCTCCTTCCCTAAAACGGCCATAGTAGCCCCCGTACCGTCGTCGACGACTGCTTTAATACGAAGGTCGTATCTCGGCCTGACCTTATCATGGATGCGACAAACGTCGTTTTGAGTCACTCGTTCGCACTCAGGACATCTATGTAAGAGCCCAGAGCCAGGCCTCACGGATAGTATATCTCCGGTTATAACTACGTCGTATGTGCCCTCTTGAAGCTTAAGCTCTTCTATCTTAACCATTTTTGGAGCCTCTAAATCAGGTCGCGCTTCCACATCAACTTCGAATACGCTGCTCGTATCGCTTATGTTAACTGTCGGCATTCCACGCCAGCTTTTGACATAGGCGCCTCCAATTTTCACCACCGTGCCTGCATCGAGGTGTGGCCCCCAAGATGTGAAGGGGAGTTTTCCGGTTTCATCTACCAGTACACCTGTCACGATGTACCGCGATCCGACTTTTTTTAGTTCCGAACTAAGGATTTGTACAAGCAGGTTAACGTTCCTATCGCCATTCCTGAGTTCTGCCAATTTTTTAACCAGAAGAACCTTATTGTAATCCATTTGAACAATGTTAGACTGTTCTGATATGTAAACCGTGAATTTCCCCCCAGCTTTCTTACGCTTCCATGGGATATAGTTGCAACGTCCCCGATGCTCAGCTTATATTCGGATTGCGCAATAAATGGCATCTCGCCCGTTTCATCGGTTAACATCCCAAACGACACTGTGGTCTGCCTGCCTTTAATGGACGTCTTCCGCGTCTTCACGTTTGAAAAGCGGATGATGACGTTTACCTCTCGTTCTCCTGCGCGGAGGTCTACGAGCTGACGAACCCCGTGCTTTTTTATGACGCTACGCTTTGCCCCCTCAACCGGAATATGAAAATTGTTTACGAGCGTATGAAAATCTTCAAGTAATAGATCTTCATCTATGTTTCTGCCCAGCACCGGTTTAATATCCGCGATATGTGGAGCAAATTTATGATTTAACGCCATTTTATCCTTTTTAAAATCCTGCGAGTGGTCTGATACTTCTTATAAAGTACGATGAGAGAAGATATATAATCATCTGTTAGGAGCTCTCCAAGGAGCACGCTGAATGATTTAATAATTTAGTGATTTTGGAGGAGACTTTTTTGTACCGTAGTAAAAGCACTAGCAGACCATTGTCTGCCATTTAGACTAATTTTATTTTTGTCGAGTTCTTGCTCCATAAAGACTTTTTCGTCTTGAGCTTTTAGAGTCAGCAGGGTAGTGCTCTGCAAATCGCGTCTCGCTGGTCACTGCTGGGTGGAGAGCACCATGAGATACTCTTAAAGATCAACAGTTGGATACTTATAACGAGTAAAATCATAGAGAGCTATCGTTACATGGCTATAAATGTAATGTGAACTCGGTTGTATGGCAATTCTATCCAACCTTCAATTCGTTGAAGTGGCACAGGCACATCATGAAGATCAAGATGAACCCCCCTATTGACATTGAAAGAACCATGAATATACAGATTCCAGCTCTTGAGTGGATTAAAATTGAGGATAAGTACTATAGGAATATTCACGGCAGAAACCAGTACGTCCGTGCTGTGAAAGGCGCAAACGGGGCGAGAATAAGACAGCTGGAGATGGAAAACGTGAGTGATGAGGAAATGCACTGGACTCCCTTGCTAAAGCTTAACGCTGAAGATCCAAGAATAAGGAAGCTTAGGGACTTTTTCGCAGGCATCTATTTTATGAACGGCCAAGACCCTTATAGGTGTCTAATCCTCACATTACTCTCTCAAAATAAGACCGCTGAAAGAGCAAGGTGGACATTCAATGCGTTGGCGGAGAATTTCGTGGACGTAACCCCCCAAATTTTGAGCACCGCAAATGTGCGTAAGCTCACGCGCCTGCTTCATAGATGCGGACCTCATAGAAAAGCGAACTACATTATCGATGCGTCACTGGAACTTATGAAAAGATGGGATGGTGACATGTCTTGGATTTACGATGACAAGGACGCCGCACGCACAGCATTGTTATCACTTCCTGGTGTAGGGCCAAAGACAGCTGATTGCATACTCCTTTTTGCTGCAGGCCACGATGTCGTGCCCATTGATACTCACGTGGAGAGGGTAGCACGTCGACTTGGCTTCACAGAGGAGCGTGCTGTAAGAATCGGCATTGACGCTCATTTTGGGAAGACTCGGGGGAGTGACAAAGCCAAACAGCTTGTAAAAGAAGTACTCGAATCCGTCCTTGAAAGTCCCGGAAAAAGTCACCTGCTACTAATCCAGCATGGCTTTGAATTCTGCCACGCGAAACGCCCAAATTGTTTTGCCTGTCCGATTCGTGAAGAGTGTAATTCGGCAGACAACCGCTATAAGACGACAATAAGGGTACCCTTAGGGGCCTGAGGTGGAGATGGAGATGGAGTCACCCGTGCGTACTCCGTGTCGTTCGCAAAATCCAGCGCTTAACTCAAGTGCGTATTTTGCCGGTTTACTCGAAGCATACAGCTTGCAAGGATCGTTTGCACATGGGGGGACTGATTTATAGATATTTAGGATCTTCATGTCAGATGTCACAAACACTATATCGATGGGTATTGACATGTTCTTCGTCCAAAAGATCAAATACTGTTCACGACTAAAAACAAAGAGCATTCCCTCGCTGTCATTCAATTGAGACCGCCCCATAAGCCCATTAGCCTGTTTTTTCGGCGTGTCAGCGAGATCAGCGTGTACCCTAAGGCCACCTATAAGAACCTCGGATCTGTTATACTGTTCCGGTGTCGTGGGGATTGTCGATCGTGTAGACGCATTTGTTGGAACGACTGAATTTGAGCTTGAATGTTGCGAATGTGTATCGTTAAACATCACGTTCAGACCATGCGTGCTTCCCCATACTGCTACAAGCGCAAGCGCAAGCACGAGCAGTATGGAGCCAAATGTTTTAGATTCTGACAACATTTATCCGGGTTTCATCTTCATTATTTCGCGGAGAACTGACGTAGCATAACTGCCTTTTTGCAGGTAGAACCTCAATTCAACTTTTGTAAAGCCTATGTTTACGTCGTCGTTTGAAACGTTAAATTCTATCTTCGTCGGGAGAACTACGTTTCTCATCACTCCCTTTGAACGTAACCTCGGGCAGCATTCGAGTTTGAACTGATCAAATGCTATTCCCTCTGATTCGAGAACCTCACGTTCTATTTCGCCTATCGTACCATCTGAGATCAGTGTATCATAGCCCGGTACGGGCATTTGTATGAATGCTCTGCCCTCAGATATCATCCCATTTATGCGTTCTATATTTTTTGGAACAACGGTTCTCAGTTTTTTCTCCTCATTAAGGGATACAAAGTCACCATCAACCCCTCTGGAGAGGGGGAGCTCCCTTTTGATCCTCATGCTTAACATTCTATTGAACAAATAGGACTGATATGCGTGCACAAATAGTCGCTGTAAATTTATAGAAAGCACGTTCAAGGCTCCGTCATAATCACCGGGAGATTGTATAAGGTGGCTCATCATAGCGCGCTCATACCTAAGTCTCAACGGCAGTAATTTCAAACCCTCCTTGAAATTGTGAGTGTCCCACACAAACTTTCTCGCCTCTTTAACGGCTTCCGGCTCATCCGGGAAGGGCATAGCCATATAGGTCATCACGGCGCCCTCCATATCACCGCTAAGAAGGGCTTTCCCCACAAGTTGATTCACTGGCCGAATAGAGCCAAATCGCTGGATTCCGAAGAAATTCGGAACGCCCCCCTCACCATGTATCTCTTCAACAGCAGCCAAAATTCTGGCCTGAACGTCCTCTATCGGGCCCTCAATGCATCGTATCGTCATCGAAAAATCGTTGCCCCTTAAATCACCGAGTGCCACAGGTTTGTCAGCCCTACCGATGGGCTCGACTATAACATTCGGTATTGCCAGTGGTTCCTTAAGTTCAACATTATATATACTCATCCTCTGAGTCGTAACAGCTCTTTTGTCCTTCGTTCCTGCCCAGCTTATCCTCTTCTGGCTGATGCCCAAACGCCGCGACAAGTCGCGAACCACGTGATGTGTCTCGGCATTCACCTTTGTTACTTTAACAATGGCATATTTTCCCATCACGGAAAATTTAGTATCATAGACTTCGTCCACTTTAAAGTCTTCGACATTTTGCCTTATTTTCCCGCCCAAGCCCCGGAATCTCGTCAAATATACTTCCATGCCAGCTTTAACGTCGGCATCAGGAACGGGTATTTGCGGCGTTTTCAATCCAGTCACTTCCCCTCTACAAAAGTTTTAAATCGCTCGTAATTCTGTCCAGTTCGCCTTCTTTAGCAGGTCCTATCCCAAGGGCCGTGACAGTTCCTGGCAGAACCTCAGTGAGCCCTGCATCGACGATAAGGGCAGTGACAAATCCCTGCGATTCCGCAATGGACTTAATTTCATAGAGATCTTTGAGGGTATTTACTCGAAGAGCTATCTTTTTCTGCCCTTCGTTAAACCACCGCTTTTTTGTAACAGGGTCGGAACGCTCGTACGCCATAACGGCTGCGTGGGCAAGTTGAACCGCTTTTTTCCCCGTAGAAAGTTTAAGATCAGAGCGAATTATAAGACACTGTTTATACTCCATAGTTGTACCATCATCTTTGTTTTGTGCACTACTATTATATTAGTTGTCCAACCCATCAATATGACTCAGATTGATTAATATATCTCTACATCAATAGCTGTTTGAGCATATGAGAGACTACGATGTGATCGTTGTAGGAGCGGGGCCTGCTGGTTCAATGGCTGCAAAATACGCTCAGATGAATGGTGCGCGTGTGCTTATGATCGAAGAACACTCGTCAGTGGGCGAACCTGTTCAGTGCTCAGGACTAATAAGCGTGCGGGCATACGAAGAGTGTGAGGTACCTCATAGTCTGGATAAACGAGGAGTGCGAGGGGCTAATCTTCACGCACCTGACGGCCGTACGATCTCCATAGTTGGTACGAGGACTATGGCCTACGTCATCGATCGTAGAGAACTTGACCGGGTTATGGCTTTAGAAGCAATAAGAGCCGGTGTAGAATCACTAGTGAAAACGAGATTCACTAATTTCAGGCGAGAAGGCAAGCATATAGTAGTAAAGGCGACAAGCCATGGTGAACCGACTGAGATCAGGACGAGCGTACTAATAGGAGCTGACGGCGTACAAAGTTCGGTGGGGCGGGCGGCAGGAATTGGAAGAGTGAAGAAAGTCAAAACATGTGTACAGTCGGAGACGTATGTAGAGCCAGATGGCGGCGACTTTGTTGATTTGTTCATCGGTAGAGAAATTGCCCCAGGATTTTTTGCGTGGAGCATACCGACAAAAGAAAACACTGTGAGGATTGGATTGTGTTCAAATGAGGGGGCTATCGATCATTTGAACTTCCTCATGAAGAGAGTCTTTCCAAGCTATCCCATCCCTTTGTTGAACTTTTTTGCAGGAAGCATACCATTTGGTCCTCCTGAATCAACGGTAGCGGATGGTGTCATGATAGTTGGAGATGCAGCCGGGCAGGTAAAGCCGACTAGTGGTGGTGGGATCTATACAGGTGTTGTATGCGCTAAAATCGCAGGAGAGGTTGCAGCCGACGCGGCAAACCGCCACGACACATCCAAAAAGGTGCTAGCAGAGTACGACAGGAGATGGCGCTCTAAAATAGGCAGAGAACTTTTGACAGGTTTAAGAGTGCATGAGGTGTGGAATAAGCTGAGCGACGCGGACTTCAACGATGTAGTGGCTGCACTTGACGACGAGCGGGTACTTGATACCATAACACGCTACGGAGATATGGATCGCCCTTCAATCGTGCTAAGAAAATTATTGCTAAGCACGAAAGCACCGAGGTTATTGACGTTACTAAAGCCACTCATGAAAATTGGATTTGGGAGTGATTAGGTATGGAGGAATCTTCAGCCTTCAAGGGAGTCTATGGACTGGTCATATTGTGAGAAACTGAAATAGTGAGTGGTGTTTATACGAGATTCTTTCCATTGCATGCTATATTTAAAGTTAATTCACAACTGTTATTTTATCACGTGGTGTAACTTATAATGATGGAAGTACCAATTGACGTACAAGCTGATCGTCCTGAATTTTTAATAAACCTGACACGAGTGGGAGTTACGAACGTTAAGAAACTCGTTAAGGTTACGAGACGCGATAAAAGACCCATAATCTTGGTTTCTCAGTTTGACATATTTGTCGACTTACCTTCCGACAGAAAGGGCGCAAACCTAAGCCGGAACTTCGAGGTCATGGATCAAGTCTTAGAAGATGCCTTACGAGCACCTGTGTTCGATATAGAGCAACTTTGCGGCCAAGTAGCGAATAAGCTCTTAGAAAAACACGAATATGCATCTCGAGCCGAAGTCAGAATGCAGAGTGAGTACATGGTACACAGACAAACTCCAAGCTCCGGTACAAATACTCAGGAGATTGCTAACATCTTCGCTGAGACCACCACTTATCGCGCAAAGAGTGAGCAAGATAAAACAACGCGCCGGATGATCGGTGCTGAGGTGGTAGGTATGACCGCCTGCCCATGCGCACAAGAGCACGTGAGGGAACTTGTGGATATGCGTCTAAAGGAACTTAACGTATCACAGAATGACATTGATGCATTTTTGACGGACGTTCCGCTTGCGACACACAATCAAAGAGGGCGCGGCGTACTCTCGATAGAAGTTGGTGAAGGCTATGAGGTGCCACTCGACACGATAATTGAAATCATAGAAGAGTCAATGAGTTCTAAAATCTACGAACTTTTAAAGCGAACAGATGAAGCAATCGTTGTCGAGACTGCCCACAAGAACCCAAAGTTCGTTGAGGACTGCGTGAGGACAATGGCACACAAAGTCGTTGAGGCTTTCCCGTACCTGCCGGATGATTCGATCGTTACCATAAAACAAATAAACGAGGAGAGCATCCATCGCCACAACGCCTTTGCAGAGAGGGTAGCAACTCTAGGAGAGCTTCGCTTAGAGCTTACGACAGAGCACTCTGTGGAGTTCAAGGCCTGCTGCCCAACATAAGGCTTTTAAAGAGGCTGTATTATTGGAACCCCTTAACCTACTCGAAGAAATAGAGAAGATGAACGAACAGATACGCAAAGCTCATCGTTCTCGCCTCGAGTTAGCGGAACAGTTTAACAGTGAGATAAGATCGCTCATTGCAGACTTTGAGGACACTCCTGACAACTTTCGAATCTTTGTAGATTTAAAGAAGCGCCTCAACAGGATAGCCCAGAAAATTGAGCGGGCTCGCCAAAATGAAGCTCTCGATCACATTGAGCATTTCGATAAGGCGCTCACCGTCTTAAAGAAACGAAAATTTGAGACTGCAAAAAAAGAGTTAGACAGAATTCCAACATTGGGTATGTTAGCAAAACAGCGTTCACTGTTTGAAGAATACAAAAAGGCATATGGTTCGTTACGCGCAAGACGCGATGAACTGAGAGAGAGTATCTCTCTCATGAAATCAAATTCGGAGTTAGCAAATAAAATTGATTTATCGCGTACAGAAGAATTATCTGAGCTAAACCACAAGTTTGAATTTTACAATATGAAAGTAGGCGATTTGCTTGACAGTTATTTTGAAGCAAATCCTTCGCGAGATTCTTTAAAAGTGGGACTTGACGCTGGTTACATTCCTGAGCTACGCTTTCCAAAGCCGTTCAGTCATGAGAGCGCCATCAAACTCTATGAGTTTCTGATAAACGAGAATTTGTCTTCGGAGCCATTAACCACATTACTTAAATACGCAAAGTACTCAGAAAATAAGCTCTCCCATTATGTCTCTGATACAACAGCTTTCAGACAGGTCATGGAGACGAACATCGTATGGCTTGAGTCCCTTGGCGACATCAAAAATCGGGCGGCACTCAAACTCTCACTTGAGGAGGCAGGAGACTCGCTGCTTGTGAGAATCCCTCAGATTATATCTTTTTTGTCAAAAATAAGCAATTCAAGCGATGAAGTCTTAACTTTCTTAAGAGAGTTAAGAAAATTAATAATTTCAGGGCACTATGAACGACTAAAGTCGTTGTACGGACTTGATGCAGAGCACATAGAGAAGCTTCAGTCAGGGAGATATCTCGCGGATCTACAGACGCTGAAGGATACATATTCCGATATGGTTAAAAAGCTCGAGAAGTTGCCCGATCCTAGAACAGTTGAGGTGCAACTTGCTTAACCTAGGGTTGACCACTCAGCGATCGAGGCAAAAAGGCGATTATTTTGATGATTATTTAGAAACCATTTGATTTATGGGGGCAATATTCAAATAATTTCTCGATGCATCACAGTATGGGAGAAGATGACTGAGGTTCACAACGGCAATAGTGAGGCAACGTTGAACGAATTTTGTGGCACTGCAAAGGAACTCGGAGCCACATCTTGTAGCATCGTGGACGGAAATGCGATAGTAGTGGATGACCGGGTCAGACTGAAATGCATGGTGCCTATCTGTAAGAACTATGATTTTTGCATAGTATGCCCGCCCAACGTGATGTCTGTTGACGAATTCAGGGCGATGCTTTCAAAGTTCAAAAAGGCGTTACTCGTTCAGATTTCTTACGACGTACCCACGTGGATGCTTGAAAAGATACGCGCAGCTGATGACTACGTTAACCTTCTTAGTGATATGGAGTACGTAAAGGGTTACGAAAAGACTTATGAGGTCGCGAAGAGCAATTTAGACAAAATCGTTGATCGTTTAGAGGCCACTGCATTTAAACGGGGTTTAACTTATGCTACAGGCTTTACTGCCGGCAAATGCACCTTATGCGATGAGTGTGCAGGGGTTGGAAATAGATGCAGAAATCCCTATAAGGCGAGACCCTCGATGGAAGCGATGGGAATTGACGTGTCAAGAACGGCTCAAAATGCAGGACTTCCGTTTGAAGTACCAGCATATGATAAAATAGTGCTGAATGGCCTTATCTTGCTTTATTGAAAGTACACTGGAGACGCCTCACAGATAGTAATTTGAGGTTACAAGCATATGATAGAGCGAGGGAAAATAGCAGCAGTTCAGGAGGCTGACTGGCATGACTTCAATGGCATACTCGAGGTACTCAGACTGGTCGACGACGAGTTTATCCCGACGCTTACGGAAACGGAAAACCTTTACGTGAAAGTATCACGAATATTCACCGATAGGAAACGGGGCTGGATTAAGGCAGTCGCACATGGTAGAGTGGTGGGAGTCGTAGCCGTCATTTATGACTACACGAGACCAAAGTTGGGTTTGATCGAGACCCTCGCGGTGGCGCCCGAATATAGGAGATGTGGGATAGGTAGGAGGCTGGTGCAGTTTGCAATGTTGGTATTGCTCCAGAACGGCATGGAGTCATCACTCATCACGACGTGGGAAACGAATGGCGCGGCAATACACCTTTATCTGAGCCTCGGGTTTAAATTGATAATGGAGCGGCGAGAACAATCACACCAAAAGCTGTACTTTAAGTATGATTTTAAGAATGCTTCACCCTTCGTATAGCGTCTAAGGGTCGTTAACGCCCAAGTTTTATGACGATACTTATTCACCTTCATCTTCATCCTCATTAAAAGGGCAAATGTTTAAATCTAAGAATCCCATTCAGAAAGAGAGAAAATGACGTACTACATTGAGACGACCTCTTTGACCAAGAAGTTTAGAAATCTGGTCGCTGTAGACAAGCTAAGCTTAACGGTCGGTGCGGGTGAAATTTACGGATTGTTAGGTCCCAATGGAGCAGGTAAAACAACAACAGTCAAGATGCTCTGTGGGATAATAACGCCGACTTCTGGCAGCGCAAACGTGCTCGGGCATAAAATCGACAGATCTATAACACCCCTCATCGGCTACATGCCACAGGAAACGGCGCTTTATCTTGATTTGACGATTCGGGAGAATTTAACATTCTTCGGAAAGATCTTCGGTTTACGTAAAGATAAGATCGCGGAGCGAGAGAGAGCGTTACTTAAGTTCATCAGTTTAGAAAAATTTGCAGACACGCTTGTCGTTAACCTAAGTGGTGGGATGAAACATAGGGTTTCATTGGCTTGCGCCTTACTCCATGAACCAAAACTTCTCTTTCTCGATGAACCCACGGTCGGGATTGATCCAGAGCTGCGGGTATCATTTTGGGATTATTTTAGTGAGCTTAAAGAAAGCGGCATATCGATATTAATTACGACCCACTATATGGATGAAGCAGGACGCTGCGATAGAATTGGTTTCATGCGGGGAGGGCATTTGATCGCGGAAGGCAGACCAAGTGAACTCCTCCAGTTCAGCAATACTGAGTCACTTGAAGATGCATTTCTTGAGTTTGCAAAAGGGATTAGTGCCACATGAAGATTTATCGATTATTCGCAGTGGTGGAACGGATATTCAGGAACTTAAAAAACGATAAGCGTACGCTCGCTGAAATTTGTGTCGCCCCCGTTTTTATTATGCTTGTATTTGGCGCTGCAGTCAGTAGCCAGGTGCACGACGTTTCAGTGGTGATCGTTAACAACGATCAGGGAGTAAGTGTGCCTCCCGGGGATATGCCTAGTAAACTGTCTGATAAAATCATATCAAATCTCAATACAAGCGTCACGCCGGTGAAGTATGCTGATACTGTAAGTCAGGCGGTAAATATGGTGGAAAACGGTAAAGCGTATGGTGTCATCATTTTTCCAACTAATTTTACAAGCGATTTTTACTCAAAGCTGCAAGACCGCTCGAATCCGAGCGATACTACTGTGGTGCTGCGGCTCGATAAAAGTAATTCAAACGTAGCAGATGCTATATCCAATACTGTGAATGCTGCCGTTCTAAAAACAGTGACGGACATTGGGAGTGAGATGCCCATAAGTGTTAACGCTGGAGACGCGATATACGCGCAAAATGCCAGATTTATCGACTTTTTTGTGCCGGGAATTATGACCTTCACTGTCTATCAACTCACTGTCTTACTCACGCTGCTTGATTTTGTACGTGAACGGACATCAGGCACGTTGTATCGACTAACGGCTTCGCCTTTAAAAGAGACTGAGATAGTAGCAGGATATACACTAGCTTTCAGCATAGTAGGTATGATACAGGCCGCACTGATCTTAATCGTGGCCGCTGTGGTATTTAAAATCACAGTTGTCGGAAACATTTTATTGGCTTTTGCGGCAATCGCGCTCTTAGCCGTTGTCTCTGTATCGTTGGGGGTTCTACTTTCAAGCATTGCACGAAGAGAAACACAAGCCGTCCAATTAATCCCTTTTATAATACTACCAGTGCTTTTGCTCTCAGGCATTTTCCTACCAGTCGAAGGACTCCCCTCATGGATGAGACCCGCAGCATACTTGTTGCCCACAACTTATACAGCAGATGCTGTTCGCTCAGTTCTTCTCAAGGGGTGGGGATTAGATAAAATATCGATAGATATTGGTGTGCTGCTTGTTTTTATCGTGGTTTTTTTAGTGCTGGCAATGCTGACACTAAAACGCAAAGAGTAAGAGGATAAGCATATGAGTCGTTTATCGGTTGATGCGATGCAATCGCTGCACAGTTTCTTCATCTGGCAGTGGAGAAGAAGAACGATGGCTGTTGCGTGTGGCGATCGTGCTCATCCTCTTTTTAACTAAATTCTCGTGCCTCAGATTTTTCAAAGTTCCTTTGAAGCAACCATGTGCAAATCTTCTAACGTTGAGACTGCACAGCTCCCTAATGGCGTTTACTCGGACAATGTTCCTATTTTTCCCGATCATTTTTATTGGATTCGCATTAACTATTGAGTTCTTACATTTGGAGTCGCACTGTGTAATATTCCTCTGATTCTGTATCAGCTGTTGAAGGTTTAAAGTTCTAAATAATGACAAAAGGAAGTTTTATCAAGAATTATTTCTGTTAATGATGCGATGTCGTTTCAAGCACTCTTCCATAGTAAATATTTAGGAATCTCCGTGTTACGAGAGCGAAATTAAACTTACTCTGCTAAGCTCTTGGTGTAATTCTTGCAGCCCAGGAGTCACCATAAAGAGTTTTGACAGACTAGCTGATTCGTCACATTATCTTTATAGTCCATTGCTTCAAATTTATAATTCCCAATCAAAAACCATTTCTATTTGAGCAAACAATTTAAACACGTTCACGGAGAGATTATTGGAGATGCAATTTCGTGAGGAAAGAATTAAACGATAAACGAGACGATATTAATGAAGTTTTGAGCGCAGCAAAGGAACTCGGCGCCCAGTTTGCTGACATTCGACTCGAGACTTCGGAGGGTACGTCAATCTCCGTTAAGGATGGCAAAACTAAAATAAGCAGCTCAAGTGAGCTAGGAGCGGGAATACGGGCTTTTTTGAAGGGTGCGTGGGGCTTCGCTTACACTACCCAAATAGATATAAAAGGGCTTATGGAATGCGCCGAAAGCGCTGTAAAGCTCTCAAAGGCGCTCTATAAGAGGGCCGAAGAATTCTCGATAGATGTTCCGGTATTTGATGATGAGGTCAGAACTAACGTCACATTCGACCCAACATCCGTACCTATAAGTGACAAGTTGGAGTATGTCTTAAGGCAGGATAAGGAGGCAATAGAGGTAGACAAGCGGATCAGCAGTACTGAAATAGGATATACTGATATCGTAAGTCAGAAGATCATAGCCAACTCTGAGGGAACGTACGTGGATGCGACCACGGTAAGGTCAATAGCTCGTGCTATGATCTTTGCAAAGGAGGGTTCAATACGACAAGCGGGGTACAAGGCACGAGGGGGCTCGAGTGGGTTTGAGCTATTTTCACATGACGCTGACATCGGGAAACTGGCGGCAAATCAAGCCGTTTTGCTGCTCGATGCGGTTCCAGCTCCGTCGGGAAAGTTTGACGCGATTTTCGACCCATCGTTATCAGGCGTATTTGTGCACGAGGCGTTTGGCCATGCGTCAGAAGCTGATGCCGTGATAACGGGTACCTCAGTCCTCGGCGGAAAACTTGATGAGAAGCTCGGGTCTGATTTAGTGACCATCGTGGATGATCCCACACTCGATAGTTATGGATTTATGGCGTACGACGATGAAGGCATTCAAACTAAGAGAAAGGTGCTTATGGAGAAGGGGGTTATGAAAAATTACCTTATGGACATCGAAACCGGTTCGAGACTTGGATACGGGTCAAATGGTAGCGCCCGGTCGCAGCGATATGATTCGCCGCCAATCGTGAGGATGAGCAACACTTTTTTTGAGCCTGGCGATCTCAAATTTGTTGAGCTGCTCGAAGGTTTCAATGGGCTTTACTTCGTCGGTTGGCAATATGGTTACACAACGCCTTCAACCGGAATGCTCACTTTTAAGAGCAGAGAGGCATATCTCGTCGAGGGAGGAGAATTAAAGAAGCACCTAAGGGATGCAGCGTTGAGTGGTATGACGCTTGAGGTGCTTCACAACATTGATGGAATGGCCGCAAATTTGGAGTTTGATCCTGGCACGTGCGGCAAAAACGGACAGATGACGCCCAACACTACCGGAGGAACTCATATGCGCGTGCGCGACGTGGTGGTTGGAGGGATGTAGCTGACGATGAGAACGGATGTGCGGAATGACATTATAAACGCCTGCATTGAGGCAATAAGGTTAATTGACGCATCATTATATCAGGGAGAGGCTTTTGCACTGTATTCAAGTTCCACTAGTGTGGAGCTCGAAAACGGCAAACTTAAGTCGAGTGAGAGCGGTACCGAGAGCGGAATAGGTGTCAGGATTTTTAAGAGTGGGAGTGTAGGGTATGCCCACTCGTCTTTAAATGAGGTTAAGTCTGCCGTCAGCAGGGCAATTTCTGCAGCTCGTGCCGGTACGCCAGATCCGGACTTTAAATCGATTCCACTGCCAGAGAAGTATCCCGATGTTAGGGATGTATATGACAGAACAATAGCATCGCTTGATGTATCAAGCGTCGCAGAACTGGCTATAGGTGGGGCAGAGGCAGCATACGTGGATAAACGCGTAGACACCGTGAATTCTGGATCATCAATAAGCATATGGGAGACAGCTATTATGAACACGCTTGGTGTCTCAGGAACAGATATGGGTACGAGCGCTGTTCTGAACGTGGATATAGTAGCCCACGAGGGTGAAGAGCCTGGAAATGGTTTTGAATATGCAGCATCCAGACGCTTTGATATTGACCCTCACAAAGTGGGGGAGGCCGCTGGTGAGATGGCAATAAAGAATTTAAAGCCACGGCCAATTGAGTCAGGAAAGATGTACGTAGTGCTTGATCCACTTGCGGTGGGACCAATTGTGGCATCCCCCATAACCGTGAGTGCCGACGACGCACAGAAAGATAGATCTTTTTTAACGGGCAAAATTGGGGAGGGGATAGCCATCGATGCCTTAAATGTCATCGATGACGGAGTGCTCAGAGGGGGCCTTCTCTCCGCGAGCTTTGATGGAGAGGGTACGCCATCGCAGAGGACAGTGTTGATGGAAAATGGAGTTCTTAAGTCATACTTATACGACAGTTACACTGCGAATAAAGAGGGACTGAGCAGCACAGGCAATGCAACACGGAGCGACTTTAGATATCCACCTTCAATTTCGACAACTAACGTCCTTATATCGCCCGGAAATGAATCCGACGTCGTGGAGAATATAAAGAAAGGGATATACGTTAAAGCAACAGGTGACAGACCTAATATGAACACGGGTGACTTTTCAGGGATGGTATATGCTGGGTATTACATCGAGAATGGGGAGCTAAAATACGCGCTCAAGCAGACAAATATAGGAATCAACGTGCTTGATCTGCTTAAGCAGATAGATGGCATGAGTAAAGATGTAAAGACTTACTTCAGTGTAACGACTCCAACCATAAGAGTGAGAGATGTAAGCGTGGCAAGCGGTGGATAAGGAATGAGCTGTAAATCTTGCAGACTAATAGTCTTTTGAAGAGGCCTAGAATATGGCGAATTTCATGACCGAACTGGAAAAGGTTGCTAGGCAAAACAAGAGCTGGCTATGTGTGGGTTTGGATCCAAGTAGTTCGGTTTCTGACATTTTTGA
>DASPRZ010000015.1:0-9323 GCA_035624185.1 Candidatus Acidiferrales bacterium
CGCGTGAGTGCTCATATGTGCTATATGAAGTTGTGCACCGACTTTGCTATTTAGGTGCAAGATGTCAGCTATCGCAGTAGCTTCGTCCATCGCTCTTTCATGTGATCTTTCGGCGTGTATACACCCTAATGCATTGAGATCTTTGATAGTTTGCAGTAATGTTAACAATTCATCAGTCGTTTTATTTTGGATAAATAACTCGCCGAATGCTGTGATGCCAAGTTCATACAACTCTCTTGCTTGTTCAGAGCTCTTTATACAGGCGTTTATGCCATAGTCAATAATAGATGCCCGTGCTGCGGCGCATTTTTCGTTGTACGATGTAATATCGTTCGTTGGTGGGATTGTATTTGGTTGATCAATGACAGTGGTGACACCACCAGCTGCCGCCGAGCACGATCCTGAATTCCAGTCCTCCTTGTAAGCTTCCTCAAGATCTCTGAAGTGTACGTGTACATCGATGGCTCCTGGCAGCACTAATTGTCCTTTTACATCTATTTTTTCGTCTGCTGTAACGTCTTTTGTAACCGATTTGATTTTTTCGTCTTCAATGAGTATGTCCCCCTCGATAATGTGGCCTCCGTAAAAAACTTTGCCGTTAGTAATAACTGTAGTGGTCATGCGCGTTCAGCAGATACACTTCTCGACGACTGCGCCATGTGGTTCGATTTCTTCAAATATTTGTCCTTCAAAGACGTAGACTTCTACTCCTAACGTCCCAGGGCTCAGCCCTGCTTTCTCAAATGTGTGAGACAAAAACTCGTGCGGCGTCCAGCTGTATTCCGTCGCAACCTGTGGCAACAGCAATCCCTGGTGTACTCCTTTTTTAACGATAACACCATGTTTTCCGACCATGATTTCCTCCGAGCTGTGGATTCGTTCTGGCTGCGTGAGAATAGTTAGCTCTATAGTAATAGTATCAAGTTCCGATACGTTTACAGGTGGAAATCGGTAGTCATAGACTGCTGCGCTAATTGCAGCGTCGATTAGAGCATCTTTTAGTTTCATTGTCGGATAAGGGTAGCCAATACAGCCTCTTAGCATCCCAGAATTGAGCGTTACAAAAACTCCTCGCGGCTCCTCAAACATGACAGGAAGATCATTGGGAGGGGGGACCTTCTGCTTGTTTAGCAAAAAGCTTTCGATTGCACGCCGAGCGAGTTCGACTGCTGCTTTGCCCTGATCAATGTCCATAGATAGTAATCTAACAAATAGTTATATTACGTTTGCCATCGACGTATTTAGTAGGAGAGAGGGTGAGTGGCTGCCGGTGGCGTTACTTCGCTGCTGAGGAAAGTCCTCCCACCATCTGGATATGTGAGCGGCATAAGTCGCATGGCGAGAGTCATGGCTCTGGCACAGAAACGATACGTCCCTTCAGTGAATGACTATGAAGTGAAGAACCGATGACGCTGAAGGGATACGATGAAACGGCGAATCCTCACAGGTGCAAGCTAAATAGGATGAATGAACCGTCCAGATGACATCCAGGTAAGCGCATAGATGAATGCCACATAAAACAAAAGGAGGCTTACGGCCCTGACTCCTCTTATCTTTTTGAATCGTTAATTGCGTTGTTTGTCATCTTATTAACCTGTTAATCCCCTTTTTTGTCATTTATTAACATTACTTTCCTACCGTTCAAGAAAGCTTTATATTTGCTAACACAAATGGTACTATGCCTTTCAACAAAAAATAAAAAAGAAAACAAAGGCTTGTGGTGAATATGAATATAGAAAATAAGCTATTAGCTGAGCAGATACATGCTCGTCTTATAGAACTGAACGTTGAAATTCCTGTTTTTGAAATTGAAAACCGTTTAAATTCTCTGATAAATGATTTTAAAGTCCCTGCTGATGAGGCGAGGCGTAGCGTTACGAACTATTTCTTAAAGCAGCATCGCGGCTCTCGGGAGCGAGCAGGCACGTCATCGGAGGGCACTTATGCCAAAATTTCAGACGTGAACGACCAAGAACGGTGGCTGAACCTGAAAGTAAAAGTTGTGCAGCTGTGGGAACCCAACTCGCCGTCTATCGCTCAAGTGGGGTTGCTGGGAGATGAAAGTGGCACGATAAAGTTCACAAACTGGGCCAACGCACAATTGCCGCTGTTAGAAGAGGGCAAAAGCTACGCCATTCGAAACGTCGTAACCAAATTGTGGCAGGGGAGATTTAGCGTAAGCTTCAATAAGACGACTGACATAGCGCCCCTTGATGAAGAAGTCACTGTGGTCCGCGCCGAAGAGCACCTGACTGGGGTGATAATCGATGTCCAGTCAGGCTCTGGATTGATCAAGAGGTGTCCTGACTGCGGGAGGCTTGTAATTAAGGGCTCGTGTCCTGAACATGGCAAAGTGGACAGCATCTACGACTTGCGGATAAAAGCAGTGCTTGATGATGGCGATGAAGTGCACGATATACTTTTTAACTGCGATTTGACAGAGAAGTTGACGGGGATCACGCTCGAAACTGCCAAGGATATGGCGATTGATGCACTTGATCAAAACATCGTCTCTGATACGATAACGGATATGATCGTGGGAAGGTACTATTCAATTCGGGGTACCAAAACGCCGCGATGGATTTTAGTAACGGGCTTTGAAGAACTCCTTGGCGTCAACGAAGGAGAGGTCGATTTCGCATTAAAACGCGCAAAGGGAGAACAATAAATGTCAATAAAGCAGCGTGAAGTCGCGAAAAGAGTTTTTGCGAAAGAACTTCGTAATTCAGACCTCCAGTATAAAGAGCATGAAGACCCCTACGCACCGCAGTACATTATAACGCCGACGGGAGCAAAGTGCAATCGTGTTTTTGTAGTAGGAACGCTCACTGAAAAAGAAAATATAGGCGCAGAATCTGAATATTGGAGAGGAAGGGTTTCAGATCCAACAGGAGTTTTTACGATTTATGCGGGACAGTACCAACCACAAGCAGCTACAAAATTAAGTGATATCGAGCCCCCTGTTTTCGTGGCGGTCGTCGGAAAGCTCAATATCTATTACCCACCAGAAGGTGATCCGAAAGTCTCAATCAGGCCGGAAGCTGTCAACGTTGTTGATTCAAAAATTAGAGATCGGTGGGTGTTAGAGACAGCGCAAAAAACGCTTGACCGTATTGAAAAGCTCAAACTAGATTCAGATGATCTAGAAGTTAAAAAGGCACTCGATCATTACAACACAGTTAAGAGCGAATACGTGGAGATGGTTACACAAGCGATACAGTCGTTAGTAAATGGAACGTAGCTCCAAACGTGTAACTCAATGGTAACTCAATGTCTTTACGTAACGTGGCATACCCTCTTTTTACCTTTTTTACGACAAACTTATGTGCCGCGAAGGCGTTGGCTGAAGTATGGAATATGGCGTTTCATCAATGACGGAAATGAACATTTCTGAATTTATCGAGAGAGTGGCTGACACATTTAAGATAATAGAACTCGTCTCGGAATACCCGCATGTGTACTATGGTTCAAGAAACGTTGACACACTCCTTGAGCTTAAAGAACAATACAACCTTACATACACAATGCATGCTCCGTATTGCGGCATAAACCTCGCCAGCACGAATCCGAACATGAGAAAAGCCTCTGTCAATGAAATAATACGTACAATTTCGTATGCAAAAGACCTCAAGTGTCACCTGGTAGTCGTTCATCCTGGTGTTATCAGCTATCCAAGAGGCATAAAACAGTTTGAAGCGATTGCTAAGAGCAGTCAGCTTGACTCATTCTCAACAATCTGTGAAAGAGCGGAAGAAGAAAAGATCGTAGCGTGTTTGGAAAATATGCCGAGACAGCCACCAGCGTTCATTGACACGTGGAGAGGAGATGGTATTGTTCATATTGTGAATGAATTAGCTTCAAAATGGCTGAAAATTACATTCGACGTTGGCCATTGCAACACTACCGACATTCCGCAGTCTGAGATGATCGATAAGTTTGGTGCGAAGATTAAACACGTCCATATACACGACAACGACGGGCTTCGAGAGTCGCATTCAATTGTGGGACAAGGAACGGTTAATTGGAATGAAGTTATACATACACTTCAAAAGATCAAGTATAACGGCTTTTTAATAGACGAGCATAGAACTATCGAAGGCCACGAGATAGGGAGAACTTTTTTAGAGCCGCTACTCAAGCCCTTGTGTGACTGAACATAATAGATTAGTAAGGTTAGGTTAATTATTTTCACATGATTTCCGCTTGAGCGCTTTTGATCAATGCTTTTCGCCCAGCGTCTATTGATATCCCTTTCTTCTTCGATCCGATTTTTGCAATTGCTTCTAGATTAACTCCACGTTTTAACTCGATATACCCACTTGATGCTGCAAGTTTTAAGAATCCTTCACCTGTTTTATTTCTTACGATCGCTACTGTAAAGCCAGGTTCTGCACCAATCGCTCCAAGCGAAAGATCTGCATCTTCGCTCGTGAAATCAATGCAGCACTCGCATCCACGTTTTTTAACGTCGTGTATGTCTGTTAGAGGTATCTCCACCTCACCTGCGTCGAGACGCGTGACTATGAACTTGCCTTTGACATCAACGCTCTTGATATCAAACAGATTTATGTCCATTTCCTTTTCAAGCTTGTCAAGAAGTCTATCCGTAAAAATTTCAGTACAAAAAAGCCCTAATGAGAGGCGTATTGCATTTTTATATATGGAGAGCACGTCGAGATCGGACTCCCTAATCTTTCGTACCGCGCTCATGACACACGGCGTGCCGACAATCGCAATCTTTTTGAGCTTTCTCTCTTCAATTGCTTCTCTTAGTTTCTTTAAAATAGGCGCCCAAACGTATCTCGAGCCTGCAGCTGCTAGGATATCATTGCGACTGACGGCAAGTTTCGGCTCTGATTTTTGATTCCATCTATCAACATCCATTAAAATGACGCCATCAATCAGACCAGATTCGCGAGCAGCGACAAGTAGTGAACTTACAACCCCCCCTGATTGTGCATGTGGAACGTTTATTTTCGACTTTGACTCATAAATGGAGATAATGTTGCCAAACTCGCTGGATTCGATTGTGTCCGTTCGCGGACATGCACTGAAACACGCTCCGCAGGGCACCGAATCTCTTGTAACTTTACAATAATCGTTTGATGTTGGAGAATTTGCTTCGCTGGAGTCGAAATAGAGCGCTTCAGTAGGGCAAACTCCGACGCAAGCACCACAACCGCAGCACTTGTCGACGTCCCACACTTTTTGTTTTAAATCCTTATAAGAGATAAGTGCCATAATCTCACCGGTAGATATTATTTAGTCGCACGTATACAACGCAGCATAGGGCCTATGTGACTGAGGTGCAATTTTGGTGAATTTACTGGTAAGTAGTTCATTTATATCAAGATTGAACGT
The DNA here is from genome assembly GCA_035624185.1 of Candidatus Acidiferrales bacterium. Lineage (GTDB taxonomy): Archaea > Halobacteriota > Bog-38 > Methanoflorentales > Methanoflorentaceae > DASPRZ01. The sequence continues at coordinate 5,362 of DASPRZ010000015.1, forward strand.
CTTGCAATAGTCTATGAGAACTGCTCTCACAAGCTTTTCGTCTTCTTTTGTCATCTTACGCTGTGACGTCCCGTTGCCAAGTTTACTTGCACTCACTTTCCCCCTGACGTAAATTGCGCCGCCGTGTTGACCAGTTCCGATCCATTCGCCCAGGGTTTCAAATTCATTGCTACTATTCATTCCAAGAATGATTATAACACCCCCTGCCATGTATTCACCGAGAAAATCTCCTGCTTTCCCTCCTGCTACTATTACGGGGACGCTTGATTTATAGGTCTTCATGTGAATTCCTACACGATATCCAACATCACCTTTGACGAAGATGGTCCCCCCTCGCATGCTATGTCCTACAATGTCTCTCCCGTCTCCGTGAATGATAATTTTACCAGAACTCATAGTGTTCCCGACACCGTCTTGCGCGTTCCCGTATACATTTATAATCGGTCCATCCATGAACATCCCTAGATCATTGCCGGGGATCCCGAAGACATCAATTTTAATATTCCCTTTCAACCCGTCTGCTATAAATCTCTGGCCGTTTACGTCATCGAGTAAGAACTCTTTTTCCCCATTCTGCACGGCTTCGAATATCTTCTCATTTAGTTCTTTGTAATGTAAGCCATTTGCAGTAATTCGCATCTCGTCACCTCACCTCACCTACGAACCTACCTACCTATCTACCTACTTAATTACCAGCAGCCTCTACGCCGAGAATCTCAAGCGACGTGTGGTCCAGTCCAAATCCTCTGAGCCTGTCCCGATTGCCACGTAAGCTTTCGATCGAGTTGATCCCAGCTGCACCAAGTATTTCCTTTAATTCGATTGACCATGCAGAGAGGAGATTTGAAACCCTTCTCGCACCTTCTTCTACGTCAAGCCGCGACCTCAATTGAGGATCCTGAGTGGCTATTCCCCAAGCACACCTTCCCGTATAGCATCGCTTGCAGACAGTACAGCCAAGAGCTATGAGGGCCGCAGTTCCAATTTTCACGGCGTCAGCACCTAGTGCGATCGCCTTCGCTACATCTCCGCTACTTCTGATACTGCCACTCGCGATTATGCTCGTTTCATTTCTGATCCCCTCATCACGGAGCCGTTGATCCACGCTCGCAAGGGCAAATTCTATAGGAATCCCAACATTATCTCGTATAATTTTTGGTGTGGCTCCTGTTCCAGCCCTAAAACCATCAATAACGATTACGTCTGCTCCCGCTCTCGTTACCCCGCTCGATATTGCGGCGACATTATGAACAGCTGCAATTTTTACAAATACCGGCTTTTTGTACCGGGTCGCCTCTTTCAAAGAGTTAACGAGTTGTGCTAGGTCCTCGATCGAGTAAATATCGTGATGAGGGGCCGGACTTATAGCGTCGGCGCCCACGGGGATCATTCTTGTCTCAGATATCTCTTCAGTGATTTTCGCCCCGGGAAGATGGCCGCCTATACCGGGCTTTGCTCCCTGTCCTATTTTAATCTCAACGCCTGCTGCTACGTCCAGATACTCAGGATGGACACCAAAGCGTCCACTCGCTACTTGAACGATTATATGATCTGCATAAGGGTACAACCGCTTGTGGAGTCCTCCCTCCCCCGATCCCATTGTCGTGCCTCGCATGACAACGGCACGTGCAAGCGCTTCGTGGGCCTCGAGACTTATTGCTCCATATGACATCTGGGCAACCATTATAGGGATATCCAGTTTCAGGTTAGGGGTCAGTTTTGTCCTAAGCTTTATGTTTTCCCCTTCTCCATCAAACTCTAGGATCCTGGGCTTTTTCCCTATGTAAGTCCTCAGCTCTATTGGTTCTCTCAAGGGGTCGATAGCGGGGTTCGTCACCTGACACGCATCGAGGAGGAGATTATCGAAAACAACTCTCTCGTGAAGTTCATTGCCCGTGCTCGCCAGAAGAACAGCTCCAGTTCGGGATTGCGTATAGATATCCCTTCGTATATCTTCAGTCCATGTCGGGTGTCGGCTCATCACTGATGGAATTCTAGTTAAGGTAATCGCGTCTTTCGGACACATGCTCACGCATCGCTGGCAGCCTACGCACCTGTCGTCGAACGACTTAACCTTATCATCTCGCCATTCCAATGCGTCAAACGAACAATTATCGACGCATCGTTGACACAGTCTGCATCGGTCTCTGTCGATGTTCACTCGAAATTCTGGAACTGCACTATACATATGCATTCACCTTTGCAACCGTAGGCTTTCCTGCAGCCGGGGCCCATACGTTCTCTGGGTAGTGACACACTGCTCGTATTGCACTCTCTTCACTTGCTATGAACGTGTAACCATCATTGTTTGCACATACTAATGGTCTTAGTTTTATTCTATCCGATAGACCGATCATCGTGTTTTCACACGCGATGCCCGTGAGCCCCGAACCGGTTGCAACGACAATTCCGAAGGGGCCGTTGACCATTGCAGGGGCGTAGGTTACTCTTAGCGCTTCTATGATTTTCCTCTCATTAAGCGGCATTAGTTCTATCTTTTCCCAAAATGGTGGGGCAAGAACCTCTGACGCTCGTTCGATAGAGAGCTTATGTCTTCTCACGAGCAAATCCCAAAGGTAAGCGAGGACCTCAGAATCCGTAAAAAAGTTACATTGGTAGCCATATAACTCGAGAAATCTCTTGTTCGTACCATAGCTCGTTATCTCACCGTTGTGCACGATACTCCAATCCAAGATGCTGAAGGGATGTGCTCCCCCCCACCACCCTCTGGTATTCGTGGGATATCTCCCGTGCGCTAGCCATGTGTGCGCTTTGTAGTTTTCGAGCTTGTAAAGGTGAGCAACTTCATGCGGATATCCCGTGGCTTTAAAGACGCCCATGTTTTTACCGCTTGATACCACGAGAGCACCATCTATTTTATTGACGTCCATGGCAAGATTTATGATGTAATCGTCCGAGCTGCCTTCAACCCTCTCGGGAACGTCCACAAAAAAACGCCAAGGGACATAATCTGCTGGTATCGTAGCTACTGGACGAGTTTCGATCTCTTCATCTTTGTAGATGTTTACAGAGTTCTTGAGTAGTTCTTCAACTTTTTCTTTAAGTTCAAAATTTTTTAATAGAATGTGCAATGCATAGTACTCTTTGTATTCGGGATATAGTCCATAGGCTGCAAATCCCCCACCAAGACCGTTACATCGGTCGTTCATAACTTTTATACCTGTGACTATCTGTTTGGCGGAGAATAACCTGCCACTTTCACTTGTAATGCCCATAATGCTGCACAAATCTTGTACATCCCCTATTTTATTGAATTATTTTTATAATATTTATTTATAAAGACACATTATAATTGCGATAGTTTTCACTGTTGAGCGTAAGATCTCATTAATTTGTTGCTCTTTTCTGAAAACTACGTGTGTTAATGAACTCAGTTAAATTAATTCAAGCAATTTAAGAATTTTAAACTGCATTTAGGAAATATAATTCCTATTCCCATATATATTTATTACCACAACCAAATAAAGATTTCCTATTGCTTATAAAAATATAAAGTACGAGCAAAAGCATCATTTTAGTTTGTGTGTTCTTAATTGTGACGTGCATTTTAAACAGTTGTTTCTCGTTTCACGTTAATCTCAGGTCTTATCCAGACTCGAAAGTGTCCGACTATTTTTAATCATGTTTATAAAATAACTGTGGAATCTCAGATCATCTGTTAATTCCGGATGAAATGCTAGCGCTAATTTATTTCCCTGTTGTGCCGCGACGATATAATTATTCACTTTTGCTAGCACATCAACATCTTTTCCGACGTTAATTATTGCTGGTGCACGGATAAAGATTCCATTATATTTGGAATTGAATCCTTTTACATCCAGTGGCACCTCGAACGAGTCAACTTGCCTCCCAAATGCGTTTCTCACCACTGTTGTATCCATAAGCTCCAGTGACTTAACGCTATCTAAACTGTGGCTAGACAGTATTATCAAACCGGCACA
>DASPRZ010000025.1:0-6329 GCA_035624185.1 Candidatus Acidiferrales bacterium
AGCGTGGAGTAACATGGGTTGTGCACTTGGTCAGTTGGGTGACTGTGATGGAGCATTGGAAGCGTTTGCCACGGCTCTTGACATTGATCCTGAAAATCAGCAGGCGAAAGAAGGGAAAGAACTCTGCCTTAAGATGGCGAAGCACAACATAAGTACGTAACGGAACGTTTGTATAACTGTTAGATTAGATTAGACTAAAAATATATCTTACTATTTATGGCAGCAAGTATAAAAGATAAGCAATGGGTTCAATTTTGGTCTCAATGCCGTCTTTGAAAATTCTAACAGTTCCACCGCTTTCTGAAACTGTTATCGCGATTGCCTGCGTATCCCGGGTAATGGCAGATGCCGATATATGTCTTCCTCCCAATCCCTCGAGCTCAACAGATTTTGTATCAACGTCAAGATACCTCCCTGCAGAAATCATAACGCCCTTTTCATCTACGATAAATACTCCATCGATCTGGGCAAACTCTTTAATTGTTTCCCAATGAGCATTATTTTTAATATCTCGTACGTCTTCAGGATAACCTTCAAATGGATTCAGAATGAGCTGATGTGACCTTTTTAAGACCTCTTTTGTGTCACCAACGATAAACGCAGTCCCTACTTTTTTCCCCTCTCTTCCTTCCCGTCCAATTTCAAGTGCGAGGTTTAAAATAGCTTTGAGCGTTACTGCACTGACTCGTTCGCTGCTTTCATCTATCGTTCGAACGGGAGTAAACTGTTTAAGGTCGCTGATTATGATTGACGACAAGTTCTGCAGACATAAAACACCAATAATGTACCCTTTTTTAACTATGTCTTTAATGTAAGCCAGTGTTGCCATATCTTGTATGATTTTAACGTTCTTGAACGCAGGCGTAGCCACATTGTTTTTTAAACTTTGAATGACGTCATTGGAAAAAATTTCCTTTAATTCCTCGTTCATCTCACGAGCTATTGCTGAAGTTTGAACGAACGTTACAGGAACTTCAAAAGTTGCTTGTTCAAAGACTTTGTCGGAAATCAGAAAAATATGTTCCGCATCAATCTTTTTCGCGAGATCATTGGCGGATTTTATAACTAATTCACATACGTCGTTCATAAGTGTAGCAGATGTATAATTGCTCTAATTGTATATCACATTATATGTTTCAAAATTCAATTCCATTGCCAACGAGCGGTAGTGCGACGTGTAATATTTGTACCACTTTCAACTTATTGCCTCTAAATGAAAGAATTTGATACAGATTTACACATACACTCGCGATATAGTAGGGGCGTGAGCCCTCTTATGGATTTAGAAATAATTGATAGAATGGCTCACATTAAAGGTATTAATATTGTTGCTACTGGTGACTGCCTGTATCTTGACTGGCTTAAAGAACTCGAATCAAAACTCGAGGAAATCGATAACACGTATAGATTTGGGGAAACGTATTACATACTTCAATGTGAAGTAGAAACAACGTTAAAGGGGAGGGTACACCACCTTATTTTTTTCCCGAGTGTTTCATCGGTACATGAGTTACGGGATAAAGTACTAACGAAAGGATACTCAAAACTTACCACTGGACGACCAGCGCTGAAACTGTCTCCTGAACGACTTGTCGAAATGGTCTCAGACGTGGGTGCACTGATTGGCCCTTCACACGCCTTTACTCCTTGGACTTCAATGTACGCCTTTTATGAAAGTACAACAGATTGTTATGGAAGAAACACAAGCGAAGTACACTTCCTGGAACTTGGATTAAGTGCAGATACAACTATGGCAAGAACGCTTTCGGAGTTAAATAACTGCGCTTTTGTATCGTTTAGCGACGCTCATTCTCCTTACCCTGATAAACTTGGCAGGGAATTCACGAGGTTAAAGCTTAAAAACCCGAGTTTTACAGAAATTAAAAAAGCCTTAATGCAGGTTAAGGGAAGAGAGATAACAACAAACGTCGGTCTTGATCCAAGAGAGGGGAAATACCACCTTACGGGCTGCACAAGATGCAAGACAGCGTACTCTTTGGAGGATATAATTGAAAACGGGACGGTCCTCAAAGTCTGCCCGTCTTGCGGTGGTCGCCTCAAGATTGGAGTTAAAGACAGGATAACAATGTTGTCCCAAAAAAACAGTCGAGGTCCAAAGTTAAAAAGACCACCTTATATACATATCGTGCCTCTTTTAGAAATACTTAGAGCGATACAGGGACATTCAACGACTAAGACGAAATCGGTACAGCATATGTACTATCAACTAATAGAAGAATTTGAAACTGAGACAAACATTTTGATTGATATACCCTTAGTTGAGATAGCGCAAGGACACCAGAAACTCGCTGAAATCTTACAAAAGTTTAGAGAAGACCGGATAGAGTTTGAATTTGTAGGCAGAGCAGGAAAGTATGGCAAAATAAAAATTCAATAGTCATTTATTTGCCTCATCTTGTTTATGGTGTTCTTCTTCTCGTAAACCTCTAGCACCTTTTGAGGTGTTAAGCCCGAACTTATCATAGCTGAAATTAAAAAATGCAGGCAGTCTATTAGCTCTTCGTGAACCGATTCCCATTTCTCTTCAGTTAAGATATGTCTTTTCCACCATTTTCTATCACCAGTAATGACTACACCGAGGCTATTTCTGGTCTCATAGGACTCATGTATGAGGTGACCGAGCAGTGCAAGCACTTGCTCCTCTTTGTCCCATTGGCTAAAAGGTGGCTTGTTTTGAACTGATTCATCAAAGCTCTTTTGAAGTTCGAATATCCTTTCAAGCTTGTCCATAATCTTACCTTGCATAATCCGATGTAATATTTTTACCGATTTGTGATTTTGACAACTTTATAAGAAAGAACTGTGATAAATATATCGAGCGAGGTAATTGTGCTTACCACAAATTTAAGCGGATATCCAACTCGACCGAGTATTAACGTAATTAGAAACTGGGTGAAATACGGCGGAGACAATCCATTTGATGTAGCGGTAAAACAAGCAGTGAAAGACCAGATTAACGCCGGGATAGAAGTCGTTACCGATGGACAAGTGCGAGACGTGATTGGTATGTTCGCTTTACACGTACGAGGTCTGGAAGCAGACGATCAACCGCTTATACGCGATACATTAAATGTGCCGACTAACCCCTCTACAGTAAATGACTTCGCTATTGCGATTAAAGAAATTAATGATTCCACAAAGGTAAAAGCAGTTCTGCCTGGACCGTATTCCTTCGTTGAGAGATGTAGACTTGATATCGCGTCAGGTTATAAAAGAAAAGATGATGTAGACTTACTCTTTGATGTTGCTAAAATAATTAAATATGAGATTAATGCATTGAAAGAGAGCGGAGCTTCGCTAATTCAGATCGTTGAATCACAAGAGAGAATCACTGATCTAGAAGTTTTCATCGAATGGTTGGATAGTATTTTTAACAAAGTGAGAGTTCCTATATGCCATATTGACGGCGATATTGAAACTTCTTTTTTGACATTGCTCGATGCAAAAACTAAAGTCCTATCTTTTGATGTAATTAATTATCCGAAGAACCGTGCAATAGTAAAATTTGCAGAGCACATTGAGGTGCACGAAAAGATACTTACTTTAGGCTGCATTGACGCCTTAACTGATGTTATTGAACCACTCGGTGAAATAGAAAGAAGAATTTTTAAATTTGTTGAACTACTCGGTTATGATGCTATTTGGGTTTCACCAAACGCAAGTTTATCGAATTTAAACCGAGATATCGCCTCAAAAAAACTTGAGGCGTTGGCTGATTTAAAAGCAAAGATCGCAAAAGAACGTGCCTAACCGAACTAAAAAATGAAACTTCACTATTTGAATCGTAAATAAGATATAGTAAATGTCCAATTCTAATTTCTGGAGTTGATAATGTGTTAAGCGTTAATGAAATTTCGATGGGAATAGTTGAAGACATGTTGGATTATACGGAAGAATTAAAAATTGAAGCTTTTGAGCTTGACAACGGCTCCACGGTGATTGATTGCGGTGTTAATGTCGACGGTGGATACGAAGCTGGGGAAATGTTTACAGAAATTTGTATGGGCGGGTTGGGATCTGTCAATTTGATTGTGCAGAGTGTCGAGACAACGCCCCTCGTATTCATAAATGTATTCACTGATCATCCCGTAGTTTCCACTCTTGCTGCACAGAAGGCAGGTTGGTCGATAAAAACCGAAGATTATAGCGCAATGGGATCCGGACCTGCCCGAGCTTTATCCCTTCAACCAAAGAAGACTTATGAATCAATTGGCTATAAGGATGACTATGACTTTGGTGTTTTAGCCCTTGAAAGTGATAAATTACCAGATGTAAACGTCACGGAGTATATCGCCGAAGCCTGTAGCATCGAACCGTCCAAGTTAACCGTTCTTAATGCTCCTACGTCTTCAATCGTTGGAACGGTTCAAGTCGCAGGAAGGATTGTCGAGGTTGCCGTCTATAAAGCCGCAGAACTAGGTTATGACACGTCAAAGATATTGAGCGCTGCCGGATGTTGCCCTGTAGCTCCTGTCACAAAAAACTCACTTAAAGCAATGGGCATGACAAATGATGGGATAATCTATTACGGAAAGGTCGTATTTACGGTAAAAGAATATGATGAAATTTTCGAAAGAATACCGTCTGAAACCTCAGCATCTTATGGCAAGCCGTTCTATGAGACCTTCAAAGCGGCAAATTATGACTTCTATAAAATAGATAAGTACATATTCGCGCCAGCAGAATTGATGGTAAAGGATATCAGCACCGATAAAACTTTTAAAGGCGGAAGTCTCAATGAAAGCGTCCTTACGCAATCTTTTGGAATTTGAAGGACGCTATTTTTTGCTTTTTTATGATGGTGCGGTTATTACCTTCCCTATTCCCTTGCTTTTGCCTTCCCTAAAAATGAACTTCTGCCCTTCGTATACGTAATAAGGCCTATATTTAAATTGTATTTTTACCAATCCTGATTGCCCAGCCATCATATATTCAGTTTCAGGCTCAAAAATTACGCTTTCCGATATTGTTTCAATGTGGATAACGGGCTCGTAACCCGACGTTATTCGCGTGGGATGATTCAAGATAAAAACTTCACTGATAAATTGCTTTACGGCTCTCGGTCGTTTCTCAGATAAAACCATGCCCCTTTCTATATCGTTTGGCTTTACCCCCTTGAGCGCTATACCTACAATGTCACCGGCAGATGCCTTATCGACTCTACAGTGATGCATCTCTATGGACTGAACCTTCACTTGTAAAAACTTGCTGTCTTTTGTTGGACCAAGATATAGCAACTCTCCAGCATTTACAGAGCCACTTTTGATGGTACCGCTAACAACTGGCCCCACTCCTGCAATCTGATAGACTCTATCTACATAAATTTCGAAATTCAAATGCTGACTAAGATTTCTTTTTGGAAGGCTTTTCAAAAGTTCATCAATTATATCCATGCCTTCCATCGTCACAGGGGATGCGCGTATGATAGGAATTATAGTGCCTTGTCCAATTTTATCTTTTATGTTTTCTATTCCGTCAATAGTTTTCAGTCTGTATGGGATTCGACCTACCATTCCCAGAGTACCATATATCTCAGACTCGACATCCCTAATGCGACTTTCGGTAACCCTATCTACTTTGGTCACAGCGATTATTGTAGGCAGATCCATTGCAAGCATGATGCCTAAATGCTCTCTTGTAACATGCGTCACACCATCATCTGCAGCGACGACTAAAATACCATAATCAAGTTTCGGCCCTACTATTCCTCTTATAGTAGTCCTCAGCCATGGCTCGTGGCCAACGGTATCTACGAATGATATGAGTTTTGTAGATTGTTCAACTACACTTGCCCGCTCCTTTTTGCTGAGCGGATTTCTTAACCTTATTACCTGGTCGTTAAATCCATAAACGACGTAAGACAGATCTGCAGAAAGCCCTCTTTCTATCTCATGCGGTTTTACATCCAAATAAAGTCTAGTTTTTCCTGAACCATCATCTGCAACACCACTGACTATCGTACCAACAAGCGTACTTTTGCCGTGATCAACGTGCCCGGCAGTCCCTATTAGTATATGATCCTTTTCTACTTGCTTTTTTTTAATGGTCAATATGCCAATATAACCATCATTTACCTTATATTCTTCCAATTTACTGACATACGCACTAACTTCAGAAGCTATTAGGCGTAACACAAAAATAGATTCGGTTAAATTTTCTTTTGAGATACCTTTTAACTCACCAGAATCCGTTATCCCTATTACATATTGAGTGGTTCCATTTGACTCAACCAACTTATATTTCATCTGACAAGCAAGTCCTTGTCTCCTTTCGGGTTTCAAGTGAATGTTTTTTGTTAAAAATTCTTT
>DASPRZ010000027.1:0-9807 GCA_035624185.1 Candidatus Acidiferrales bacterium
GCCTCCTCTAAAGACAGGAAGTGTTGCAACCATCACCTATGGTCAGATGGGAGTCAAAGGGACGGGCAGGTTGGAGGTCATAGACATGGAGCCGAACCGTAGGCTCAGGATGGTGATGACGGCGAGAGGATCTAAGCTCGACGGAACCTATGTGATGGAGCCGTTGGATGGTGGCAATAAGACAAAGATTAGCGCTGTCGCAGAGATCGAACTCCACGGGCTAATGAGGTTGATCTCCCCCTACCTTTCTCACTCTGCAAAAAGGGATCAGTCGAAGGAAATGGAGCGGATAAAGAGGGCTATCGAATCTCAAGGCAATAGCCTCAGGAAATCGCACAGCCAATCGCCTGACCACGCCTGACGTGTAACCTCTTTTTTGGCTATTTCTAAGCCGATTATAGGATGCACTATATTCATAACCTTTCGGCAGCAAGCGTAATGGAACCCTTGTATGAAGGGAACCGTAGATGGGGGTAAGATAAGTTCGAAGAATGTGTGTTCAAGCACCTTTTGATACCGTTAACCCCAGAGTTATTGCACCATCGCATGAAAGAATAAAGCTATGTCCCAAGCCTTATCTTATGAAGTATAACGAAGCTCAAATAACAACCTGAATGACAAATTTCGCATAACTGTAATTTTGCGAAATTTGTGCTGACGTAGTGCAGTGCGCTTCAATCGATGCGCAGGATACGCTGACAAAATAAGCCCTTCTGATGCCATAAACTACTAATTATTAAAGATATTCATTGTGTCTCTAATTCGGAGACTGCTAAGCCTTTTAAAAGTCGAAATTCGATTGACATTATCTCTTCGCTCAGCTATCTTTTCGAGAAATGAGCTGTTTGTGTGGTCATTTACCATCTACAAATCTTCTCTAATAATAGATTGATAAAAAAGCGGTAATAATACGTGAAGAAATTTTTATTTACGCGCACTGAAAGCATAAACTGGTGATACTATAATTCACATTAAGGTACCTACGATGGCAAGTGAAGGGCGAGAAACCACTAACGAACGAGAGAGTTTTACCACTCGAGATGAATGGGAGAAATTCGGACTGACAAATCATATAGGTGGTATCAAAACTACGCGACGACTCATTGAGTGGTGCGGCATCGCCCCGGGCCAGCACGTAATAGATGTCGGATGCGGAACTGGCTATGGCGCCTGTCTTCTTGCAAAAGAATATCAAGTGGACGTTGCGGCTGTGGACATCACTCCGGCTGTCCTAGAGGAAGCGAAGAAAAGAGTTGCGAGAGAGAAGGTGAGCAATAAAGTCAAAGTGATTGAAGGAGATGCTCATAAGCTCCCGTTTCCGTCAGATACCTTTGATGTCGCAATTGCGGAATCAGTTCTTATTTTCTGTGAAAAAGCTAAAGTGGCCTCTGAAGTATTTCGGGTTTTAAAGCCAGGTGGCGTTTTCGGAGATAATGAGGCGACGTATGTAAAGCGACCTCCAGCGCAACTGCGTCCTTTCACATCGAAATTTATTGGTGCTGATATCGAGATACTACAAGAGCATGAATGGCGGGGCATCTATGAGGGGGCGGGGTTTGAAGTCATACAATCAACCGTTTCTCCATTTCGTTCAACTGACTATATAACGGAACTCTTCGATGAACTCCGGGTAGATGGAGTTCGAAAACGCCTTTCAGCTGTGTTAAAGGCATTTTCTGACCCGACATGGAGAAGGACGTTTCTTATGGATAGAGAGACGCGCCAGGCAATACGTCAGGTGTTATCATATATGGGAAATGGATTGTATGCGAGCAGAAAACCTCGGTAACCTCGATAATTTTTAATCAATTTTAGCCGTCTTCCGTCGGAGCGATTTGTCTATATTAATAAAATACACCTTCTTTAGCTATAAAAGAGCAAAAACGCACGATAATTGTAACGACTATTATTTTTCAAGAAATGGGCGGTTTCTGTGGTTATCTACAATTTATCGTATAGAATGTTATCCCAAACATTAAGATTCAAAACCAACCAGCAACCATTGTAACAAGAATTGCAGACCATAGATTTGGAGATGAGAGATTTGGAGGAGATGAGATTATGGAAGGTAATACAGCTATTATTTGTGAGAGCACAAAGAGCGGCCCGACTACCGGAATTAGGGCTAACGTCATTTTATTATCACCTCCTTTTATTGATTAAATTATCTAAAAATTTGAGTAATTAAAAAATGCGCGAATGAATAATAAATGTAACCCTATTTGTTGTTTGGCTTTGTTGCTTTCCCCTTTCTCGCAGTTTATCCAACCATGACTTTTATGTTATCTCCGGCATCCCTGCCGGGATTACTTTAGTTCTACGTTGAAATACTGACTGCGCTGCAGAAAGCATCAATGGGCACAACGTCGGGCCGGAGAGATACTTAAAGAAAGTGACAAGAATACAGGCGCCGCAAAAAAACAAACGCCGTTACACGATATAAGCGCGTTGGATGAAATAGAACAGGAACCACCGACATACAAAGAAATAGGCATAACACATTGTGATGCTCACAATTGGCAACAAATAGCAGAATTCCAGAAGAGCAATTCGAATAAGGAATCAGCAGTTGACTTCATAGATAATATAAAACTCATCGTCAAAGGTGCCTTTGTCGATTGGCTCACTCTTATTAGAAAGCGCATTGCTCGCGATCTTCGAGAAAGACCGAGTTCACTAAGCTGAATGTTGCGCTGACTGATATACTAACGGTGATATGAATGAAGTTATTGATGTTCGATACGAACGAGTTCTGGTATAAAACGTTTGGTAAGACCCTCGATCACGTCGATACCGTAGACACGGAAGCATCCGTTGAGGACGCACTGGTCATCTTTATAAATGTTGAGAAAGAGGACGAGGCTCAACGAGATAAGGTCGTTAAAAAAGCTGTTGAAAAAGAAGCACAAGAGCGTGAAAATGAAGAATGATACTATAATGGATTTTACGTTAGGATCAACTGACGCTAATTGATCTTAAGAAAAAGAGTAGAGAAGAGACGAAGGAAAAAGGAGTTTGATTAAAAAATGAGAAAGAGTTGTGAAAAATTTCTCACCAATCTGTACAATGAATGGGGTTATTTTTGTAGCGATCAAATATGCGATAATGATAAGATACTGCTACAACAAATCGAGGACACACACAAAGCATTCTTAGATGCTATAAAACCGGCACAAAAAGAACTAGATGAGTTATACAACGATGCAATAACTTTCGATGATTTGGAAAAACTAAATTTTGTAATCCACTACGCTGGTGAGTTGCAGAATATAATGGCTGAATACAATCTCATATGTCAAAGAAAAGCAGGCGAATATCTAAACAAATGTGTTTGTTAAGATCAGTATCTTTTTTGATCCTAACAATATTTGAGAAATGACACCTAATAAACTAAATAAGGTCTTAAATCGCATAAAATGGAAACACGGATTCTCTCAATGTGCAATATGCCAACGCAAATTAATGTATTATCTTGAAAATGGCCACACGTTCGAGGAGGTAATTTCAATTTTGCATGAGCGACACCCTGAGATACAACACATCCGTCGTTATGCTATGAATGCTATTAGACAAACTACGGGTGGTGGTCTATATGATGATTACATTGTAGCGCGTGGTTTGTGGCATGTCAGAAACCCTGTTTTTGCTCCCGTGGTTTGTGGCATGTCAGAAACCCTGTTTTTGCTCCAAAAGATACGTTAAAGCAATTAGAAAAATGGTGGAGAGACGCAGCAATAAAGGGGGCAATACTTGTAGAACGTGATAATAGGATCCGTCCTATTATGGATAACGAAGACGACCCGATGCATGATGATTTTGTATATGTTTACAGTCGCGGTAGATCTGATAGAAAATAAAGTTAAACAAAATGCTAGCTGCTAAATAAATATGAAGGCGAAATTACGAAAACGGGCCCATGACAACGACAACGATATCATAAACCCAATAGACGAATGGGACGCAAAATTAAACGATATGCTGCAAAAATTGCGGCAATCTAAAGACGAGCCATTCGAAAAATGTTTGGCAGAACTAACTAAAGAAGACGAGCTACTCAACCAGTTGTTGGTGGAACTATCTAAAGAAGAAAAAGACCGGGAGCGCATAGCCGACGTTACTTTATGATACCTGTGTGTCAAGTTATGTGACAATATTTCTATAATTTTTATAATCTAACTATGGGTTTTTAATGAATCAGAATATCAAAATTCAATTAATGGAGGCTATTTGTCTTTTTAATTGATTTTTGACGTTTTTGTTATTTTAACTCATGAGTTTGTGTAAAAAAGTCTAGTGAAATCACCATAAATTAACATAAAATCACTAAAAACTTCGACATTTTTGCAGTAAAAATTATAAAAGATATGGAAATAAAAAACAAAGCCGAACGTAACAAACTTGACTTAACCAGTTGCGCATGCGCAACTCCAATTGTAGTATGCGCAACTCGTCTCCCGGGAAACTGAAACACCCGTGGGTGTTTACTCTGAAAGAGCGTCTAGAAAAATGTTACCAACTGGTTTTAATAATTTTTTGACGGCGACTAAATCCATAACAAAAGGATTAACAGACTTACATTCAAAAGCACAATCAGAGTATCTTAAAAATACTCTCGACCGTCTATCTATCTTGGTTACACTGCGCTGTGACAGGTCCTGTAAGTTCTGCACATACCGGTGCGGCCCACACCGGACTGAGCCCCTATTTCTATTGATTTAGTCGATAGAGTCTTAAAAGAAATAAAGGAGCTGAATATCAAATTGGTCGACGATATCCATTTAAGTGGGGGAGAGTGCACTCTCGAACCAGAACTAACGATTGATATAGTTAAGCTGGTCACTATGTATGGATATAGGTCTACACTTTTAACCAATGCCCAATTTGCTACGTCTTTTGAATCCGCGTCGTCGTTTCTCGGGAAGTTAAAAGATTGTGGGTTAAACGTGCTCGCCGTCAGCTGGGACGAAGAACACCAAAAGACAAACAGCGTACCGAAAAGGGTAGCGACGACGCTTGCGGCGGCGCACGAATTAAACTTCGATTGTGTCTTTCTATCGAGTGTGACCGCGTATGATAACACGGCGGCATTTAATCGTATTTTAGATTATGTCAAAGACAATTATGGTGTTACTCTAAATTATGCAGATAAAATAGAATATATCGCGATACTTGGCGGCGTCGACGTATCTGACGAATCGCGCCGGTATTTAGCAAGATACCAAGAAAGGGACGGCTCTCCACTAATTAAGATACGAAGCCCGTGCAAGTCTTTAAATCCTAAAATAAAGAGTGCAAAAAACTAATTAGATAGCCTATCAGACGACGATTTAAACGTCGTTGGTTTTGGCGGCGTATTGTGTCGCAGCCCTATATGTGGAACATGTGAACTAGAACTACTGCTACAAAGGCCCACCACGCGAGAGCTAAAACGATGGCAATCAAGGCTCCTTTTAAAAGCTGGTAATCAATATTTCTGTCATTCATTCGCACTAAAGATTAAATGCTGGACTGTAACTAGAACCTTTTTAATCGAACTTACTGAACAAAGACCGGTTCGAATCCCTGTAATTAACAACGAGGGCATGCGAAGCATGTACGATCGGTTATCTTAAGGTATCGTGACATGAAGTACGCAAATATGGATATTCAAAGAGCAACCGCAGCCGATGCAGAAAACATACTTCACTTACAGCAAGTAGCATTTATAAGCGAGGCAGAAATTTACAATGATTTCCCTATCGCACCTCTCTCCCAAAGTTTGGATGAGCTAAAAAACTGAGTTTAACACCCACGTTTTTCTGAAAGCGATAGTCGATGGGCAACTAATAGGTTCGGTAAGGGCGTGTGCAAAAGATGGAATATGCTATATTCAAAAGCTGATTGTCCATCCTGATTTTCAGAACAGCGGTGTTGGAACTACGTTAATGAATCGAATTGAACGGATTTTCATGGACTGTAAGAGGTTTGTATTGTGGACAGGGCACAAAAGCAGTAAGAATCTCGGCCTGTATCAGAAACTCGGCTATCACATTTTTAAAACTGAAAGAATACATGACGTGTTCAGTCTTATCTATTTAGAGAAGCTTAAAAAATGACTTACACGGTTATGGGAGGCAGAATAGAACTGAAAAGTCACTCTAATAACTGTCACAGTTCGAGTGGGAATAAAGCTATTGAAATAGCAATCTTCGCTCCTCATTGTGCCAATTATAATCCTTTTTCATAAGGCATGCCGTCGGGGCAAATCTCATCGAAATCGTAAACGTTATTTGACATAGCAAGATTCTATCAAGTTAATATCGATGTATGCAATACTTCTTAAGTTTAAAATAACGACAAATGATGTGAACGTACATGCAGCCAAAAGAAGTAGGTGACGGCGCTCTAAATCGAAAAGCGATCCGATGTAGAATGGAAAAAGTATTGACTATACCACTGCTGGCAGCCGTTGTAGGTGTTCGTCTATAGGTGAAAAAGAGGTGTATAACTATGGGTAATCGCTACAATATTAGCATCACACCCGGTTCCAACTTGCGAACAGATGCACTCATTCATTTAG
The DNA here is from genome assembly GCA_035624185.1 of Candidatus Acidiferrales bacterium. Taxonomy (GTDB): domain Archaea; phylum Halobacteriota; class Bog-38; order Methanoflorentales; family Methanoflorentaceae; genus DASPRZ01. The sequence goes on from DASPRZ010000027.1 coordinate 6,560, forward strand.
CCGAAGGCAAAAAACCCCTCGATGCGCTGCGAACAGATCTGAATGTGAGTAGTACTACTCTCTTACACACGTTACGAGAGCTTGAAGAGTACAAATTAATTTTCGAAGATGCAGAACGAAACTATGCCCTCACTAACAATGGTAAGATTGTCACACGTAACCTGATAGCTTTTAATGATACAATAGAGACCTTGCACACGTACGAAAGCTTCTGGCTTACGTATGACTTGAGCCCCATTCCCGACTATCTCCTTGATAAGATTGGATGGTTAAAAGACTCTTACATAATCTCAGGGACGCCGGCCAATGTTCTTAACGCCTATAGTACCGTGGTTAAATTATTGCAAGACGCGAAAAAGATAATGGTGGTCTCGTCTATTCTAGTTCCGGATGTTACTCTCCTTTTTGATACGTTTGCGACAGAAAAAGATATGCGCGTGATATTAACAGAAGAGGTGTTACATCCCTCTATAGAAGCGGTAGGTCAGGAGCGAATACGGCAAGTTCTCAAGGAGAATGTTAAGCTGTATATAGTGAGACAAAATCCGAAAATTGGTGTCTTTACCGTTACTGATTATTTTATATCGTTGGGCCTGTATCGTTTGGGTGGGACGTTTGATTTCTCCAGCCACCTAATGAGTTGCAGCAAAACAGCGATTGACTGGGGACTGGCATTGTTTGATCACTATGCTGAAAGAGCAGAACGCGTCGATTTATCGTAGCGCCGCGAACTCTTTTTTATTTTTTATGAACTCTTTTCTGGCGTGTATAAACATTTCACGTTCAGCATTATATCGTCTAAACAAGACCTCGTTTCCGGCGTGACACGTCTCACAAAAACTGTCTATTACGTCCAAAAGCCCAGAGACTTGATTGTAAATCTTCTCAATTTCTATTTCGTCATTCCGCGCCAAAGTATCCACCTCTTACGATATCCGATATTCTACACCACACTACGCGCGCGTAAACTTCCTCTATATCTTGAAATGATATAACAGTTTGGAAACTATAAGTACCTTCTCCGATTTTAAAGGGGAATGGGCTTATTTTTACGAAATTTGTGCTGACGTAGTGTATACTATGCATTTTTGGTAATTGTCTATTAAAATAACCCGTCCAACGTCATAAAATAAGTCAAAACTATGGATTATTTATTACGTCTAAAATCGGAGACTGCTACGCCTTTAAAAAGTCGAAATTCGATATTCATAGTATCTCTTCGCTCAGCTATCTTTTTCGAGAAATGGGCTGTTTCTATCGTTATTTAAGTCATGAATGAAAGAAGGTCAAGTTAGACCACTAATTGTTATGCGGATTAAAAGTGCCGAGTTCCACGGGCTCCAATGAATGTTTAACAGTTAAATCTACATACTTCATTTTAAGTAATTGTAATATTCACTGTAGAAAACAAGGAAAAAGAGGTGACTTTTAATATGGGTTTGGCACTCATACTCTTTGCACTTGGCCCAATCCTGCTTCTGGTGCCTGCGGGGACTATGATACTTACAGCAGCGACGGCCCCTTTAGTAGTACCACCTGCGATAATAGCTGCCAATCGTGTGCTATTAGCAGCTTTGTTGCACATATAGAACGCGCTGTTAATAAGTAATAGTTCATGAGGGGAGTTTTATTCCATCGCAGCACTCTTCTTTCTCTTAAATCTGTCCCCAAAACTCTTTTTCGGCGGCATATTTTGCTGTTGTTGCTGTTTAATGTCAGTAACTTGACGCTTTAACCTACTTACAGCAGACGCTTTAACCTACTTACAGCAGTAAGTCTTTCAAAGCATCGAGCAACACTTTTCGCTCATATCGAGTATCTAAAACACTTACAACTATAGTTGGTTACGACGAATTTACGTAAATTCTCCATTTATATGTGGGGTACAATCCTCACAGCCCACATTGCCCCTCATCACTTATCTACAACGTACTAACCTTTTGTAGAAGTTTCCCACCGACGAGGACAACGTGAATTTCTTCAAGCAATCCAAGAGAGATAGGTAGCGGCCATACCAACCCGATTGGCATAGCTATTAACATGGCCACGAGCATTGCACCCATGACAGCGATAAGGATTGCTCTCCTATTCACTTTTCTGACAACCTTCTCAAGAACTTCATTTCAACCACCTCACGAGTCTGTTGTACAGCAGTCGCCAGGAGAGTTTTTAAGCCTGAGTGACAAGGCTTATGCGTTTGATTCTATGACAATATGGTGGTGTCACGTGTCGTAACACAATTTTGTACGCTAAGAAAAGAACAAAGCTCAAAAGCAGGATATGCAATGTTGAAAACACATATAACCTGTTAGTTATGGCGTGGCATTTGACACACTTCTAGGCACAATAAAACATTTTGAATCCGCGTCACTACCATTTGGGCTGTCATTAAAACTTGCTGACTGCTAGCGCCATTTGATATACGAAACATAGTGGCCGTTTGATAAGTCGCTTAACGCTTTTAGCACCAAGCTAAACTATATCTACTATTTTACGCACATGCATAGTGATCAATTTTTATGGCTGACGACTCCGAGTTCATCACCAAACTCATTAATTTCGGTCTCAGCGAGAAAGAGGCACAGCTCTACTTCCACCTGCTCAAGTACGGGCCAAAGACTCCCTCTCTGCTTGCGAAATCGCTTAAGACATATCGTGAAGACGTCCACCGCACGCTGTCCAGCCTCGTTGACAACCATATGGTCGCCCCCTCTCTCGATTCGCCGACGGTCTATACGGCGGTTGATCTTGACAGGGTACTCGGTTTGGCACTTAAAAAGCGCGAGAGTGAGCTCCACGAGATGGAACAGCAAAGGCAGGAGCTTCAAGAGATGTTTGAGCAGCAGCGGTTAAGTCCATCAGATGAATTTACGAAATTCAGCATGTTCAAAAACGTTAAGGAAGCCCTAGCTCATATGATACCCGGCTTAACCTCATTGGAGAAGGAGGTGCTGCTTGTCATTCCCTGGCCTGTGCTAGTAATCATGTCCCGATTCGGTGTTCTAGAGGCTGCTAAAAAGCTTATAGAGCGTGGCGGGCAAGTAAGGAGTATATATGATGTAACGTATCCGATGATCGAAAACGTGCAAGAACAGTTGGATACGGGCCAAGACGTGCGTCACTTCAGCCAGTACCGGGGGATATATTTCGGCGTGATGGATAGGAAATATTGCGTTAGTGTGATTAATGCCGATATCAAGCGTATGTCGCTCGATGAACCTGCTTCAGGGTTTAATACAAATGACGCT
>DASPRZ010000050.1:0-44935 GCA_035624185.1 Candidatus Acidiferrales bacterium
TATTTTTGCGAAGAACAAGTTGGTTGTCATCGTTCCGAAGGCAAACCCCGTACACATCTCTAACATGTCAGACCTCGCGCGACCAGAGACAAAACTCGTTATCGGAACGAAGGATTCTCCTTGCGGGGAGTACACGCTGCAGATGCTCGGTAAAATAGCCAATGATACCACCTACGGCCAAGAATATAAGAACCGAGTTCTCTTGAACGTCGTATCACAGGAACCAAATGTCATAGACATTGTGACTAAGGTTGCACTGGGAGAAGCCGATGGAGGCATTGTAACAGTATCTGATGTGCCATCACAATACAAGGACAAGGTGGAAAAAATCACGATACCAGACACATTCAACATAGTCGCCCAATATCCGATTGGGGTGGTAAGCGGTTCGAAGAATGCGCAACAGGCGCAGAACTTTGTTGACCTAGTGAACTCTAGAGAAGGCCAAGCAATTTTGCAGAAGTATGGGTTTATTGTTCAACAAGGATTGACATCACAGAATGCGGCCACGACGGGTGTGATATCACAGAGAACAACAACAATCGCGTAGTGCCACAAATAGCGTTGCAGAACAACATCGATCGGAACAAGGATTGCAACCTTATAAAAAATGTAAAAAGAAAAAGACCGCTTCCTGTGCCCAATAACTCCGAGTTAAAGAGAGAGCTACCGTGTGCAACAATTATTAGGACATAGCAACCTCAACATTGTTAAAAAGGAACCATTAGACAAAAAAGTCAAGGATTCGAAGTTGCAGCAGCCCGTGAATGCGAAAGCGCGCGAGCCCTCAACTGTACGATTCTTTCCGAGTTGCGAACGCGAGAGGCGAACGAGGATTCGCGTGTAATGGACATCGGATGATACCTTCGAGGGGTCCTTTGACTATATTAAAAGTAACACAAGATATTTATCAACGATGCATTCGTTTCCACTGATCTATAACGCCAGGAGAGAAGTGTCTATCGGCTGTTGAGATAGCATTGCAAAATTTTGGTGATGAATGGATGAATTTCACGATTAACCCTATCGGAGCCGTGCATTCAAAGATTACAGACAGGAACGACATGCCATTACAAGGTGTCCCTGCCAGCATCGAGATTTTTAACGAGTTTAAAGCGGGTTTGATGGGCATCGAAGGCGATAGTCATATTTATGTGATATGCTGGCTTGATAAAGCTGAGAGAGGGCCACTGTTAGTGAGACCACGGAAAATAAATCCAAATTTGAATGAGCGGGGAGTCTTTTCGATGAGATCTCCCACCCGTCCTAACCCACTCTCTCTGACAGCGACACGACTCGTTAACGTGGAGGAAAATATGCTCTTTGTTGACCCACTTGACGTTATCGACGGATCTCCTGTTATCGACATAAAACCATACTCTGCAGTCTGGGACGTAATTTTCTGGGCTCGAGATGTGCACTCCTCTCTTATACCAGCCAACATGGAGGAGAGAGACGTTCTCATAGAATTCCTACGGGAAGCATATAACTACCACGGTGAGAGATGCCCTGAAATTGCAGTGGGAGTAAAAATAGTGTTTGATGCTATGAAAACGCTTAATTGTAATATTAAAAATGCGAGCATGACAATTCCAGGCAATATAAACCCTCATGTAGCAGATTGCCTCATCGGAATCATTCGTGGCACGCCAGGCAATACAAGACTTAGTATGTGCGGAACAGATGGCATCAAAATAGTGTATGGCACTCGCTCGATTAAATATAAATTAAAAGAGATTACCTCAAAAGATCCCTTTGAAATACTGAAGATGAATTCAAACGAGTTATTTACAAAGTTTGCTACAAAAATCAATGGAACGTTATGACCTATCTGCTGAAATCAGCATAGTTTAGCTGCTAATATGACAATATAGAGTATTTCCGGCTTAGCCTAACTGCAAAAGTGTAAACTACTCGGCTTTCATAAAAACCTAAGAACACCACCAATAAGATAGCACCTATCCATCTGAATTTAACTATTATATTGCGTTTTTATCGCAAAAGTCTTATATCCAAGGCATTCGACGTAATTTTCATGCAAGAAGACTTAGCAGTTAAAGTTACTTATCTCAGTCACGCATGTTTTGAAGTAAAAGATCAACATCATACTGTACTTATTGACCCATTTTTCACCAAAGAGAATCCTTTAGCCCCGCAATATGAAGGCAAACCAGATATCGTCCTGATAACGCATGAGCATTTCGATCACACAGATGCGAGTAGATTCAAGACGATGGTTGTGGCGCCACCAACTTTAAAAGGAAAGTACAAAAAGATGATGACCATGGAATTGAATGACAACAAGTTAATAAATGGCGTTAACATTACGATGATTGGCGTCAGCCACCACCAAAGCAAATATCCGGCAGGCTACATATTCGAATTGGGTGGTATCAGATTTGCGCATCTAGGAGACACCTACCTCGATGGGGTTCAAAGATTAACCAATATCGACGTACTGTTCATTCCAATTGGCGGATTCTTTACAATGGATATGAACGATGCAGTTAAAGCACTTGATATAATAAAACCGAAATCCGCAATTCCCATGCATTTTGACACGTTCGACCAAATAAAGGCGGACCCATACAAATTTAAGAAACTTGCAGAAAAAGCAGGACACACAATTATCATAATACCGATCGGAGAGTCGATTACCCTTTAAATTACATTTGCATGCATAACAGAGAAACAACACTCATAGTGCATTCAATTATTCTTAAGTAATTACGAGTAGTAGCCATTGATAGTCTTCCTCATTGTATTGTAATCAATTGCTGACACTAAAAAAACGAAACGTACATTAGATAAAGATGAAATTAATTTCAGTTCACTGAGTTAATCTCTTGCGCATCTCCTCTTTTCCGTGTAGTGCAGCTACATTACTTGGATCAAGTATTAAGGCTTCGTTAAAACAATTAATTGCATCCTTTACCCTGAAGGTGTACGCATACGCGATACCCTTATTGATCCACGCATGCACATTAGAGCGGCTTATTTTTTGCGCACGGTATGTTACCCGTATCGCTTCATCGAAATACCCAAGCCTAATTAGGCATGATGCCTTATTTATGAGTAATTCTACATTCTTAGGGCTCAATTCTAAAGCTTTATCGAGATTTTTTAGCGCTTCGCTATATTCTTGAGCTTTTATAAGAACTGCTGATGCGCAAATCCAAGAGTTCGGATTGTCCGGGCTGTTCCTTCTCGCTAATTCACAATAACTTGACGCATCTTCATCATTATCAAGTTTCAAATGCATTATCGCTTTATAAATTAATGCGTTCTGGTTTTTTTCATCTAGTTCCAATGCTCGCGTGAGATGTTCCTCCGCAACCACGTAATTTCCAATTTTTAAAGCTTCAAATGCTCTTTCTGTTTCAATATTAGATACTGAATATAGTTCTTCAAATTTTTCCAAAGTTGCTACGACATCTTCAAAATACAATAGACTTAGAAGAAACGGGTCTCTGTCACTTGGATAAGAGGGCTGTATCCCCGCTGTTTCCTCGGACCTTTTTGATTCTTCGCTTGATCCTTCCTCGGAAGTCTCCGCAGTTACTTCTCTTTCGTCATCTTCCGCTTGTCTGTCCAGTGACTCTTCAGCTTTAAGCTTATCTTCGATGTCCATAAAGATGCGTGCTCCGCGTCGACTCTTAATGAAATAGTCTGATTTAAAAAGGATATGTTAATTTAACAATTATAAAACTTGCTCCACAAAACAGTTGGGGTAAAATTTGAAAATACTTATTCTTTAAGCCAATCAGGTGTATATTTTGCGCTTATAATCTCTCTAATTTTTCGCGCCGTAATTTTTCCAATTCCTCTCACTTTCAGCAATTGTTCTTCAGGAGCGTTAATTACCGCTTCAACTGATCCAAAGTGTTTTAACAGAGCTCCAGCAGCGATTAGGCCTATTGAAGGTATTGAAGAAATGAGGTACTCTTGCTGCTCTTTTAACATTTTCGCTGGCTTTTTCCCACGTAAAATGAGCCTCCTCTTTTTTCCACTTTGCTCTCGCTCGAAAAGATCATGATCCGTTAACGTGCTTAGAGAATCTTCTGCTATTTTTCTTTCGATGGCACTTTTGTCTCTTAACACGCAATCAGCAATAGGTAAGGGGCTAACCTCAATGTCTGCTACCAATTTAATTGTCTCATTTACAACACCAGATCTTACCTCGGGGATATCCACTGTTATCCCGACTGTATCCTTGATTCCTTTTTCAAAATCTAACAAAGTCTTTTGGCATTTTTCCGGAGGTGCCATCAGCTCAACTGCGTGAACGTGAGGGCCACCGCGTGTGATTTGAATTGAATTCATTGCCCCTTCTTCCCAATGATAGCTACATTGAGTCTCAATTACCGCATTGTCTGACGTTTGATTATCGTTCACTGATTGAACATTTATCAGGGTGTTTTCTATAGTATGAGGTTCAGAGTCGATGTGAAAAGATGACTCGTTACGTGAATCTGATGCTTTGTCGCTCATTCTTTTCATTTCGGCGCGCATAATCTTCCTTTTTCTGTTACTTGACCAATAATATGCTTCATCCCTCGTACCTTTCGTAATTAATACAACGACTTTGCCTGACCGACGCCTTCCTGTCCTGCCTTCTCTTTGAATACTTCTAATCTCAGACGGAATGGGCTCATAAAATAAAACCATGTCAGTAGATGGTATATCTAAACCTTCTTCAGCAACGCTTGTCGCAACGAGGACATTATATTTACCTTCTACAAATTCAGAAATTAACTGAACCTGTTGCTTTTGCGAGAGCCCTTTAACTCCATCTTTCTGCGCTTGACCCACGAACTTAACAGGTCTGATTCCATCAATGTGCAAGAGGGCATTCTTCACCAGTTCTGCAGTGTCCCTATAGTTTGTAAAAACTATAATTCTCGAATCTGGCTTAGTCATAAATAAGTTGTGTACCACGTTTTTTACAGCCAACAACTTCGGATGCATCTCTTTTAGCGTTTTTGCTTTATCCATTGCCCTTTTCACGTGTAGATCACCAACAAGTCTCTTCGCAGCTTTGCTTCCTCCTTTAGCTTTAGCCTCTTTTTTTAACCGCTCAAAATACTTGTTAGCAGTAACGACACCTTGTGTTTCGATCATCCCAATTGCGTGCCTCAATTTTATAACTTCAGCGATTACGGACATAGCCCTATAGTTCTTGCTGCTACTAACTTCAGTACGTAATCTCAACAATTCAGATGTCGAAATCCACTCTTTACTGATGATTCCCATTGTTTTGAGCTCTCTTAACCTACTTGAAAGTGCTGAATTTAAACTCTGTCTTATAACGTCCATCTCAGGAGGCAATGAGAACCTGTACCATTCAACGTACTTCTCATAGATATAAGGGAGAACATCAGGATCAGTTTCCGTCCTGATTTCAATATTATTAATATGTAGTCCATCGCTTACTCGTTGTATCTTCTCTATTGTTCCTCCAGGAGATGCTGTTAAGCCAAGTATCAACGGATCTCTAGCTTGATCCACATACTTATTAGCGATATAGACATATGAATAGTTGCCAACTGCTCTATGAGCTTCATCAAATATCACGAGCGCTACCTCGGAGAGGTCAATTCTCTCTTCAGCCAAATCATTTTCAATAACTTGGGGCGTTGAAACTATTACTTGCGCTGCGTTCTTCCAAAGCTCAGATCTTTTATGAGGTGGAATCTCCCCCGTAAAGATTATCGTTTCAGCTCGTAAATGCGATCTTAAAAATTCTGTATGTTGTTCTACAAGCGGCTTTGTAGGAGCTAAAAATAACACCCGCCCCCCCCTTTCAAGGCGATTAGCCATGACCAGTAACGCCACTATTGTTTTCCCCAACCCGGTGGGAAGCACAATCATTGACGAATCCTTTAAAGCTGATTTAGCAAGTGTAAGTTGATAGGTTCGAGATTCGACGGAACCAGGGACTATCAATGGGTGCGTAATATGCTCAGACATTTATTTGCCCTTAGATTGGACTTATTTAGATTAATAATTAAATCTTTCTGAGTTTAAAGCTATTTCTTATGTTAGACATATAAAAACAAGCAGTTGTAATGATGTGCAACAAATGATGCACGTGCCATACTCAAATAACTGAAGAAAGAGATATCGCATATAACGCGTTTATTATCGATGTTAGACAATATGTAAAGTGATGGTTTTGAAAAACAAATATGAAGAATTAAAGAACTTAATATTAAAATATGGCTACTTTTCAAACGGGCCCTACCAACTGTCGGGAGGGCAAATTAGTGACTACTATTTTGATTTAAGACGCGTAACGATGCATCCGAGGGGAGCATCACTTACAGCTGATTTAGTAATTGAAAAACTTGGCAACATTGACGCGGTTGGCGGCATAGAAAGCGGCGCAATCCCTATTGCCACCGCGGTCGCAGTTAAATCGGGAGAAATTCGAGCATTTTTTGTGCGAAAAGCTGAAAAAAGTCACGGAAGAATGCAAAGAGTTGACGGATGCATAAAAAAAGGAGATACAGTGGCGTTTGTTGATGATGTTACAACGAGCGGCAAATCAACACTCACTGGGATTAAGATAGTGGAAGAGATGAATTGCACAGTTACGAAAGTGATAGCAGTTCTCGATCGTGAAAGCGGTGCGCAGGAGAATATAACGTCTATAGGCTACAAATTTGAGTCAATATTTAAAAAGAGCGATTTTACAAAAAGAGTCTGAAGATCAAGTTATTAGAATAATCGTGGTTAATACTTCTACGTAAAATGTATTTTTAAAAAAACTTCATAGCGGCGAATCAAGATTCATTTTTGACTTCTTTAACTAAAATTTCTTGAGAGCATTTCTTACTTGCCCCGAATTTAAAAAGCTAAGCTACATTATTTTGCTATAATTAAACGTTACTTCAGTACTGTTGTAACTGTCGATATCACTTTAATCTACAAGTTCCTCGGGATTTACCGATTGACAAGACGGACATATCGGGTTCTTACCGATTACCTTGAACTTTTTTCCACAGTTTTTGCAACGGTAGTTCTTGAACCAGCGTGTTTCTATAGTTATAAATGGACCTCCGCCCGAGCACATATTTTAAACTCCCATGTTTTCATGCATTTTAAAATCAATAAACATTTCTGTGCTTAAGTGAAAACAGCCTCACACATCCATTTAGGCGGTAGTCTGCGGATCTACTCCTTTATAGCGGATCGAGAGTTTGAGCAGTAATTGTATCGAATGCATCTGGCGTTTGCTAGGTTCATGAATCCATGAGGAAATACAGGTCTTGCTCCCCACAGGCGACCTCTACCATAAACAACAATCAATAAGCTTGTATTATAACAACTCTTTCTACTGCACATATCGTCTAACAACAACAGTCGATTGGAGAAGAGATAGAACATTTATCTTGTTGATACTTACTTCAAAGTCTCATTGTTGTTGTTGAAATGATTGACAAAATTTTAAATACTAGCACAGTCAAACTAAATTGCTGAGCATCAGTGCGCTTGAAACTAATAGATAGCAATACTGATATTAGAATTAAAAAAGGAGGTGAACATAAGTGGACCCAAGTATTTTATCGAATGTTGATCCTTCAACACTTATAATGGGCCTATCATTTGCTTGTTTAGGCGTGCCTCTAGCTTTAGCATCTGCTGTTGCGTGCGCTCCAGCGGCTTTAGTATGTGGTTATGTAGGTTGTGCATGTGGAGCATATGGTACTGTACTCGCAGCGCCTTTATTGCCATGCCTGTTACCGTTACTTGTACCGTTAGTTCCGGTAGGATGTGGCTGTGGCGGTCACCAAATGCCCTTCCAGTGGCGGTATTGAAATTCTAAAATTAATAAACAAAGCGAACTAAAAATCGAAAAGTGATAATAACTTCTTGCTGTAGGGAAAATTTCTCGCTAACTTTGAAAGAATTGTGAGGAGTAAAAGTTTAGATTAATTTTAATCAACGCAAAATTTTAATGACAGGTATCACTGAGTTTCTCTAGAGAAGTAATTCACTTTTCCTCACTTTTTTTGTAAAATGCGCTGCACATGTGAGTTGTTACGATATTTTCAGTTTATCAAAGCTAAACAAGACGCACAGCCTATTGATATAGCACTGGTGGATTTTATTTTCCAAACTGACATTCGTTGAGATCTTAAACGACGAAGTTTCCCATTCAAATTTTAATCCTACAAAGTAAGGATATATACGCTATGTAGTGTTTCACGTTATTTCCCTTCATATCTGCTTATATACATAAGTGGCAGTTTTCTTTTACTATGTATGAAATTAAATGAATCACATATTTGATTGCTAAATTGTAATAGTTAAGTAGTGGCAAAAAAAGACCGGTTTTACTACGTTAAAAGTGTAATAATACAAGGAGGTGCTGTAATCAACATTAATTCTCGGATATCCCGTTTCATAAGATGGGACACAAAAAAGCTAGCGGTGGTCCTGAGTTTTCCATCTTTTCTTTGCTCATCATACAAACGCAGACATTTTTCACTGATAGCAGCCTGATTTGTGATCAAAGTTACTTTCAGCGAGATGGCTAGAGAGATAAGAGCACAAGATTTTAAATGCACGGCACGATTAGACGGCGTGCCGATTTCCCGTTATTGTACGAGACTGTGAGAGTGTTATTTTGGCACGCAAAAGGTTCGGATGAAGACTGTTAGACGTACTTAAACCAACTATCGCAATGAAGTCAAAAATTTCTTTTTTAATTTTTTTACAAAAAGGTGCTAATGAAAAGTATTTTATCAATCCGAAACGCACATGGCTTAAAATTAGTTAATTATAAATATGACCGAAACCTTTTTGTATAAAGTCTAAAAAGATAATAGAGGAGGTGGAAATAAAATGTTGCTATTCTTACTCTTGGGAGCCATAGCTGTCGCAGCACTCGGCCTCGTAGGCACTGCGCTCTGCCCGTTGATTGCACCGTTGATTGCCATACTTACGTTGGCGTAACCGCGGAGTTATATAACAGCCTCGTGCAAGACCCGACATGACAAAAGTTTTCAACTTATTCAAATAAAGTTGTGCAACTTTGAGCGGCTGCCGATAAAATTAAGTTCTTGTTTCTCTTTTTTATTTTATTTTTAATGAGTATGTGCTGCATTTTATGCCTATTTCTCAGTTTCCACCGGAAAAAAAGTTCCATTGGAAGAATATCAGGTACAAATCGAACATATTAAAACATAAACCGTAGTAAAAATAAATGCCGCTCGGAACAATAGGTGGTAAAGGAGGTGAAAGGAAATGTTGTTATTCTTGCTGTTAGGAGCAATAGCGGTCGCAGCGTGTGGCCTCGTAGCCAGTGCGCTCTGCCCGTTGATTGCACCGTTGATTGCCATACTTACGTTAGCGTGATACATAAACAGTGAAGGAGGGTGAGAGAAATGATAATACTCTTGCTGTTAGCTACAATTGCTGACGCAGCACTCGGCCTCGTAGGCTGTGCGTTATTCCCATTGATATCGCCGTTGATTTCGGTGCTTACGCTAGCGTAACTACAGAGTTACATAAAAACCTCACACAAGACTCGACATTATTGAAGTTGCAAAGTATTTAGATAACGTTGTGCAACTTTGAGCAGTGGCTGGCAAATTAAGTCCTTCTCTCTCTTTTTTACTTTAATTTTTAAGGGAATTTATAGTACGTTCACAAATCGGGCTTCATCGTTGATGACTTTGACCCAAAAAACATAAGTCAGTCGGTTTTTCTCCCTTCATTTTGACGTGACCATGCGCACCTAGCAGTAGCTATCCTAAAACTTTTTTGTTTCTGAATAAACGGAGACTCCAGATTGCTATCTTTGGAGCTACCATTACCTTTAGGTTAAGAGCGAAATCACGTTACACAGGACATACGACATCATTAAACCAGCCCGCTAGCAATGCGCTAAATTTATATCAAGGGCTTAAGATCTAACTTCTTCTTGTTAGCTTCTTGATTATCAGCCGAATGCCTGAATTTGTATTACAGATTATTGAAACGACACTCCTCGAGGTTCTATATTGCGAGCCGTACCCAGGAACGGCGAAGAACATCGCCTCTCTTCATGAAGCCGAAACGAGGTCGTAGATAGTCACCACACAAAAGTTCTTGGTATCAACAAAAACGATCTTAAGGCTGTAAACAGAATCTAGAGAGTGTAAAAAGTCTTTTTTTTCGTTTTATCTCGCAGTTTCCACCGGAAAAAAAAGTTCCATTGGAAGAATGTTAGGAACAAATCGAACATATTAAAACATAAACCGTAGTAAAAATAAATGCCGCTCGGAACGCTGCACAACTCGCCACCATGTTCGGTAGCTCCAGCGGCATTATACTTTTTCCGTAAATGTCGTTGGAGCATCACTACGCCAGAGTAAGCACGGCAATCAACGGCGCTATCAACGGACAGCACGCACTGGCTACGAGGCCACACGCTGCTACCGCTATTGCTCCTAACAGCAAGAATAACAACATTTCCTTTCACCTCCTTTTTATACGTTTTTCCAAACACAAACGTGCTGCAAAGTCGCTATGCTTTTTCTTTGTTATACTATATATCCGTACCTGAATAGTTTCGACACTACATTAATTTAACCGGTTCCCTTCTTCTGGGTGTTTTTTTACCAGTGGAACTGATAGGTAAGTGCGAGGCGAATCATGCAACGTTGTTTTGAACTCTATAGACCTGTTGTTGCCTTTTTAGTATCTCGCCATTAACAGGAGCGCAGAGGATCCAGAATCCGAAGCCAGATCGTTACTTGATCTAGTACAAAAAGAGGATGCTATATTGTCCAGCCAATACGTTGGTTTTTTGAGATAAATATATAATGCGTGCTACATCTACTGAACTCATTATGAGAATAGCAATCTGAACGTTTCAAGCCTTTTCTTTGATGGTTTGGTATGCGTCGAATATGTTGACTGCTGAAAAGCCAAAATAAACTTATCTTGGCGAAAAACTGGAAAAACAACAATAAACACCTGTTCGATTTTAAGCGCTTCCGTGCGCAAAAGAGCCTCAATCGAAAAGTACTATTTAACACAGGAAATAGAATACAGAGGAAGATATTGAAAACTCAGAAGATTGCAATTGGCAAGAGAACAAGAGGCAGAAATTTAAAACAGAGTACTGGCAGATATTATTAATAAGATATGTACCTCAGGCTTCATCATGCGGTCTTCCTGTTTAGTTGTTTAAAGGGTTTGTACTGACAGTATTTGATTCGAAAAAGAAGTTAATCTTAAAATATTTATTGTGGATTAGCACGATTAATTACTTCCAGAAGTGTGGAATAATCTGTCCAGTTCCGCTCATGTACGAACGGTACTCTTCTCCGAAGTTGTTGAGCATCATCTGTTCCTCACGCCTAACCCGCTGTATATAAAATGGAATAAAAAATACCAGCTTGGACAAACCTGCGATCCAATTCCATAGTAATAACGCTTGCGCGATCCCTCAGAGTAAGTTCGCAGCTTAATTCGGATGCCGAATATAACGAAATACCCCACTAGTTATAACCGTACGTGCCTCTCTGATTTGTAATAGAGAAGCCCAGTTTCTTCCGAGATCTTTTTGTAAGCACCATAGCAACCACACAGCAGCGGCTAAAATTATCGCACCTATCCATCCAACCCATGTTGGCAGCCAATAATCTGCAAAATCTAACCAAGGTGTAAACAGGCAGAGAAAATGTATGACAGCCAGTCCAAAGAAATTGAGATATCACAGTAGCCACTCCATCTGCGTCAGAGGCACACCAGCAGTGATATCGCGTGGGATCCGTCTTAGAGTTGGGAACCGTAAGATCCACGTTACAATCAAACCGATTAAGAAAAGAACCTTGAAGATGTTGTCAAGCATTAATAACTTCCATAGACTTGACGTGACGCTGCTTCACTAGAATATATATGGACCGATATGAGTCCTTTAGGCATAATATTGTTGTTTTGCTCTGTTCATGGTGTGGATTCATTAGAAAAAGGCGAATGAGTGTTTCTATTGATAATATTCGTCCAACTACGAAACATGAACTAAATTCATTGAATTATACTCTCCCTTTTAGTTATCACTCCTGAATTGTGAATGTGCTTGCTATTAGCGATTAAGGGACAAATTGAAAGCACAGATAATACATATTTTTTAAGTTCTCTACTTTGAACTGCAAGTGTAGTCAGATGGCATTCAAGCTTGTAAATCCTGATAATTGAAACTATATGGTAACTTGGCATAGCTGCCACTGCGTGATTGACAAATGTGCGTTAAAGATATGACTCAACATCACCACCAATAACCTTCCCACATAACGTATAAACTAAAATTAGGGTTGACTCTGGCCAATCCAAATGGCGACGCTGCCGTGTGTTATACCTAAAGAGAACAATGCTGCGTCTTTTATGCTAGTAGGCTCTAAAAAACCTCAATTATCGGATCATGTTAATGTATCTCCTCCCTAAGAGGAAGGCAAAAGGGTCGTAACAGATCCTTTCGTTGACGTTTCTCAAACTCCCATGCCATGGTGGCCGCAATGGTTGGGGGTAAAACTTGGTTGATGCTCCTTCTTATTTTACTTTGAGCCGAGCTGATTTTCTAATGTTATAACTCTCTGATCTAAATTTTTAACTTCTTTACTAATTATCTCTGTAATTTGTACCAGATTTTCTATATTCAAAATTATACCATCAAGGCCACGAGCGATATCTCTAAGCTCCGGCAATTCCCAGTCAATTTCAGCTATTTTTTTTATCTCATTGCCCCGGAATTCAATGTCCCTTTTCATTGCTTCAATTTCATCAAGCATCATAGTACTCCTTTTCCTATGCTGTAGTAAAGATAGTTAACGTAATCACGTTTATCTTTAGAGTCCTAATATTATTAAGTAATTGTTAAACTTAATTTGATTATGCACCTCTCAGACCATCATCTTTAAATTGCAATTATCATAGTGTATGTGCAAGTGAGTTAGCATGAAAAATCCTCCTAGGCATATCAATCCATTTTCATGTTTATATTCGTCACCTTTTTCAAGCGTGATTTTTAAAAAACAATTAACAACATGGCAGAAAGCATAAACCTTTGTCCATTTTATGTTACATTACGTAGAACGCCTGTGACCACACCAAACGATGCTTCCGAATTTTCTTTAACGAGTACTCTCGCGTAAATACGCATCAAACTGCGTAACCTTTATGCCCATTGGCATAAATCATTACTTTTAAAGTTGCGAAGTGATAAGTCATGGACGAGAAAAGATTTTGTAGGTTCTGTCGAGAGCATCTGTTCGAAGGTGCGGAATTCTGCACAAATTGCGGTACAATAGTAACTAAACCACCTACACAACCTGCAGAACCGAATGTACTTTGGTCTGATGTAAAATCGTTGTGGACAAGATTCTGGGCGAAAAGAGCGACAAGACAACTGTATAAGATAACAGCAGGGGCCGCAGTCGGGATATTGATTCTAATGTTTTTTGCGGCTGGGGCCTCCGCGACCAGCACTGTCAGTCAAAACACCGCTGTTCAAAGTTCTCCACTTTCTACTACGGAAGCTCTGACAAAAGCCATTGCCGCTCCGACAGATACGCCAGTTGATTATAGCGCTCAAATTTCAGCAAAGTATAAGGTACCATTTTATAAAACTACCGTGAACGGACGAGAAGCATATGTTGGCGATGTAGCCAATGAAACAAACAAAAGCATCGTAGTACACATCGTAATTTATCCAGCAAAGAGCCTCGAGGATGCCACTAATTATAAAGTGCAATTAATTCAGTCGTACAAGGCACAGGGCTATACTCTGCATAAAATTACCGATGATTTTTGGTTTGCCTTGTTGGGGAAAAATGTCCATCTTATCGGTGCGATGAGCACAGAATGGGGCTTCCCTGCGACTTTGGATGAGGGCAGTACCGTGGGCTAAAAGTGGAACTCCTGCGATTCATAAAAAGCCTCCAAACTGTTCAACTCTACACGTCATGCGAGATCAAAAACAACCTGCCGCCTATCACTTGAAAAGCTGACAAAGATAAAATCAGCTAAGAAGTGGGACAGCATACGTCAAGTGGGTGTAATTTTCTACTAAGCGCGGAGGCTACATGTCTAACATTACCCAGACTCAAAAATCGGTGAGCTTAAGAGGGAGGTAATGAAACTTCTCAGTGAAGACATGGAATTAAGTGCTTTGGTTGACAGATTGTTCCAAAGAGAGGCGGGGGATGGCACTGATGATGACAGAAGACACCCCATTTACAACAATATAACTGTATGCCTTACAGATATCTACAAGACAGAAAAAATTATGTGGTCAAAGAATTTGTTGATAAGGGACTTGTGCATTCCAATTACCGTTACGACGGTGCGCCGGGCGCCAGTCATTGCCAGAAAAAGAAAAGGGTTGATAGGGCTTGTATTTGTTTGTGATGCATGGTGGGATGAATTTGTGGATAGAAAAGTGGCTTCGATGCGCGTTTTGTCTCACGAAATTGCCATGTTAGTTACTGTTAGCGTCACTACATTACTAACCGCAGGAGCATATTGACTATCGCCGTCATATGTTATCCAGTAAGTATAGACGCCTACTGCTGTGGGAGTTAGTTTCACATCAAACGCTCCGGATTCAGATGTGCCAAGAGTTCCGACGGTACTCCACGTTTCCCCGTCAGAATTTAAACTTTGAATATTAAGCGTCTTGTACGGGATGCCGTGTGAGTAGTCTGTCGAATTGGTTGGTGGTGTATCATATGAAAGAACACCTTTAAGATGAATGGATTGCCCGACCTCCATCGTGAGAATCGTTGCTTCTCCACAGAATGTCGGGGCAAAGAAAAAGAATCTTGCAATAATATATGTCTGCCGTCCGCCCTTTAAATCCCCAGCATAGTTACTATGAATTTCAGGCGTAAGTTTGCTCACCGGAGCTGCGGCAACATTAGAGACCGGACAAAGCGATAATACAGTTACAATTAAAACGCATATCAATTGACTTTTAATATTCATATCTCTTCACATACGTCAAAACGGCAGTGCCAGTAGACCTATCTCTCCGAGCATAAGTTCTGCCAGTGCAATGACTTGGGTATGGCTTAGTGATACCAGACCTCCTTGTATTACATTAGGCCAGCCTGTCTGTATTATACTAGGCCACGTCCCGAAATTATTAAGATATCCAACTAACAACATCAGAGGAAAACCTCCTGATAAAAGTGCGATGACACCCATAAATTCACCTCCATTAAATAAGCGTGTAACTATACGCGGGAGATAATAAAACTAATCCTATTTGTTAGTGTCGTGCTTTCAATGGCGTCTTAGAAACTTCTACCAGGGTTGTGGATAAGAAGTGGCTATGAACGTTAACTTTAATGACAATACTAACGCCTCGCCATCGAATTAAATTAAATTGGCCTAGCCTAAAGGCCAATAAGTCAGGTAGGATATACCGATAACACGGCCAATCTTTCTCATAACAATAGCACCACATTATTAGAGCCCATTTTCTTAATCTCGTACAAATACAATTCAAAAACAAAGCTTTTTTATCTGTTTTGTCGTTTGCACATACTTAGGCTGGGTATGTAATAACGATTTACTCGTCAAATCCTGAGTTACCACTGCAAACATTTCAATTCTGGCCGGGAAGAATCCATAACTAACTTGAGCTACTATTTTGAACTCTATCAGAAATTAAGGGTGTGCTTTCAGTATTTTTTTTAAAAAAAGCCCAGAAAAATGTTAAACAACTTAATGTATCGATGCGTTAATTTAGTTTCATAAATCGGACTAATAATAAATACGAAAGGAGGTGAACTGAGATGTGTTGTCTGTTGCTTTCGTGGGCTGTGTTTAGCTTCTGTGTGTGGCCTGCGTTGTTTTTTTTGCTGTTACCACTTGCTCACTGCTTAACGCCGTGTTGTAGTGCGTGCTGACCTTCCTGCTGACGTAACCAGCCAGTAAACCGGATCCTTTGCAAGATCTGGTTATTTTCATATTATTAGGCAAGTTATAAAACGCAAGCTCGACACAAGCAAGCAAGACGCTCCTAATATACTCTTGAAATATTTTTTTTTAAGCTTTGATTAGATTTTTTAAACATTGAAATACTCTTTTTGAATTGAACTAACTTTGTTAGTTGCTGACATTCTTATATCTTCCACTTTCCACGTCGTCCTTTAATATAGTCAAGGCATTAGTCAGTAAACCATTCAAGTCTTTCATGAGAAATGATTTAATAATTACTCGGGCAATAAAATTCTCTGGAACAACTTTATATGTCCACTCAATTTTTGTCTGTCCGTTTCTAAGCTCGATGAACAACCAGTCACCTTCAATTCTTTTTGCTAAGAAACTTAATTGAGATGTATAGTTCTCTATTTTATAAGAAAAAGAAGTATGTGGAACCACTGACAGCAGACTTTCTTGTGCAGTTGAGCCGTCTTCAAAATATACAGTTTCTTATCAAACCAGGTTTTGTCCAATCTTCTTTGATGCCTGTGCTTTTTATAGCAGGCAATCTTTTATATCTCTTAAAAATGTGAGACAAGTTAACAGGCACAATGTAGTCAAATATTGCGTCAATTGGAGCGTTAATTGTCGAATAACTTTTGTCTGCGGAATTTTTTTAGTGGCTCATTATTGTTAATTTCTCCCCATTTAATCCTTGAGTTATTATTGAATTAATTACAAAAATTAAAGCATTATCTATTCCTATTTTCCTTTTAGTGAGGTCTAATGCTTCATTCTAGGAAACGTCCAACGCTTCGACTTTGCTATAAAAAGTGAAATGTTATAAAAGTATAGCGTGGTTTGCCAGTCCAATTGTACAGGTTTGCTACTTTTTTGTAAAATTATTTATGCGCTTTTGTAAATTAGCGCGCTACAAACTTGTTATGATTGATGCAGCAGTCGATTTATCTGATCCATATTGATCCCTTTTGTACTGTTTTCGTATATCCGTTTTCAATAAATAATCTCAATTTAAAAAATGGCAGAAATTAGATATTAGACAAAATAAAATATTTCTATTGAATAAAAATATAGTTACTTAAATTGATTTTAATGCTATTTAGCGCGTAAATAATAAAGTTAACTCGATCCTAGTGGCCTAGTGGCCGCTGGTTCAGAGCTCGTCAGCTTTGGTTGCTGCGGATGTCGTACTTGAGGTGCCCGGTCAGCGGGTCCTGACCGTAGCTCTCGCAGAGCGCGATGAGTACGTCCTCGTGGGTCACGCCCACATTCATGACCGTATCATTGCCCCCGTAGTAGATGAGAATGCTGCCATCGTCGCGGTGCACGACCCCGCAAGTGAACACAACCTGAGGCACATGGATGTAGGCGGCGTCCTCGACGCGGCAGTCAGCCCTGGACGGGAACAGGAGGGGTACGCTCGACATCTTGACACGCGCCGGGTCCGCCAGGTCGTGCAGTGCTACGCCGAGCACGTAGGGGTTGCCGGCCATGGTGGAGCGTACCCCATGGAACACGCTGAGCCAGCCTTTGGGAGTCCTGACCGGCGGCGCGCCAGGACCGATCTTGTCCGAGAAGGCGCTCGGGCCCGCGCCGGTTCTCATGACAGGCTCCGGCGGGATCTCCCACCGATTGGACTCGATCAAGCTCGTCCAGCCGAGCTTAATCTGCGTGTAGATGCCTCCGACGTCTCCTATGGTGTCATTGGGTCGGAACAGACCCGCGTAGCGGCCGCCGATGAGCTCGGGGAAAACCACCACGTTCCGCATGTCTCGCTCTAGCACCGGGCCATAGCGCATGAAGTGGGAGAAATCGCGGGTCGTGGCCAGCGAGGTGCGCACTCGGTTCTTCACGGTCGCGTGATAGGCACTGTAGGTGATGTAGTAGGTGTCTCCGATCTGGGTGATCCGCGGATCCTCGACGCCACCAGACTCGTTTTCGATGAGGGTCTTGGCATCGGTGCCGGGGGCGAATGCGTCCCCCTCGACGGCTGGCACCATAGCCGGTTGCGGCTCGACGTGCCAGCCGTCGACGCCGTTGCTGCTGCGGGCGACCCCGAGCACGCTCTTGCCGCAACGAAGATGAGACCGGAATAGCATAACCGTGTCGCTACCGTGTAGCGCGATGCCGGCGTTGTGGACAGTCGTGACCTGAAGGGCCGGGTCTTGCCACACCCGGTTCACTTCCTTGGCCGTAAGCACGGGGTTATGCAGGAACCGCGCCACTGGACAGTTCAAATCGACGATCACGCGTCGGTCCTTGAGTACTACTTCCTTGCTGATCATCGTCCATCATCCTTGCACTACCCTCGGAGACATCACGATCACGAGGCCCAGCAATTGTTGGAGTCAATTTCGTTGCAAGCGATAAAAAGCTATCGACATTCGTGGCAAATCGTCGCAGAGCCTTAACGCAGAGTTTTGCAGCAGCTTGTTTTTGACAGCGTACCTTGGGCATTCTAAGGGTTGTCGTATAACTCAGTGGCTAGCATAATAATCCATAGTCTACGTCTGAACCTAATCATCATGATGTGGGTTTTGTGTGATAGATGCGTCGGGCACAATAATATTATATCTATAGCTGCTGCTTCAATTATTTTGTTACAGTCAATTATTTTGTTAAAAGAGAGAGAACCATATTCGAACGCCTGACCGCCGCCATGTGGAGGTTTATTGTATGCTCGGCTAGAAGCTGAAGCTTCAAATCCTCACTGTGTTCTATCTCACAAGCAGGGAAACTTTTCGCATAAGGGACCACATAATGGGATTTTTGAGCTTGATTTGTTCTTCACGTTGAGATAATTGAAAAGTTAACTAGAGTATAGAAAAACGGGATTAACAAAAAATGGCAAGATTGGATTGGGCAAGCGACTAAAACTTTCTGGCATTGCACAAGGGGTAGTATCAACAAGAATAGTGTGGGATGCTTTAAGTACCAATATTTTAGAAAAACATCAGTGTGAAGTTCCAAGTGCAAAATGATTTATTCGCTGTGGATTCCTCAAATATTCATAAAAACAAGGCTTGATAACCGCTACTACGCCTTTTTTTGTATTTCTTGAGAGACCAAGAACATTGAAGTAACGAAAGAGGGTGACGAATCGTATCAGTACAGAGCAAGATATTGAAAACATACTTGCACACATCAACACTGCAAACTCAGAAGGGCGAATAGACACGTATCGTGCTCAACAACATGCGGCATTCACCTTCTTCGCAGCGTACGAAGGGCTCAGGAGAAAGCTACCATATCGAAATTAACGGTAGAACAGTCCAGAGAGGCTTTACAACTAGAAAAGCCCGTTATTAACGTGAAAGAGTTGCAAGATAAAATCATGGGGCACTCCGTATATGGCCCCCGCAAGTTGTCGAGGTTCTCAAATTACTGTTAGATGGGGAGGCAGACCGATGAACCTATGTTTGAATATAACAGCTTCGCAATGCGGGATAAAACGAGAACGGATTCCTCTTTCTCGGATAGCAGGCCATTTTGTGTTAGGAGAATTCTGAAAATTCCCTGAAGAATATGGAGACATTATGCAACGGGACCAGTCGAATCGTGCATACGCGTTAACACACAGCTTATCGGGGGTGGAGCGGAGCAATTATACTCATCCCTTACCTGAGAGCTTTTATGACGACTACATGAAGTACTGGAAGGATGTCTGCTTTGTTCGATAACGCTTACGTCTATCTCTAAATACCAGGAGCCCCTCTTTCAGCAGCTCTTCTATCCGTTGAGTCGCAGGGACTGCCTGCTCCCACGGTGTCTCGAAGGTAGACATGAGGTACTACCATAAGCAGGATTTTCGCTCCAGAGTGCTACAATGGGAGTATCCATTGAAAGACTAATTACATCGACGGTCATCGTGCTAACATTCTCTTTCTCATCTCCCACCAGCATAAGTGTTCCAAGATATTGACGGAAGTGGCGCACATCTACACCATTATCTAAAAAGTCTCATATCTCTCCAATATATGGATAAGAGATATCGGTAATACCCCGCATCCGCCCTCCTTTTTCTATAAACACCTTAGTTCTCTCGGTTAGGTTGAATTGAGAGAGGTAAGGACTAACAGGGAGTGGGGGAGAGATAGATGACTTCGTTCTTTGCGGATTCTATAACATTCGAACAAACCGCGAAGATGTCGGTAACGTTTGTTATAATTGTTCCGTCACCATTGTCAAAAGCCGGTATTAATAAGTTTATAAAGCTGTGTGACAACAAGTTCTTGCAACAATGCTTTTCATTTGGTTTTGTTACATTGCGAGAAAGCGAAGAGATGAAATTGTTATTTAGACAATTCAACGCCTAGAAAAGCCCGTTGAATAGTCGATGTAATTACCTTCCCGGTTTCTTGTTATATTATGGTGTCCCGGTGTGGTATGGATTATTAGGTTATTTGATAAGCACAACGTGACCCCTAATTTCGTCTTTTATTGGTATCAAAAAAGAAATAAAAAGGATTGATTTGACCGCATCGCTATCGCTTCGCGGTCTATCAATTGTTTTAGAACTAGAGACCCACTGCAAAGCTATAAGAAAAATCACTGCATAAAAAACTGGTTAAAATGCTAGTGCGAATACCCATGCTGCGATGGGCTGGACCCCTGGAATAAGCGTCCATAGGAAAGATCCGACTGCTATTATGAAAGCGAGCGGCTGGAACCCCGGAAGAAGTAAAAACACCATTCTGTTCACCTCCTTTTATTAATTTCAAATACCTATACATTTAAATTCACGCGCTATGCGCATTTAAATATTATGGTCGGGCTGCTTAGAGAAGCCCGTTGAAAAAACGGGTGTAATCGTCTTTATTTTTTGTTATATTACGGCTCCTCGTCTTTTTTCTGGGATCGTGGATCGAAGTGCTCCTGGGAGTCTTCTTCGTGGGTATACTTGTAAGGCGGATGGTGCGGCAGGAATGTGAGTTATGGTAGGGACTCAAAGGTCGACGACTATATAGCTCACATTAGATATCGTCTTACCCCTCATGTCTGGTAAGGGAGCGTTTAGATCGGCCGGCGCTTACTCCTGTAACCTCAATCTGCTAGAGCGTAATAGTCTTGCAGTTATGCAGGAATGCCTGCAGTTTATGTTCTCTATTTACTGCAATAGGCATTTCTCATTTGTTTCGAACTCTATCCGATTCCGTTAACAATGGTAGGGGAGGAGAGTACCCAGTCTCTGGTCGTGTAGCTCCACATCTTCGTCCCCGTATTCGCATTGAGGGCGTAGACATTATGGTCAAAGCTCCCAATGTAGATTATCCCGTTGGCGACAGCACAAGAAGAAAACACAGGACCTCCGGTTGTGTAATTCCACATCTTCGTCCCCGTATTCGCATTGAGGGCGTAGACGTTACCGTCAAAGCTCCCTACGTAGACTACCCCGTTGGCGACTCTAGGGGAGGATATCACAATGTTTGCGGTTGTGTAATTCCACATCTTCGTCCCCGTGTTCGCATTGAGGGCGTAGACATTCTTATCATCACTCCCTACGTAGACTACCCCGTTGACGACGGCAGGGGAAGATTCAACATAGGATGCCAAGCCACCAGTCGTGTAGCTCCACATCTTCGTCCCCGTATTCGCATTGAGGGCGTAGACATTATGATCCCCACTCCCTATGTAGACTACCCCGTTGACGACGGTGGGAGAGGAGAGTACCCAGCTTCCAGTCGTGTAGCTCCACATCTTCGTCCCCGTATTCGCATTGAGGGCGTAGACGTTATGGTCAAAGCTCCCTACGTAGACTACCCCGTTGACGACGGCAGGGGAGGACTCCACATAGTTTCCGGTCGTGTAGCTCCACACCTTTGTCCCGGTACTCGCATTGAGGGCGTAGACATTATGATCCCCACTCCCAACGTAAACTACCCCGTTGGCGACGGTGGGAGAGGAATGCACAGCGTCTCCAGTCGTGTAGCTCCACATCTTCGTCCCGGTATTTGCATCGAGGCCGTAGACGTTATGATCCCAACTCCCAACGTAAACTACCCCGTTGGCGACGGCAGGAGAGGAGCGCACCCAGCCTCCAGTCGTGTAGTTCCACATCTTCGTCCCCGTATTCGCATTGAGGGCGTAGACGTTACCATCCTGACTCCCTATGTAAACGACTCCGTTCGAGGTGGCGGAGGAGGTAAAAATGCCTTTGGTTACACAGTTCCGATTTGATACGACGTTTGAAGTACTGCCCTTCGCCTTCGGTATTTGGTCGTCGATATGCCGGGCGTTGTTGTAGAACGTGGTCGAATGGTTGCTTGTCGATGCTGTGGCAATATTCAAAGTGCACAACACAACTATTGCTGCAATCGATAAACATATCAGTCCCTTTTTCGTAGTCATATGCATCACCTTTTGATCTTAATTTTTAATGCTCACATCTATTATCTCAGGATTTTATCTTGTTGCATGTTTACTCTTCTATTATTTAATTGCGTGTTTCAGCTCCTTTCGTTACATATGCTCATTGCACCTTGACCTTTTGTAAGCTTAGTATATTTAGCACAACATAGCTTATGATCATAATATTACCGGAAGTCGAAGCTATTTTAAGAAGACTGACAAAAAAGACTACGAACACGTTGAATTTGCTGGCCTTAAAAGCACCTAACAAGTATGTTTAACATGCCCCCCTATCAAAATCGAATCCGAGTCGTGGCATCGACAGTACTCAACAAAAAGTATGATGCCGATCAAAGCTATTTGTTTCTTTAGTTAATGTCCATGTGTTTCTCATACTGAGGGCATTTTTGATTCTACAGTCCTGAATTACCATTTTTGTAGAAAAAGGAAGAAGGAGGTTGATATGATAGATGTCACTCTCCACAAGACTGAAAGCGATAGCGCTCCCAGAGTCAGAGTGAATGACACATATCTCAACCGATTCTCTATGCAATAGCCAAGCATTCAGCATTTCCCTCAGGTTCTAAAGCTATATCGTCCTCAGATCCTAGGATAGCTAGATAACCACTTCTTAAATGTATGCTACAGTTCCCGCCACAGCGTGTCTCTCTGATCTGCATCAATTGTCGAACTGTTATGGCTCATTGCGCGCTCTATTTAATGTCCGCAATGTTGGTAGCCTCCATCGCCACCCTAGTTGTGACCATCGCCGTACGCTGAAGCGTCACTCCCCGCTTAATACAATGAGCGTATGCACTACATACGAAAATCGAAGATTGACCCTCTATATTCCAAAGGGAGCATAATTTACCCACAAATCAGACTACCTTAAAAATATAACGACGTTATCGGAGGAGTTTCACATATCTTTGAAACGGAATATGATGGGAAAAGAGCATTTTTTATTCTAACAAGAGAACTTGAAGAAAGAGAGAGCAAAGTTTTCAAACAAGGAGACAAAGTTTTAAAACTTACTACTTAAGTTTTAAAACAAGTGCTTGAAAACCGCTCAGAATCTCGTCTCTCAGTACTTGAATCAAAAATTGTGGAGCTAAATAAAGTCATTTTAAGGAATAACGATGATAATCCCCTTAAAGAGAGGAGAAATAATGGGCTCGGGGCGATTCGAACGCCAGAACTCGCCATTCAAAGGCTCCTGTTCGAAATTGGAGCCCTTATATAGCTTCTTTACTACTGATTGTCAGCCGGTGAAAGAAATCCAAACACGCAACGATAAAGGATCTAACGGGGATCTTTGCACGTCTTGCACGGAAGATCTTGGCTCGTTTTAAATCAAACAAGAACAGCTCGAAATATCTTACTCTGTCGATAATAGGTGACAGACACGGTGCAAAGCTATTAGTTTGTGGCCACTTAGCATTTGGATCGAAGCATGTCAGAAGAAAATGCGAGTTCACTATATGCCTATATCGTACGCACTGACAGCGGCTTTGCTTGCGCCCTTTTAGGGGCTATTGTACGCTCGACTATTTGCTAGATTGGGAAGAAAAAAGCAGCTGCTGCAAAGATATAGAAAAGCTGATATTGGCGAGTAACGGTAGTGGCTTTTGTCGTTACCAGAAGGTTGTAAAAATATGACATTTTATGACATCACATTTCGTGATTCGTTCGGATCAACTGTTAGCATGTCCGAATTTCGTGGAAAGGTTGTTCTCATTGTTAACACAGCGACCAAATGCGGTCTGGCGGGTCAGTTTAAAGAACTCGAAGAACTTCACCAGACTTACAAAGACAAGGGACTTGTGGTGATTGGCTTTCCCTCTGACCAGTTTAAACAGGAGCCAGAGACAAATGAGAGCATGGTCAAAACTTGCCTGATAAATTTTGGCGTAACATTCCTCATTTCCGAGAAAATAAAAGTTAACGGTAAAGATACTCATCCTCTCTTTGTTTATCTGAAAAAAGAGTTACCGGGGGGTATTCTTGGAAGCAACATAAAGTGGAATTTTACAAAATTCTTGATTTCCAAAGAAGGTGTGCCCTTTAAGCGGTATTCGCCAACAACAAAACCCGTTGAAATAGAAGGAGACATCATCAACCTATTGGATGAGTGATCCTCTTCAATCTCAAGTAGATAGGTGGATTTGGAATGTAGCAATCAGTGGTCTAATTTGACCTTCAATTATTTTATGATATTATCACCGCGTTTTATCAATTTATAAGATTGTGGATTATAAATAACATCAGAATCTGGCTACATGGATACGGATATAATCTGAATTTGGATAATTTTTAAGATTTGGAAGATACATTTCTCCTATCATTTAGCTAGCTAGTTCGAACCTAACCAATTATCCTTATTACATTTTAACGAAAACTTAAACGAAATGGCCCAAACGTACTAAAGCAATAAAAGTCAAAAAAATAAAAATCAAAACCACGGGTCTGTGTGGTTTGAACCATCGCTTGACTTTTTCGTAGTATAGCAACAGCACTTCTCCCCCCCCTAAAGCTATAAAATTTTTGAAGATTATTTTGTTTTATTATATTATAATTGCGATGCATTTGATTCAGTTGTACTTATTAAAGTAAAACTGACCTAATCTAATGCGTACACGATTTTATTACGATTATCATACATTTTGTTTGTAATTAACCCATCATAAGTAATTTTTGTAACGATTTTATTACTAAAATGGGGCATTTAATTGCACTTTACGGGAATTGGGGGAAGCATGCAGCCACAAAAAACGCTTTCTAATGCAATTAAATCTAAATATAAATGATTTTCATGCGCTTTTTTACTTTTCTATCCTACTGTATCAATACCCCAAGATTCCCGTAGCACCCCTATAAAAGTATAATTTAGGTACTATCAGCGTTTCATTGCCGTTTCATCGCCCTCTATTTACTACCTAAAATAAAGATAAAATTAAAAATAAAGTTAGAATATCAGAATGCTAGCGCAAGAAAGACAAGCGCGAAAGTCTTCATGCCTGGAATTGATGCCAACGATGCTTTTCGAGCTTTATCAGATCCCATAAGCAACAGTGGGGGAAGAATTCACACCGTTGCCAGCCATGTAGTTCCACAATTTCACCCCAGTTTTTGCATCGAGGGCGTAGACGTTGTTATCAGCGCTTCCCACGTGGACGATGCCGTTCGGGGCGGCTGGAGCGGTTAAAATGCCTTTGGTCACATAGTTTCAATTCGATATGCCGCGTGAAGGGCTGCCCCTCGCCGTCGGGCTGCAGTCAGTCGTGTGTCTGGCGTTGTTGCAGAACGACGTTGAATAGTTGCACGTCGAAAAGTTGCTTGTCAATGCTACAGCGACATTCGGCACACAGAACACGAGTATCGCTACAATCGATAAACATATCAGTGCCTTTTTCATGTTCAAACGGATCGCCATCTGATAAAATCAACACTAAGTATAAAAGCTTAAACAATACGTAATTTATGTATGTGCCTACGAATATTACCGCGGCTCACTTTACCGTATCTATGGGACTAGGATTGGGGTCGGCCATATAATCGTATAGCTGTATAACGCCCATAGTGCGGCCCCAGCAGCAATAAAGAGCGCGCTAAGGACCGCTATAAGAACTGCAATATCTAACTTCTTTCTTACCCCTTCCTTGCTGCAATCACCATTTACATTTATTTTAAAGGCAAGAAACGTGTTTTATTTTTTGTCAATAGTTTATGGATTCTTATATTCACGTACTGTTTATGGCATTAGTGAAGTTATCAGCGGCCAAAGACAACGACCGCCAAACTGTCGTCTTATCGGTCATAAACTATGAGCGTGTGAGAAACTTAAAAGAAAAAAAGCGGGTGATATCCCTACTGTTGGGTATCTTTTGTTCCTCCGCTAACTGCCATTATGAAAGTGGTCGCGATAAATGACAGCAAAAAATTATCTGTCATATAGAGGATTAGTATAGTGAAAAGCTTACTACGTCAATTACTTTTTGTTAATAATCTATAGATTAGTATATTCACCTACCATTTATGGCATTAGTGAGAATTTCAGCGATAAATCATAAATAATGGGCTACGCGGTGTGGACAGCGGTGGACCCATGACATAATCTGCCCTTGGAAAGCGTCTACCCAAGAAATATACAGCGTAGCTTAATTATAAAAATGTGTAGAGTTTTAATGACATCTGTGACTATAGAGAAGAAGTTATAATCAATTCGAATAATTGCACAGAATAAGTCCGTTTCCTTAAACAATTCAGAGAGAAGAGATTCTTAAATCACCTAAAAGAGAACGGGGAGACGCCAGTTAAAATGTCAATGCGATTAGCCAGTTTCCAGAATACAAATATTATTGGGATAGAAATAGGAGAGCTGATCTAGTAACCCCGCTTAATGCTATTATATCAGCTCTTTTTTGTTTTTCGTGCGGACCTTTTTTGTCCAACTTGAGGTGTGTCACCACGATCCAACTTGGCAACTTCTGAAACCTCAACGTCCGTCGAGAAAAAAGTAACTGTTGGATAAGCGGTATTATGCAATTTTTTTGCGCATTCTTTTGCATTAAAAGAGGATGCATGCATTTCTAAAAAGTAGATAGGTACGTTACAGTAACGTCCTTCACAGATGTTCATATCAGGGAATCTTTCAGCACAGACAACGAAGGCTGATCTGAAATGTAACTATCACAATGAAGTAGGAAGATTCAATTATTTTACGATCCCAATAAACCGAGGCGAACTTATGCAATTCATTGGAAAATCAAAAATTAGCACATTGCACTTTAAACCCGACATCTAGTACCTCTTAATTCGACTGCCACAACAGGATAAGCATCTTATAGGTGAAACTGCACAGATTTTTATAGCAAATCACGAGGGTAAAAAAGGATTTCTTATTGTTCTTGAGGAAACAGAAAATGAGGACAAAGTTGTAAAACAAAGTTTAGAAACCAGCATCGAATCTCGCCTCACATCCATTGAATCAAAAATTGATGAGCTAAATAACTTCCTTTCAAAGAATAACGATGATAATCCCTATAAATTATCAAAAAACGATGGGCTCGGGGCGATTCGAACGCCCGACCTCCGCCGTGTGAAGGCGACGTCATAACCAGCTAGACCACAAGCCCTATTTGTTTGATTTAATTCTAAGCGTTGTTTCTTTTTTCTTCGTCTCTAATATCTGCATTTCTTAAAATAAACTTTTTGTCGCACTAATTTCGATTTCAAGCTTTGATAAGCGATTTCTATGTTATTCTCTGAGTGTTGCTGTGTGACTTCCGGATAGGGTTGCATAACTGGTTGTATTACTTGAGAACTTGCTTGTTCCACATCGTTTTCGCTTTTGTCAAGGACGACGAGAAACGCTTGCTGATCGTCGTGTTCCGTTTCGTAGCTGTTAGTGGGCTTACCGACGAAGTTATTGAACGCTTGAGGCAAGCAGAGCAACGGATAACTGGCGTTTGGTTTAGGACGTATCTTGCTTATTTTTGACTTACCAATGTAACGCATGCATTAGACACGGCCTATATCAGTCATAACTGCTAGCTGCGTATATTAATATAACTGCTGCATATTTAGAAGATGTTAGACCGTCTTGACACATTACTCCAAAGGCACGTTTGACGCTAACAACTAGGGTTAGTTTTATCATCGCGCGTATAGTTACATGTTTCTAAAAACTGATTGTTGATGGGCTTTTATAAAACAAAGGCCATCAACATAGTGGTGAATTGCTATGAAAAGACAAATGCTATCACTATTTTTAACGCTCCTCCTCCTTATTTTGGTAGGGGGAGTCGTCAGTATTGTTGGTGCAGCGTCACACGTGACTCAGGGTCAAGCATCAAAACCAACTCTGACAGCCGGATCGCAGCTTTCGTCTACAGCGCTCACTGCAGCAACCCCAGATACGAGTGTAGCCGTTGGATCTGCGATCACTATTTACGGGAAACTGACTTTCCACGCTCTTCCTGTGACAGGACAGCCTGTCATTCTCTACCAGTCCACTGACAACGCCACTGACAACGCACGCTGGACTGCTGTCAACGTAACGACGACAACAGAAAACGGTAATTACGTATTCGCCCGCATAGAACAGGAACGGGGAACCTACTATTACAAGGCGGTATTTCCAGGCGGTTACCCATATGATCCGGCCGTGAGCGGAGTGTTAACCGTCCAGGTTGGCCTCCTCCTGTAGCTGGCAGCAACAAATATTCATACACACTGTGTGTGACGTGAGGCCTTCGCCTCCTCTTTTTCTTTTTTCTTTTCTCTTTTCGCTTAACAGTGCAATGAAAAGCTGATATTACCTGAACTGTACTTTTATAAGGGTACTACCGGGAATTTGGGGGGAGTCACAGTAAGATAGAAAAATTAAAGCCCGTATGTACATCGTTTATTAGAGAAAGCATAATACCGACTGTCAAACCAACGGTAAAGACAACGACTACATCCACAGTGGTCAGGCATATAGGTATCGATCTCACGTCTATATCGCGCCTTCTCGACGGCGCAGATTCACAAAATAATAAAATTCTGGAGATCGCGTGGAAGAGCTTAAGGAGATGGCAAAGCAACAGCAGATTAGTCCCGATAAGTCCTCCACGTTTAAGATTCTCAACTGCATGGAAGATGCAGTGACTATGGCGCAACCACCTTGAACTCAACTGAGAAGGATTGGGCGCAGTCGTCCCCCGATACTGACGGTTGTTTCATCTTTTTATGTTGTTGAGCGAGTCCTGCTTTTCTATGCTCGGCGTAGTTCACTAATTCTTCTCGTGTGAATGGAAGTTCAAGTTCTGCAAGACTTTGTGGTTCATAGGTATTTGTGTTGGCATGCCTACTTTTACAGCTCCTATCTTCGTCTGTGCGCAAATTTGGGGTTTTAAAATAAGACAACAATGGGCTCATTTTTAAAAAAGGAAGCCGTTTGAAGGCGACGTCATAAGCAGCTAGACCATAAGCCTTACACTCATATACTCTAACATCAAGCCACAAGTAAGCTTATCGTTCGGTTAGACATTTGTTACTTAGTTTAGAACTCACACTTGACTATCAAATAACGCAATCACATCAATGGCATCTATTGGCTCAAAGACCAAGGGGCCCTTGTGGAGTTCGCTATACTTCTGGTCAAATCGTGGCTTTTCAACTTGATAGATAACGCCTATTGGCACCTTCGAATCAAACTCATTTGCTTTTTCCAGCGCTTTTTCATAATCTGAAGGGTCGTGATTCGTTTCTTCTAGCTTGTACACACGCTCCTTCCAGTATTTCCACGTGTTGTTGAATGTCACGCACGGCTGAAGAATGTCAACGATTGAAAGCCCTTTATGAGCTATTGCTCTTGCCATTACGTTTGAAAGGTGCTCAACATCGAGCGGGTACGCTCGGCCGACAAACGTGGCACCGGCGCTAAGTGCAAGCGTCAACGGATTAATCGGCGATTCAATTGTCCCTTGCGGGCTCACTTTTGCCTTAAATCCCTTTTTCGTGGTCGGTGAAGGCTGGCCTGTAGTCAGACCATAAATTTCGTTATCGTGTACAAGGATTGTGATGTCGATGTTTCGCCTTGAAGCGTGGAGCAGGTGTCCCAGTCCCTCTCCGTAGGTATCTCCATCACCTGCATGGACAATGACAGGCAGATCATCATTTGCGAGTTTTATTCCCTGCGCCCCGGGAATGGACCTACCATGCAAACTATGCAGGACATACGTTTTCACCCAGTACCCAAAATTTCCTGAACATCCGATACCGCATACGATAGCGACTTTGTGTGGCGGTATGTCGAGCTTGGCGAGGGCCGTCTTCAGGGCTCGCCATATGCCGAAATTGCCACACCCCGGGCACCAAGTTGGAAAATTGTAAGGGGCAATTCCCGGCACATCGTAATCTTTCATTTCGGTCATCTCACATCACCTCCTTCAGACGCAGATAGAGTTCATCCGAGTTAAACGTCCTTCCATCATACTTCACAATTTTGTGATGCGGTCTGATGTGCACGTGTTCTTTTAACAAGCTGCCAAGCTGCGCACTGTAATTGTTCTCGATTAAGATGATTTTTTCCTTATTCGCAAGACTCTCTCTGACTTTTTGGGTAGGGAAGGGACTCATATACAGTACTTGCAAAAATCCCACGTCTATACCATTTCGTTCTTTCAACGCAGTCATCGCATCTAATATGGCGCCTTTTGTAGAACCCCAGCCAACAACCGCAGTTGGTGATTTCTTACTACCGTAGAACTTTATCCCATCGATGACCTTTGCTGCTGCAAAATACTTCCGGCACCGTTTATCAACTAGCTTGCTCACCACAACCGCCTGCTCTGAGACATAACCAGTCTCATCATGCTCATCGCTGTTTGACTCAAAGACCCCGCCCGCTTGTCCTGGTATCGTCCGCGGCGAGACGCCCGATTCAGTCCACTGATAACGCTTAAAGTCTTGTGGTATTTCATCGTCTTTGAGCATACACCCTCGATCAATCACTAATCCAGCGGTACTGAACTTATCAGCGCTGTAAAACGACGTGGCAAGGTGCTTATCAGTCAGCACGAATACAGGAGTCTGAAACTGATCGGCGAGATTGAATGCATTAAACGTCTCGTAAAAGCATTCTTCTGGATCACCTGGTGCCACAAGAATCCTTAAAAATTCCCCCTGCGATGCGTGCAGCAGGAATCTCAAATCACTTTGCGCCGTTCGCGTTGCGAGCCCAGTAGATGGACCCGGTCGTTGCCCTTCGACGATTACCAAAGGATTTTCCGTCATTCCTGCAAGGCCCAGCCCCTCGGTCATAAGCGAGAATCCCCCTCCTGAAGTTGCCACCATAGATCGCACGCCTGCAAAGCTGGCTCCAACTGCCATATTTATGCCAGAAATTTCATCTTCTGGTTGAACCATAGTGATGCCATAGTCTACCGCTTGCGCAGCCATGTATGTCATAATGGTGTGAGTAGGAGTCATGGGATAAATCGCAATGAACTTCATGCCTGCTTTAATTGCGCCCATACAGATGGCGTCATTCCCGGTAAGAGTCATCCGATCAACCCTTTCAATCGGTGACACCTGGATCCTAAATGGCTCCGGATAGTTATCCAGTATGTGGTTATAGCCTGCCAAAGCCGCAGTTATGTTTGGCTCAAGCACTTTCGGTCCTTTTTGGCCAAATTGTTTCTCAAGAACGTCATTGAGCATGTCCAAATCGTAGCCGAGAACCGCAATGGAAGCACCCATAGACATAATGTTTTCTGTGACTTTCGGAAGCTTCAGATCCGTTATGAGCTTGTTCATCGGAACGTGATACCAAACAATGTCGTCTCGAGTCTCTTCTACCTTGATTTGATCAGCGTCGTAGATTATGCCTCCGCCTGGAACGATTTTTTTCACATAAAAATCTACTGTATTTTTATCGAGTGCTACAAGGAGGTCGATTGGTTCAATAGGCGCATGGACAGGCTGATTATCTACTCTTATCTGGAACGTATTATGACCACCACGAATTAAAGACGGATACTCGACATGAGCGTGGATGTAATATCCACCTCTTACAAATATTCGTGAAAACATCTCCCCAACAGTCATGATACCATAGCCCGCCTTTCCCCCAATCTTCCAGTTCAACTTATTTTTACTCATAGTTCGTCCCCATCAGTCTTGATTCGAATTGACCATAATAAGCAGATGGCCCCTCTTATTGCACTCCCTACAGTTAGGAAGCAGCACCGGCAGCCAATAATGATTTGATGCAAGCATGCTTTTAGTAAATTGTTTGTCGATAACATGGCAGTGTACAAGGTTATAAACATGGGGCAAAAATATCACGAGGAACAGCACTTTTTTTCGATTTATGATCAATGCTACAATATCAAGCGAAGTAAAAAAATAGTACGCTAGTGTTGGATAAAAAACACCGACCATATTTCTGTAATGACTGATAAAAAGAGGTCGTTACATTGCCCTACTTTTTTTCTATGAGATCAATCATCCTTCCACAAAAAGAGATATTATAAATTAAAGTCAAATTTTGTTATATTTTGAAAAGTAAGGTTTTGAAAAACTCAGCATTAATAATTGTTACGGTAACTTCTCGAAATATGATTTATCCACTCCGCAAGAAGGACATATATAGTCTTCCGGCTGTTCTTCAAAGGGCACTCCCTCGACTTCTTCATCGTAAATCCATTCACAGACAGTACAAATCCATTTCGCCAATCGAATCACCAAAAGCACACTATGTACCACAAAAATATAAATAATCATGCAATAATCAAGCAAAATGATCTTAAGAACCTATACGTCTT
Source organism: Candidatus Acidiferrales bacterium (assembly GCA_035624185.1). GTDB lineage: Archaea > Halobacteriota > Bog-38 > Methanoflorentales > Methanoflorentaceae > DASPRZ01. Next base: position 32,607 of record DASPRZ010000050.1, read on the forward strand.
CATTAGCTGATTTATAATGTCTCAGAGCAAAGATATTTTAACAGATAACGTAGATTGATATTTTCTAAATTAAGAAGGTTTCGGCTCAAATGTCTTACTCTTCTTGGATACGACATGTAAAGATATACAGATCTACGAATGATTACAGAGTAACTGCTAACAGGAGGCGCTCATCTCCTGTTTAACTCAATAATTACTTTGTGCATAGCGAGTACGCAGCTTCCCATAATGTCCTCGCGTCTTTTACGTGTCTATCAACGTTGAGACATCACCCACAGGAATACCAAGTTCACGTGCTCTCAGTACCCTCCTCATTATCTTCCCACTTCTAGTCTTTGGTAGCATTTTTACAAATTCTATTTCTCCGATGACAGCAATTGGCCCGATTTCATGCCTGACGTGATTTTTTATTTCTGCAGCCAAGTGAGAATCTCCTTGGTAATTCTCCTTCAAGATTAGAAATGCCTTAATGACCTCTCCTTTTACAGGATCGGGTTTGCCTATCACGGCTGCTTCGGAAACTGCAGAGTGACTGACAAATGCCGACTCTACTTCGCTTGTTCCTATCCTATGCCCAGCAATCTTTAAAACATCGTCTGCTCGTCCCTGGATCCAGAAATAGCCGTCTGAATCTTTTCGTGCAATGTCTCCCGGACAATATACATCTCCCGGTACTACTTTCCAGTAGGTTTTAATATAGCGCTCGGGGTTTTTATAGAGGGTTCGTAGCATTGCCGGCCAAGGGGTCTTTATTACCAGTAGCCCTCCTTTCCCTAGTGGCACAGGTTCCCCCTCGTTGTCAACTACATCCGCTACGATTCCAGGCAACGGCTTTGTGACCGATCCTGGTTTGAGTGGAGCTACTGGGAGAGGGGATATCATAAAGCTTCCCGTTTCAGTTTGCCACCATGTGTCAATTACGGGGCAACGTCCCCCCCCAATGTTTTTATGATACCATAACCAAGCTTCAGGGTTAATTGGTTCTCCAACTGTTCCTAAGATTTTCAGTGTGCTTAAATCACAATTTTTCGGCCACGTATCCCCAAATCTCATAAGATGTCGAATTGCAGTTGGCGCCGTGTAAAATTTTGTTACCCTATATTTTTCTACAATGCGCCACATTGCATCAGGGTTGGGATAATCTGGAGCGCCCTCATATATCAGAGTTGTCGTTCCAAGGAGTAATGGTCCATAGACAACACCGCTATGGCCTGTCACCCATCCAATATCTGCAGTACACCACCACACGTCATCATCATGAATATCAAATACATTTTGTAAAGTCGTAGCTGTTCCTACCATGTAGCCACCAACAGTATGAACGACTCCCTTCGGTTTACCGGTGCTTCCCGAAGTGTACAAAACGTAGAGCACATCTTCAGCATCCATTACCTCAGGCGCACATTCTGCAGGCTGTCCTCGCACTAAGGCATCATAAAATATTTCATTGTTTTCCTGCTCGATCTCCTTTACGAGATTCCCACCGCGCATGACAACCACTGTAGTTTCGATGCTAGGACATTGTGGAACAGCTTCACGGAAGACGCGCTTTAAATCGGTTGTTTGCCCTCGTCTGAATGTTGCATCAGCAGCTATTAACACTTTAGCTTCTGCTTCATTAATACGATCCTTAAGTGCACTCACGCTGAAGCCAGCAAACACGGCACTGTGCACAGCTCCAATTCTAGCGCAAGCGAGCATTGAAACAACCGATTCGACACACGACGGGAGGTACAGTGCCACTTTATCTCCCGTGCGGACACCGAGTTGCTTCAACGCATTTGCCATCTTATTGACTTCTCTCAATAATTCCTCGTAGGTAACCTTACTCTCGTCTCCTCGCTCATTAACGTAGAGAAGGGCAACTTTATTTCTCCGATGAGTGTTGATATGCCTGTCTAACGCGTTGTAGGTGATGTTGGTTTTCCCGTCAACAAACCACTTATAAAACGGCTTATTGCTGTCATCAAGTGTTTTTGTCCACTTGCTAAACCACTCAAACTGTTCAGCCTTATCACTCCAGTACGTTTCAATGTTTTCACCAGCATTTAGTTCAGCGTCCCAATCTTTCACTCGCGCGGCGTTTACTACCGCTTCACTGGGATAGAAAATTCGCTCTTCTTCCATCAGAACTGAGGTAACTTCCTCTTCTTTTTGGCTCACAATCGGTCACCTTTCAGTAGCCCTTCTCTGCATTGATAGTGTCTTTTCATGATTATGAATTTTCGTAGATTAATAATTGAGAATGTAACAGTGTTTCCCCTAATGGAGCGGCATCGAGTAGTATAACTGGCATCGACTCATTAGTAACCATGTCAAGTTCATAATCTATTATAAAATGATTAATTTGAATGCTTTTGGCTACTGGGACGATACACAAGGATTTTTAAAGTACTGCCACTTAAATTAGTTCTGACAAAGACAACACATGCCAATAAATATCACGAGATAAAATGCTTGATATTCTCCTTGCGGTATCCAACTAACCGAATTTCTCCCTATATAACTCTAATGCGCGGAGGACACTCTCTCTTGCGCTCTGTGATCCTTGCCATCCGAGAACCTCGGTCTTTTTGCCTTCAAGCTGCTTGTACACCTCAAAGAAATGAGCAATTTCCTTTAACAAGTGCTGAGGCAGGTCAGTTATGTCTCGAACACCGGAATACATCGGGTCTTTATCCGGAACAGCAATGACTTTATCGTCCCGATCGCCGGTATCAACCATGTTCATCAACCCTATAGGCCGAACGGCTATCAAACATCCAGAAAACGTAGGCTCATCCATAATCACCATTACGTCAAGAGGATCGCCATCCTCGTAGTACGACTGCGGAATAAACCCATAGTCAGTAGGATAGTGAACTGGTGAGTAGAGTACGCGATCGACGGCAAAGATTCCCAATTCCTTATCATATTCATATTTATTGTGGCTCCCCCTTGGCACCTCGATCAATGCATAAATCACATCTGGTACATTTGGGCCGGCCGGAAGCGATTTCCATAAATTTTCCACTTAAAACACTCTCCTGCTCTAATTTTTTTCGTAATATATTTAAGTATTGTCACGCCGAGTAATGTTCCGATATTTCAACTATCATCTTGTGAAGCGCTTCTTTAAATCAAATTGATAAAAGAGGATGCTAAATACAAGACATTGGGCAGGGCAGACTAGTTGTATCTTTTTAAGCGAAAACTTCGCAAGGTATCACAAAGATTATAATAAGCTCATGACTCTTTACTGGATCCGAATTTTTTTTCGTATGGTTAATAGGTCGTGGCTCGCAGTTTAGGTTTGATGATATTAGAGTTCCAGCAAAAAATTGCAAGGCTTACTTAGTTTAGATTGCTGTTAAAAGTTCATAGCCGTCCATAGATTCGCCAGCTGAAGTAATAGCCTAAACGAAAGTCTTGCAGCCAACAACCCTCCACTTCACGTTTTATAAGAGGATCAATGCGCCAGCTGGTATATTCAGCTCATGATTTCAATGCTGCTCTGAGTAGCTAAGAAGCAAAGAACTTTAAATCCGAGCTTTATGACGCAAGCTCCTGTAATTTGAGTGCCAAAATTGATCTAAAGCATGTTGGGGGTTGAGACAATATGTCAATTTGTAGCCTGAACCTTCAATAGTTAGTGCGTCGTTTTTCTAAGTTTTTTACAATTCGTATCTTATTTATGGTAACTACGAGGACTTACTCTTACTGTTTTTGTCTTGTCTTTGAAAGTCTCTTTACCCTTGCCTCATTCAAGTGGTAAGAAATATCGGCCAAAGACGATTATCTGAAAATAAAAAAGCATTTTTCGTTTGCTGCATTCCTGACAATGATCTTATACATGTGATAGGACCGAAACCTTAACGCAAAATGGTCGATAGTCTTCAACTATACGTAATTTAAACACCGTAATCCGGCACATACCACAACCTTAATGTTTGTGTAAGCTGAACGGGTACATAACTAATAACCGAACAAAGTCGGAGGTAAATTAAAAGGCATGAATTCTGGAATGTGTTACGTTTGCGGGCTACCTACAGAGCTTTGTATATGCGAAGAAGTCGCTAAAGAACAGCAGCGAATAACTGTAAAAGTAAATAGACGACGATACGGTAAAGAAGTCACCATTATTGAAGGGATAGACCCACATGAGATCGACTTAGAAGATCTCTCTAGTTACCTCAAAGCGAAGTTAGCCTGTGGCGGCACAGTTAAGGATGGCCTCATTGAACTGCAAGGCAATCACAAGGATCGCGTAAAGTTCATTCTTGCAAGCAAGGGATTTTCTGCAGAACAAATTAAGGCTTAAGAGAAAACTTCCAAAGAACTTACTTTGAAACTTGAAAGTAAACTATCACGGCTCGGTATTATAAATTAGGGTTTTTATATGTAGGTTGATTCAACATAGACTAATAAATTTTGGCACTATAACAAGATGGGTCGATCACCTTGTGCGCTGATTAATTATGCGTTTGCCTATCTTTGACGGGAGTGCTCTATGCTACGAATGAATTTGAATAAACTGCGGTGACTTATGTGCGAATGGCTTGGATGCGTTCAATCCGTGAAGCTCCATATTTCCCGCAAATCATACTGATTACCGAAGTTACAACGTGACCATTAATGGTAACACTACATGCGCAAAGTATGCTAGCAATCCTCCGCACCGTCACGGTTTTGAAGAGCTTAGGTGGTTAAATGTTGTGGGACAGCGAACGGCGACAGTAAGAACAGAACCAGAAAAAATGCCAAGTCTCCCGCTACAACATATACCGTAGGGTTAAACTTTCACTTTACCGATATTTTTTGAAATATTTCTTGACGGAACTCTTTTTTCTTATCTAGCTGTTCTAATATGGGTCGCCCATCCGAGACTAAACAATATATGACATTACAGTCCGTTATCCCGTAAACTCCACGGCGAACAGAACGAGACTGATAAAGACACTTATTTAAGTTACAGATAACTGGATCTACCTGTTGACATTAGCACATCTGTTATACATATAACCGATTTACTAGCTGCAAACTCCAACAAAGATAGAGAAGGACAAATTCACTTCTCTTTGTGGTTTTTATCGCGATTTTAACAAGTTCACGCTACTTTTTTAATATTCGACATTTATTAATAGCACTGAATATATATTTACAATCATATAATTTTTAATTCATAATTCCAACAGTAACTTATTATATGTCTGTCTTTCTTGCGTATTATAGGAGCGATTTGCGTGAACTTTAATTTTAGGGATAATGAAACTGCACAGATGCTGTCAAAAAAGATCAACGAACTCATTCAGGATATCCATGGAGAGCCCATCAAAATAATGCATGTTTGCGGAACGCACGAAGCATCTATTATGCGCTACGGGGTAAGGTCACTTTTACCGAAAAGCATGAAGGTTGTTATGGGGCCTGGATGCCCTGTCTGTATCACCCCTCAAGGAGAAATCGATGCGGCCATAACACTTGCGCAGCGAGGAGTAACTGTTGCCACATATGGCGATCTTCTAAGAGTTCCTGGATCCAGAGGGACGCTCGCAAATTCTGGAGGTGATGTGAAAGTCGTTGGAAGTATAATGCACGCAATTGACCTCGCAAAGAAGACAAAAAATGACGTTGCGTTTATAGCTGTTGGTTTCGAAACAACAGCCCCAACGACATCAGTAGCGTTGTTAAGTTCTCTGCCTCATAACTTTTCAATTATGTGCTCCCACCGACTAATCCCTCCTGCTCTCAGCTGGCTCCTGCAAAGAGTTACTGAATCCGGAGCGAAAATTGACGGTTTCATATTACCGGGACACGTTTGTACCATAACCGGATTAAGGCCTTATGAGGGATTTCCTGTGCCGCAAGTAGTGTCAGGATTCGAGCCAGTTGACATATTGTATGGTCTTTATCTGCTTTTAAAACAGATTGTAAGTGGTGAGCACAAGGTTGAAAATGCATATCCGCGAGTCGTTAAGTATGAAGGAAATGTTAAAGCACAGAGACTCATGCAAAGGACATTTGATATTGTCGATCTTGAATGGCGGGGATTTCCAGTGATTCCGGAATCAGGGTATGCAATCAAATCTGAATTTGATCAATTTGATGCAAAGAATAAATATGATTTGGACTTTGCCAGCAAAGAAATTAAAACGGGATGTATTTGCAACCTCGTGTTGCAGGGATTGAAGATCCCAACAGATTGCAAACTCTACGGAACGGTATGTGAGCCGCGAAGCGCAGTAGGACCTTGCATGGTGTCTCGTGAAGGCTCTTGCAACATCTGGTACACGCATCGATACATTGAAGGGTAAATTCGTTTCCGAATATTACGAAAAATCACTCCAAATGTCTTTTAAACTCTCCTAAAAAGCCATAGACTTTATTTCAATGGCGAGTGCAACATAGTTCCCAATAGCCAAAATCTGACAACTATATACGTCCTTCGTCAACGTTTATAATCCCAACCTAAACAAAAATTCGAGATTATCATGACCACTTAACTGGTTATACAATTATTTTAGTCTAAGAGTCGTTATGGCGTTCTTGTCTAAATGCCATTATCATAACACCTATTATGTTTTGATGTACGATGCTGAAGGATCGAGCGAAAATTAATGTGATGAAACGACATAAGATGACTTGCGATGGCTAAAGAGAAAGTAATGGTGATTACTAACGATGATGGAATAAATTCCGCAGGCATAGCAGCGGCAGCAGACTCCGTTCGCAACCTTGGAAGAGTTGTTATTGTAGCTCCTTCTGCGCAAAAAAGTGGAGTAGGAAGGTCGCTTTCACTATTTGAGCCAATACGAGTGTCAACGGCAAAGGTAAATGATTACGAGGCTTACGCAATCGGAGGGACTCCGACCGATGCAGTGCTTATAGCGGAGTATGCGATCCTTAAAAGAAAACCCGATCTACTCATATCTGGGATAAATATTGGCGAGAATGTAAGCACAGAATCTGTCATGACGTCAGGCACTGTAGGAGCAGCACTTGAAGGCGCAAGTCAAAGAGTGCCCTCCATTGCAGTCTCTGTGCAAGCTCATAACATTGACATATTCGAACCAAGAACTGAAATCGACTTCAATCTCGCGAAGAGAGTTTTAAGAACTGTCTCTGAGCATGTTCTTACACAGGGGATGCCAAAAGAGGTTGATATTCTCAACATAAATATTCCGATGGGTAAAGACAATGCTAACTACAAAGCAACCAAACTTGCGAGAAATGTCTTTAATATAAGGATAATTGAACGATTTGATCCACGCGGGTGCGCTTATTTCTGGATTGACAGCGATTTTTTGAACAATCACGAAAGAGATACAGATGTGTATGCTCTTAAACAGGGTTTCGTTTCGGTAACCCCTCTCTCAATCGATAACACAGCAAATGTTGATAGAAACGAGTTAGTGAAGTGGTTAAAATTGTCATTTAGCTCTTAGAAGTCTCTTAGACTTAGATTTGTTGTGCTACCAATTCAACTACCTTAAAACCGCCAGCCTCAAGGGAAACGGTAAAGCCCCCTATGTTGTCAAACTCCTTGGTCCCATGGTCGTACCAATCATCAATTTCGCTGTGAAAGACACGGATGGAGTATCTTGACTTTTCTGCATATTTGTGCAAGATATTGTCCACATAGAACGTAAAAACGATAGAACTGTCAGTTATGTTGCCCACGCATACTACAATGTGCCGCTTTGATCCGAGCGCAAGAAAGTGGATGTCTTCATGGCGCTCGCTTATCATGTCTGTAATATCGCTTTCAAACTCGTGGCTTACATTCTCAAGATTTGTGCTGAATGGGTAATTTGCAAATATGTTCAGTACGCCGTGTATTCTGCCTGCAAAATAGCTCACTGAGTTACCGTGGTATAAGAAATTTGAGAGGCTTAGCCACTTCCACCATAACGGCACGTTCGGATTTAAATTAAGACCTCTGTAAAGACTTACCCCGCAAACCCCCTCTAGGGCGGTCCAGAGATATTTCGGTGGAAACCACGGCGAGAGCTTCATCCCATAACTAACAAATGATTCTCCGTGATACCACTCTGAAAACTGTCCAGGTACAGTGTTCTGATTTGTAGGATCCTGCTCGTACTGTCTGAATGTACCTCGCATTATGTTAACCATCACATCAGGTTGGTGTTTTGAACACGCAAAAGCAAACATAAATGCGACGTCGGGCCATATTCCCCCAGTCAAGCCCCATCCAGCTTCTGGATGGTAATTCAGTGCGGTTCTTGGCACAGTTCTCAAGCCTGCGCTCGTGAGAAAATCAGGACGGTTGAGTCTGTCGATGATTAAGTGAGACATTGCTGGAGACGCTGCGTTAAATATAACAGGGAACACGAGGTCACAAGTTACATCAGGATGTGTCCTTCCTTTAATGTCAATATTTAAATAGTAGAGCCCATTTTTGGGGTTTATAAGTCGGTTATTAATCGCATTTTTTAGCCTCTTAGCCTCGCGCCTGTAATAATCCGCTTTTTCGCTGCGGCCCATCAAGTCAGCAAGCAAAGCGGCGCTAGTAAGAGCGGAAAAACATTCAGAATTGGTCTCAGTCACAACGCCATTTATTGCGTAGTTTGGAATGATGTTTCTCCATCCGCAGATTCCATAGACTCCAACTCCAGTCGCATTGCAAAAAACAAGGCCGTTGACATCCATTTGTGACGTAATGTAATCAGCTGCTTTTTCTACGGAGGGATACATCTCTTTTAAAAATAGTTCATCATCTGTGATCTGATAGGTATGTACCACAGCAAGGATATAAAGAGGCGTATCGTCATTTATGTTAAGCTGATAATCATCGACCCCTCCAGACACCCCGTTATAGTACTCGATTATCATGCCTGTCGACTGCTGGTATTTCTTAAACACCTGCAATGCCGCCTTTGAGAACTCCGGATCTACATAGTCACACCCAAAAGTAAACCACGCAGTATCGCGCGCCACTATGTTGCTCGACTTAGAGGGGTCATTTGTAAATCCAATTCCTTGAGGATACTCTGACTTAACCCTCATCATGTTAGCCTTTGCCCACTGTACCCCTCTATTAATTACTGAGTCAGGAGTTACTACTACCGACCGATTGCACTCGCTCAAAACGTTACTGATAGTTGCCCTATAGACTTTTTTATAGTCAAAGAGTTTCTCAAATGTTTTGATGGCGTCTTTTCTACCTTTTGAAGTGAATCCAACTATAAAGCTAAACTCTTTCTCATTGTTTGCAGGAAGTTCGATGTCGACTTGAATTCTCCCAATGAGCATATCCTCGCATGTTAGATTCATGTCAACCTCAACTTCTGGAATTAACTCCGTTAAAGGCGTTACCTGAACAAAGTCTTGTTTAAGAAACGGCGTTCCACCCCCTCTCTCCACGCTTGCTGATCCAGAATTTTGGGTAACGTTAAAGTCATCAGTTGTCATAGATATATCGCTGGTGACAGAACAGTCCATCTTTTCTGCTGTTGAGCCAAATACTCTTACCCACTCTGGATTGTTTCTGCTTCGTGCCACAATCACCCTCCCTTGATGGCAGCAAGCCATTTCTGGGTCAGATGAAGTTCTTAAATGGGTTGAACAGAGATCCGCGTAAGCCACCACAGATATTTTTCTATCACGGGTGGATTTATTCCGTATCTTTAAACCAAAATACGCCGCTTGGCACCTATCGAGGTTATCCTCGGGAGAATTTGGCACATAAAATATTTCAGAGACCCTGATATCTCCTACAAGTGCAAATTTTCTCTTTTGATAAGCTGGATGTATTACGAAATTCCCAGTCCCAGTTTGTTCAAGCAGCACATTAGAGTCGGTGTCAAAATACCGCACTACCGTTGAACCAATAACATTCCTACCGAGATCTACTGAAAATAAGTTTTCTATCGCTCCCGTCGCTTTCGAATTAGCGTAGCACTTTCTATTGCCGTAACTGCTCCCCGTCACGAGCCTATTGTCGGGAAGCACGTAACTCCACATTTGATTAATGCAGTCAATCTTGACGACAGACGTTTCTTCACTGCCTTTTTTCATGAGCTAAACAGTCATTATTGCAGTTATAACAATTTAAAGCTTTATATTCGCTCAATTGTTAGTTATATTCTCTCACAGATGAACGGACGAGATGCATCAAACACCTTAATTTAATGTAATTAATGAATCACGAGGTTTGAAGTGGCGCAATTATTTATATAAAAAGATATATGTGTTGAAGTTTGAGGAGTTGGATATCATAAGCGGATATCGCAGCGCGTGGATTATTTTAGATACGTATCTGGGGTTAAAACAGAACGAAACTGTGTTGATTGTGACAGATACACTCAAATTAAAAATAGCGAAGTCGCTGTTCGACACAGCGGGGGAGATGGGTCATGAGGCGATCATGATGACTATGCCCCCTCGATCAAGGCACGGAGAAGAGCCCCCCAAGGCGATAGCTGAAGCGATGAAGATGGTGGACGTTGTAATTGCACCGACTACAATGTCGATAACGCACACGAAGGCGAGAAAGGATGCAAACAAAGCGGGGGTGCGAACTGCAACTATGCCGGGCATTACAGAAGAAATGATGATCGATGGAGGGCTTCAGGCTGATCCCAAAGATGTGATAACATGTACGAAAGAGATGGCTGAAAACTTTAAAGGAGCCAAAGAGGTGAGAATTACCTCCGGACTTGGAACAGACGTAACGTTTGAAGTGAATGACTCAAAATGGGAACTTGACGTTGGATACTGTAAGAAAAGGGGTTGTTCTACAAACCTTCCCGCTGGAGAGGTTTATATTGCTCCTGAAAATACGAATGGAATCGTTGTAATTGATGGCTCGATGGCTGGACTTGCGCTTTTAAAGCACCCGATGACGATCAAGATTGAAGATGGGTATGCTGTCGATATAGTCGGTGAGCGAGCAGCTGAAATGCTAAAGATAATAGACCCGCTTGGTAAAAACGCGAGAAATCTTGCAGAACTTGGAATAGGCACAAATCCAGCTGCGAAGCTGATTGGCGTCGTGCTTGAGGATGAAAAAGTAATGGGGACGGCACATATAGCTCTCGGAGATAACAGCACGTTTGGCGGAAATGTGGTTGCTGGTGTTCACATCGACGGCATAATGAGGAGACCCAGACTCTTCATCGATGGAAGAGAAATTGAGTTACATAAACATTAAGCAATTCTAACATATTCTTGCGAATTTTACCACGCGCTTTCAGTCTCTAATTATTCTGAGTCGGGTGCCTAAAAGAAGAGGGATTATTGCAATTCAGTTGCAATCAATGACAACCACCAACGTTGTGAGCGGCAAAGGAACGAAAACCGTACGCACCTAACATAAATGAACATGATCTCGTATCTCGAATTTTTGTGAATTTGTAATGACCTCGGTATACTGCCATCTGCTTTTTGTTACATTGAACCGTTAAGTGATCGTAAGGCTGCAGACGAAAATTCAATTCGATTCTTCGAGTTAATACTCTTTTGCGTTACGCTGTCTGTCTGACGTAGTCTGTGTCTTTTGCTTATCATAAAATAAAAAAGCGCTTTATTGTGCGTGTAGCGTTTTTATCTGCATGACTGTCGCTTTGACTCTGAATTAGAATACTAGAGCCGCCCAAATAAGCGTCGCATAACTGGGGAATTGTGTAGTTAGTAAATAGCCAAGACCAATTAAGGACAGATTGATTGGCTCTTGGAACAGTATTACGAACGGTAGTACCCCAGGAATTAATCCTAACAGTGACATAGGAGTACTTATCAAAAACAACATTATTTTCACCTCCTTTTTGCAAATCAGATCCGCGCGCCATTAGCCACGCTCACTGATGAATATTGTAATTCTGTTGAATATACTAATATATAATATTTCGGAAAGAAATGACAAATGCCCACTAAGAAGTACAATAAAGTATTGTACCTTCGGAATGATTCTGTTTCAGTTTATTGTGCTAAGAATAGTTTTTAATAAACAATGTCAAAATATTGGAGCAACTCTCTGGTGATATCACTAAATTTAATACGAGATTGTAAATTGAATAACAATTTAAAACTACCTTTAGTGAAAGAATGTAATATCAAATAAACTTTCTGACATTGTGTAGGTTTCAACATATGAGTAAGATTGGAGTAATAGCAATTCAAGGAGATGTTTCAGAACACGTCAACGCTGTGAAAAGAGCTACAGAAGGATCCGCTTGTGAAATCATTAAGATTAAACATAAAGGTGGCGTTTCAGAATGTGATGCTCTCATAATACCAGGAGGCGAAAGTACCACCATCTCTAGTCTGCTTTACAAAGAAGGTATCGCAGAAGAAATACTTAGAAAAAAAGAGATGCCTATCATGGGCAC
>DASPRZ010000053.1:0-9452 GCA_035624185.1 Candidatus Acidiferrales bacterium
TACCCGAAAAGTACCGTCTCCACCGCTGGGAGAAGAGCACGCTCCTGGTTATCTATATACTGTGCTGCGGGCTTGCCATCTTCACCGTCTTTCAGATGACACCCTTTGCGTTGAGTTGAGAGTTGTATAGACTATTTGAAAGACAGGGGTGATTGGTGAAGATAATAATTGGCCACTTCGCTCCGACAATTTCTGAGGGCTATTTAACTTGGATCTTACCCCACTTCATCTCACACACCCAACGCAATAGGATGAATCGTATTACAAAGTAATGTGCTATTGATGGAGAGGGCATTTAGGTGGCCATCCACGTCACATATCCCCACAGCCTCGAAAGCTACATCGTCACATGCTCTACAGTAGGGTTAATATACAATGGATGAGGAGGGGATGGCATACAAATTAAACTCATAGTACATGTACTAAAGTCAAAAAGTGAAGTGGTGACGCTAAACGAAGAATAAAGAGCTATTCGGAGTCCTGCTAGTCGCGGCATTGATCCTCCCCGCGATTGGAGTTATTGCCACACCAACACATCCATCACTCGTTCCGACTGTGTCCATAAGCGGCGTTCGACCGGTGGACGGGCATCCAAACTATCTCCAGTGGTATGTAAATAATACAGGAGATGTCGACGTGTGGGTTGCCCCTTATGCAACATTCTATCAACGAACTGCGACGTCATCCATAGATATTAAAGGTGGCGAAGCTGTCGGCGTCTACAGAAACGATACCGGTGATAATTTGGTTCGAAATGGGGGATATGGCTGGGTCGACGTTCTGCCCAACACCTCTATAACGATCTACTCCGAGGCAGTCGTCCCCGTAGATGTGGCACGGATAGTGTACAATGCATGGCTCTACCACAATGGAACCCTAGATAGCTGGCTGTACCCAGGGTGGGGCAAATATGTTGATGTAGACGGACTGAGTGAAACACCGAAAAATTATGTCATATTTCGGGATGATGATGCCGCTCCCTGGAATCAACTGGATACGTTAAAACGGATAAACCAGATTCATATAGATAAGAATATTCCGGTAACCTTGGGTATCGTCCCCCACCCTTCGCTTGTCAAGCCAGGAAATTTGTTCTACGCAGATCCACAGTTTTTCGAATATATGAAATCGATCTCCTCAAACCCACTCTTCGAGTTCGCTCAACACGGGTACACGCATCATGATAATTCAGGCCCACCGCACCAAAGCGAGTTCTACGGGCGCTCTTATTCCGACCAGTATCAAACGATCAAGAAAGGGCTATTGGATTTTATAAATGCTTTCGGGGTAAAACCCACCACGTTTATCCCTCCTTGGAACAGAGGAGATAATAATACACTAAAAGCGTTAAAATCCCTTGGATTCACTGAGTACAGTTCGTCTTCTGATGATTTTAATATAGACACCGGATATAAAGACGGCATATGGGTAGACTCGTACTCAATTGTTCTCGATGATACGACGCTTCCATCGGCAAAGAATATCACAGAGCGTTTACTTAGCGATGGCCAAACTAACACTATTATTGTATTCTATCACTTTTGGAGTTTCAGCGGGAGTGGAAGTGGAAATGGGGGAGGTAATCCAATAAACGCCACTAAAGTGCAACTGTTCGAGGATTATCTCGACTACCTTAAAAATAGGAGCGACGTGGTCTTTACGAAACTTGACCGCTCGTATTCGGTCGAGGGGCAAAATCTGGCTAATTCTATGCCTAGTGTGGCCCCCACCGCTAATAGTATGGTGCCGGGCGCTCAGGAGCGATTGCTTAATGAAAGCTCGGAAAATAAAACTATCGTGGAGCTTACTAAACACCAGTTGTATCCTATCGTCTCGGTTAACCGCTTTGGGAACAAAATCCCCACAGGATATATTGAATCACAGCTTTACCCTCTTTCCTTGATTGGAATCTCTCAAGACTAAACCTTTACAGAATAATGCGGTAGTAGTGTATGCGTTAGTTTAACTTTAAAGGCGTAACACAACAATTGTTATACTTGACTATAACAATTATGCACGATTCCTATCTCATGTATCTCAGGCGTTTAAAAGAACGTTAGACTGGTAGTATTCACTTCGTGAAATAGCTCTTTTGCGTAAAGCGCGACAACAAACTATTTTAGCTAATTCTAGGGTTACACAAAAATTCTGTGACTTATCTATTTAGATTAGGTTCGCGAACACGTCAGGTACACGTAGTCGATCTGAGCGCTCAATCCTGTGTACAATGTTTAATAGACGTACCGGGTGATAAATATAGCCTAATTGATAAATATAGCCCAAAAGTTGAAAGGGTACAATACACTTTCGACGTCGTCTTCACAACGGGGAAAGTGAAACAACAACACGGAAGGTGAGATGCATCTTGATGAATGCCCCGTAAGGGTGGCATTTGACCTCAACGACTGCCGCTACTGCATCGAAGGGCCCCCTCACTAATATGAGATTTTTATCGGTGAGCAAAAATAATTAAAGCAACCTCACATACTATCTGATGGGGTAGGTAGAAGAGCCAGTTAAAGCTCTTGCTATCTGTATGGCTGACTTTTCCGACGACGGTAATAGAAAGCTCCGCCCTACTTGTTCGACATTATTAAGCCTGACCCTTAATCAAATCAAACCATTAATGTGGCAAATGTGAGAAAGATAAAGAGAATAAAAATGAAAAGTGAAGTTATGATCGTGGTGCTGTGGTTGTAATGACAGATAATGATAATGATACGACAAACGCGTTCAATAAGAGCGAAATACTCCCATTTACATTCATTAACGAGTTAGTCAACCAAAAAGTCGTAGTTAAAACAAGAGTGGGAGATTACACGGGCATGCTCAAAGGATGGGATGATGATTTGAACGTGACGCTCGCTGACGTTGCGGAGATCAAGGAGATGAAGTTGATTCGGCTGCAAAAAACCATCCTCATCCGCGGAGGGGATATTAGCCATATCACGTCTGCGGGGCAATCGTGATAGCAATTGAGTTAAATCTACAGTATTGTAATTGTGCGCGCGAAATGAGGGAAAGCACATCAGCAGGCCCTTCTGGATCATCAACAGGCGAAATGTTGACGAATACCGGTCAACGGGATTATCGTGTTCGGCTATTTCGATTTCAAGGATGATGGAATGGACGTTTCCTACAACACGCTGCTAGCGGCAAAGGCACGAAGGGCGGAAAATTAACTGATTTTAACTCTTCTCTGCGTGGAACAGTATATAAGGCCCGCAAGTATTATACGTAAACTCTTTGAATCCTGTCCGTGAGACATAACTCTTCAGCTCCTCTATATCGAAAAGGTGTCCTTGTTGTGCCAGTGCCCGTACTGCTTCCTCATTGAAAAGGTTACTGGCCCCCAAACGCTCGAAAAGTAATTCGCCCCACTTCTCAAGAACGGACAGATCTTGCTTCACAAATGTCAGCGCTGCCAACCGAGCCCCCCTCCTCACGACACGTGCCATCTCGCTCAATGCCTCTACGGTATTCGGAAACCCATGGAGAGCCCCGCTACAGGTAACCCCGTCAAACACACCATCCGGGAAGGGAAGTCTCTCCGCCATACCACGAGCGAAACGTATGTTTCTTATTTCTTTTTCGCGCGCATACTCAGTCGCCTTCTCCAGCATGCCCATGGAGATGTCAATCCCGTAGACAAGGCGCATCGTCTGCGCGATGGATCGGGTGACTATTCCTGTTCCGCAGGCCACATCCAGTCCTACGCCGTTTTCCGCATCCACCATTTCTGTCAACGTTTTCACCATATCCTCATACGATGGGAGTCCTAACTCAGCGTTTGTCAAATCAAAGGCTCCAAGCCACGACGACCCCTCATAGATCTTCGCTAAGTCATCGATTTTATCGACTGCCCTCAAAACGGGGCTTGTGCTCTTCGCGAAATCCTCCACAACAAAGTCTATAATCCCATTTTCAACAGGGTATTCGATTCCGTCTTTCTGGCAGAATAACCCGTTTGATGTGGGGCTTAACGACTGCTTACAAAGTGGACAGACATAATTATTGTTTTTTACAGATTCAGTGCTCATTTCGTACAGCTCCTCTCAATCTATTTACTTTCGATCGACTGTAATTGACCTCCACTCATGCTATCGGACACATAAGAGATTAAAATTGTTGCGCTCCGCTCGATTGTTATACTCGACTATAACAAGAGGCTCATATAAATGCTCAATCTAGCTCTTTCGGAAACGTACGCTGCAATTAGCAACACAGTCGCGTTAACTATGACTAACTAACATGACCACTTCGTAATGCGGAAAAGTGCAATGCAATGATGCCAAGAGAAGCACTAAAGCAAATTAACTCGATAAGTGAAAGCGCAGCCGGCCAATTACATGGAGCGACCGCCACTGCATCAGACTCTTCGTACTTCTCGTAAATAAAAAAGTTTGATCCAAAAGATGGCTTGATTATAGGCTTTCTAACACGTCCGATATCTGCAAGCCAGCTGTAACTGGGTTTTCACTGAGCGCTCCTGCCTCTTTAAGCGTTTGTATTACTCGCTTTAAAACTTCAGGTGGTGGAGGCCAGTGCGAAAGAAAATATGTGTTGCTTATTCTTTTGCCGACTTCGGATTTTAACACCCACGTGTCTCTTTCGATCTTACTCGCGATATCGTACAACCGTATCAACTCAGAGGGTTTCATCTCTTTGAGGTCATAAGACATCAACTCGTCAAAAACTTTTTCTTCGAGTTGGCTGGCGTGTTCGATGTGCCTTCCAAATGCTGCTTGCTGTTCTGCTAAATATTGCTTCATCAGCATCGTTTCAACATAGGTGTCAAACGCTCTCGCCCGATAGAACCAGTTGTATTTCACACTCCACTTCTCTAGCTGGCTCTCATAACTAACGTTCTTGCAGAGCGCCTCTGCGACTTTTGTCAGCGAACGCCAGTGCCCTTCACACAGATACAGACGAAATGCGTGATACGCTTTGCCAGACTCGTCAGGCAGTCGCTCCCACGGGGATGCCTCTGCTTCATCGCCTGCACCATCCGTTTCCAAGTAATGCAATCTTTCTTCAATACTGTTCTCTTTATCACTTATTGAGGCCAAATTCATCACACACCTCTTATACTTAGAGTGTTAAGCCAATCTTGTTTTCGTAGGTCTGAAACTCTTGTTTCAGGCTGATTGGCAACTCCATTTACCACATTTGAAAACGAGGCTAAATACTTTGCCGTTTTTTAAAAATCAAGTGAATATCGTTACTGAATCATTAGCCACTCTTCGTATTGCCTTCAAAAGTGATTTGTAAAGATCCGCACCCGGGGCAAAGCGATAGCCACCGCTCATATCAGTCGTAGATAAACGTACTCTTTTCGTTGTGCCAACGATGTATAAGCCTGCCACTGCCTATTCCTTTTCTGCAACAGACAGCGCATCACGAATAGCTTCGAGTTCATGATAGACGATCTTAAGATAGTCGTAGGTAGCAGTAAAGGCCATATCCAAAAAATCTGCCTTCGTGTTATCCCGTTCTATAAAGTGATCGATCGATTCTATAATAGTAAAAGCGCTCATACACAAGCTAACACATTTTTCGGCATCAGTTTTACTTACTGTCATAGTCGCTCACTCGAGTCTTAACACCTGAAATAGTGGTGCAATAACTGTTTACGTGGCAAGTATTATATAGACTGGTTTTTTATTTTGATTAATGATTGATAGTGACACGAGTTCAAAGCTTAATGTGCATGTGAACTGGTAACAGCGTGAGGCAGAGATATCGAAGAAATTATTCATTTGCAACTATTGGAGAATGCAGAGATAACAATTTCCTGCGGGCTAGCATAACTATGTGCAACTGGAAGACGACTCCAATACATAACAAAATGTGAATTCGTGATCTAGTGCATTTTTTAATGCCATAGCTTAAGTGAGACGGCACCGATGAATAAGAAGCTTTTTGCAATGATGCTGACCGCTGTACTGTTGCTTCTCGCGGTCTGGACGCCGCTAAAAACCGCTGCGGTAGACTCTGAGTCCTTTACCCCGACACAAACCCCCTCGCAACTTGAGTATCGTGTAGGGTTATCACCCGACCGACTTTGGGATGGTACGATTGAATATTTCAAAGAAAAAGGCTTTACATCAGTAGTTCTAATCGCCGCTGATACAAACCCGTATGAAAAAGAGCTACAAAAAATAAAGCAGATGGGCATGTACCCAATCTTAGATCTGGAGTATATTATCTGGAATGAAGGCAAACAAAAGTCGACATCCATGGACAATTTCACAGCCGCGCTCGCCATGTGGAAAGAAGCCGGATGGACTCACGTCGCCACGGAAGGGGGACGAAATGGTGACCTCGATATTTTAAAGGACTACTTTACCAAGATTACATTTTTCAACTGCGATAGATGTGGCGTCTATAAAGGGTTCAATAAAAACCGTTATATAACCGAGATGTCGTGGGAGCTGTTTTTCAAATCACAAATTAAAAGCATAAAGCGCGGAGAAGTTGAGTCGTATAACCTTGGAAAAGGGCAAGGAATACTCGCCGGCGTATGGGAACCGAATAATGACTGCCGCAATTACGAAACGTATAAGGATCTTCTTGATTGGAGCTATAGTAAAAATGGCGGATTTACCCACTTCCACGTCTTTTTCGGTTTGAAGTCTACGCTCGCCGACTATAAGCGACTCGGCTTTGAAACAATCGTATCAGAATTACAGCGGGATTACCCGCCAAAACCGGCGCCGTCAAGTCCACCCTCTCTCTTCATAACCTCCGTTAGAGAGGTGCCCGCGTATCCAAATTGTCTCGTATGGGATATCACCAATACGGGCTCGGATGATATCTCTGTGGCTCCATATGCCACATTATATAACCAGACTACTGTCCTGCCTGGATACGTACGGGGAGATACAATTGCCGGCCAAAACGCGGGCAGTGGCGCTGAATCAGCTATCAACCAAACTGGGGTACTCGGCTGGGTGCACATTGGAGCTAATAGCAGCGTGACGATTGTATCGCAAGCTAACGTCTCAGCTGATGCTAAATGGGCAGTGTACAATGCATATACAGATTCCGGCACTTCCGCCCAGGAACGGTTATACAACGACTCACCCTACATGACAGTCGGCTATGCAAAATTGGAAACAAGTCTCTTCGACGCTATAGTTGACGGCATTACAAGCATAGTAGCCCCATTGGTGCTCGCCTTCGTTTTTGCTGTCCTGATACTGATGGTCTTAGTATCGCTCTTTAAAAAGATACGTTAGAGCTCGTCGTCTGGCATCTTTAACGTTCGCGGCATAAATGATACTTATAAATCTCATGTTATGAGCAAACAACGTGCATGCGAAGATACACTCTCAAACCTCATGTTTCCCGTTTGAAAAGCAAAAAATCTTGGAAGCGCAGATTAATGCCGCCAAATGTTTACCTAGATGACGCGAAGCGAAGCTAGTGTAACGACTTCTACTCGTGAAAAGTTAACGTCAACCATGTCGAGTTGCGTTGCGAAAGGTCTTACCTATATGAGCAAAGAAGTACTTTTCACAGAGCTTACATTAGAGACGGAAAGCAGCGGTTCTATTACGGTGGGGATGATGAGGCGTATGTTTCCAAGGTAGGGAACTCGAAACTTTGCTTTTCCCACTATCCAGTCCGGTTTTACAGGAAGAACGATTGGCGCTCCGCCGAAAAGCATAGGCTGGTCATAATCAAGATTGTGGTCGCCTTTTGTGATGTACCCTGATTGCGTCGCCTTCTGACCGTTAGGAAGTGGGTCTCCGACATTTACCCAGTACATTGCCCGGTGTATGATCGGCGTTCTATTGTTATCCCCGTCCGGTTTGTAGACAATTACATCTCCGTAATTACCAAACGTGGTATGATTTGTAGCCCTCCCCTCTTGGTAGGTCACGATATCCGTTGATTTTTGGATGAACACGATATCCCCGATGTTGATATTGGGTTCCATACTTCCAGATTCGACAGCGACAAACGGCGTAAGCGTTCCGGAATAACTATAGACTATTGAAGCTAGCACTCCGACAATGATGAGAACAAATAAGATGTCGCGGGCAAGACCTATCCAGTAATTGTCACTTTTTAAAAAGTTGTAGATACGTCCTTTGGTCGAGTTTGGCATTTAAGTACCTCGTGTAGTGAACAGCCTGAATACACATAGATTCGTTATAAATATATGTGAAGACGATATATGACTTAACGTAGTCTTCATATATATTATTCGTATAACAAGATTGCTTATGAAAGGGCGCGTAAGCAATTGAACCGTCAGCAATTACTTTGCGTAATCAACAAAAAAAGATTATACGAAAAGTCAGAGCACAAAGCTGGCCAGTTGCCACACGTATGTGACCACTTATACGTTTTCGGGTCGTATCCCTTTATGATTAGGACCGATATAATTCAAAAATTCAACAATGCCGGTACCGGGTTTTTAGTAGACCCGAGTGCTATTGCAATGATTCAAGCGTACGATATCCCGTACCACTTGATTGATGAAATCTTGAAATTCATAGATGATTCTGTAGTCGTCGTCGGGCCCCTGCACGTAACCAAGGCGGAAGAGTCACTTAAATCGAGGGAGCACAAAGTAATAGATTCGAAGCTTTGGAGCTTAGAGCCGGGCGATGGGATACGTGCGGAAGCTAAATCTGGAGGCACTGATACGACACAGCCCTCCGGCATGCCAGAATTTTTGCGACCTCATCCGCATCCAATAACCGTGCTCGAAGATATAACGGAGAATTCAACATGTGTCGGCACTTACGAGGAATTCGTGAGATATTTCAGGGATAGATATGATAGACTAAGCGAAATTATCAAAAAAAGGCTTCCAGCAAGACCGATAGAAAGCCTCACATACCGCACTAAAAAGCGTGGAAATTGGCTTGGTGAGGAGTTCGCAAAAGGTGAAAAGCTATCGATTATAGGGCTTGTGAGCGATATACGGGATACCGTAAACGGCCATCGTATCATTACGCTCGAGGATCCCACTGGCCATTTTAATGCAATCGCATTGAAAGACAAGGACGCATACGAATCTGCGACTCACGTGATTTACGATGAAGTTATCGGTGTGACTGGATCAGTGTCATCGGACGGCAACGTGATTTTCATCGACAACATAACGTGGCCTGATGTGCCGCCTCGAAACGAGCCCCGACGGGCTGACGATGAGGTATATGCAGTCCTTATGTCCGACGTGCATGTTGGCAGCAATACCTTTTTAACAGATGCCTGGCAGCGTTTTGCAGAGTGGATATCGTATGGTGAAGACGAGAAGGCGCGACAAGTCGCGTATGTGCTCGTGGCGGGAGACATCGTTGACGGAATAGGGGTATTCCCAAATCAAGAATATGAACTTGCACTTGACGACATCAACGATCAATATGACGAGGCAGCCACACTTTTTGACATGCTTCCGTCTGAACTATCGATAATAATAGCTCCTGGAAACC
>DASPRZ010000054.1:0-12301 GCA_035624185.1 Candidatus Acidiferrales bacterium
TACCCGAAAAGTACCGTCTCCACCGCTGGGAGAAGAGCACGCTCCTGGTTATCTATATACTGTGCTGCGGGCTTGCCATCTTCACCGTCTTTCAGATGACACCCTTTGCGTTGAGTTGAGAGTTGTATAGACTATTTGAAAAACAGGGGGTATGTGACTCTCACGAACTTCAATCATTTGTATGAGGTAGGCGGGTGAGCGTAGTCATAAAAGCACGCGATGAAAGGAAGCGTTGGCAGACCCTTCCGCGAGATTAACTGGTGAAAAGTTGACGAGTGTCGGGCAAAAGGGTTATCATGGTCGGCCATTTCAAGGGTGATGAACATCCCCTACAACACGCTACTCGCGGCAAAGGCACGAAGGGCGGGAGAAGAAAGTTGAAAGTTTAAGAAAAGTTGAAGTTTCTGCATTAACGGCCCCTAGGCTTCACTATGTCCCATTACCGTTTTTGGACATGGAATCTTTGGGTTGATACGATAGCGCTGCAACTCGGCAGGTTGAGGTATGAAAACTAAACCAACTATATGCCACCGGGTATACCCCATTCAACTACCAGATACGATAGAGTTTTAGGATGTATCTTGTGTCGCAAATTCTTTATATCTTTTTGTTGCTTTTAGTTTTGGTCACGGTAATGCCACTTGATAAAGAAAAGAAACCCTCAAAATATGCATTTGTAAAAAAATCCCTAGTAGTCCTCGGTATTTTGCTCCCTGTTTTGCTGTTTGCCCCGTTACTGTGCACGCATGGGGCAGTGGATACCCTTAAGTTTGACAGCCCCACCCAGCATTTGTTCGTGGCAATCTTCGGTGTAGGCGTTATCACGCTGCTTGCCGCTGTAGTTAGCACCCATTACAGCGGCAATAAATTTCTGCACGGCTTTAGTATCGTGATTGCAGTGGCAAGCATCATCACAAGTCTTACTTTCGCGTCCTTTGTTTACGTTCCTCAGTTTAGCCGTTCTGGCGACGTTCCACCCCAGCTTATTCTCACTGGCTCACACGGAAACGAGCCGGCAGTGGCATTGGTTTTCTATACCGAAAAATCAACCGTTAATACGATCGTATACGATGGCAAGACTATTGCTGAGGCTACACCCTCAAACCAACATTGGTTCAATCTTGACCTCGAACCTGGAACCAACCATACGTATTCGATAAACGGCCAACTACCAGTCCATTTCAGGACGCCCGCACTTGGCAAACTGAGGTTCGCTGCAGCAGGAGATTCGCACAGCGGCGGCACCGGTGGCACCAACAACCCGCTGCTCACACTGCTGCTCGGTTCTTCGGGTGTCGGCAACAGCCGTGAGGACCTTACCGCAAAAATGTACGGCATCATGAAGTCTGACGGTTATGACATGATATTCCATCTTGGCGATGCCACGCAGTATGGGTTTTCAGATGCACATTGGAAAAACGCGTTCAGACTGGCTGCACCAACCACTGCAGCCATTCCGATTGACTATCTTCCTGGCAACCACGATACTATGTTCGGCGGTCTCGGGCTTTATAAAACATACCTGTGCCAGAACGGCCAGGGTGAAAATACCTGCCTGATGAAGCACATACAGAACGGCAACATAGATTTAATCACGCTGGATCTGGAGTGGGGTCTTCAGTGCTACACGTCAGAGCAACAACAATGGCTGGAAAAAGAGCTGGCTTCAGTGCCGCACGACCACTGGCTCATAGTCATGAGCCACACGTTCTATTACTCCTCAGGCCTTGACATGGAGGGCTGGACGTGGTATGACAACAAAGACACTATAAAGGCACTTGTTCCGCTTTTTGAAAAATACCACGTTGACCTCGTGCTCTCAGGCCATACACACGATACCGAGGTTCTGAAAAAGAATGGAGTAACCTATGGAATTTTTGGAACGTTCGGTGGCATACCGACACCTGAAAGGACATACGTCTCACCTGCCAGCGTTTGGTATAAAACAAACGTATACGGTTTCGCGGACGTGAATATAGATGGAAGCACTGCAACACTGACTGTGCGGGATTACAATAACGCAGTGCTGCATAAGACTGACCTGCAGAAGAATAACTGATACGGATCCGACAGGTTAACCCAACCGGCCGGAGTTCGAGCGCTGCTTGAGTACATCCGCTCCCCCAAGCACGAGCACGAAACGAAGGGAAAGCACATCGGCCGGCCCTTCCGCGAGATCGACTGGCGAAAATTTGATGAGTACCGGACAAATGGAACCATGATCGGGCGTTTCACGGGTGATGGAATGGACAGTCCCACACCGCGCTGCATGCGGTAAAGGAACGGAGAGCGGAGAGAGTTGAAAGCCTACGGTTCAACCGTCAACCGTCTCCTTGAAATCAAACCCGTAAGTGAATAATACTCGATCTGCCACTCTCATCACTGTGATCCATGTATCTTCGCATATCTTCGCTCAATGCATCTCGAGGGACATTTCTAAACGTCGGAACCTGGTCTATAACAGTGATGCGGTTATCCCATTTCGCGATTTCACTCACATCCCTCAGTGTCCACATGCCAACTCCTCCACGAAAAGCTGCCGTTAAGCCGACCATTGCCTCTCCCTTTTCCTTATCGTTGATCTGATCCCACCACGCTTCGATATCTGTCCATTCGATGCCCTTGGGCTTTGTCGGGGTCTCGAGCGTGGCTATCATCTTGCCTTTCTGGTCTCGCGGCGCCGTCTCCCACCAGTCCTTCATCGCATCCATCAGCGCTGTTTGCAACGCACCGCGTTGTTCCTGCGAAAATTGATTAATCCATAGCCCAAAACCATCTGACCGTGACATGTTATCAAATACAATCTCACCGTCAGGGAAGTTGTCTGCCAGCATCGAAAAGAACTGCTTCACCTGTGATTCCTCAAGCCACGCAAATACTCCACCGGCTATCATGAACACACCGCCCTCGGTATTGATGTCCTTACACCAGCTCAGGTCGAGCAGGGATTTTGCGATGTACGTCACCCTTTCGGGTTCCGGCAGCAGCTGTCTCCGGATATCGATAACTTCGGGGAGGTCGAGGTCATACCAATGAATGAGGCCGTTATCGACCCGATAAAAGGTCGTGTCAAGCCCCGCGCCGATGTTCACGACGGATGCGTGGGGGTGTTTCATAAAGAACGCCTTTGCCTTTTCGTCGAACTGTTTTGCTCTGAATGCAGCAAATAAACCAGGGTCGACTGGGAGATTGAGTTTACGAATGGCGTTGAATATGAGTACTTGGAAATGCACATCGCTCGCCGAGGAGTCAGAGTCCAAGTTCATTTCAATTTTTTCGGCGAGTTCGATGGCTTTTTCGTCATAAAATAGTGACCTGTGCTCCTTGCTCACCTGTACCCTGCCCCGCAACGGAGCCAGCAGCGTCTGCGATACGCCACTTAATTTAACCTTTACTTTACTTTGATTCATGTTTACCCCTCTCTGCCCATGTTATTAGGCAAGAGGGATTAAGATTGTGGCGGCATTTATCGCCGTTTATCGACATATTTTTATCGTCGACATATTTTTATCGTATGGCAGTCCAATTTTTCGCCCTAGCTATTCAATTTGGCTGATTGGTGCTATGACCGAACGCGTATACTACTTTTCGCTTTCTGATAGCATCTCTCTACAATATCCGTATTTCCCTCCAATTGAACGACATTGAGTTTGCGGGCTTGTGCATAATCACGCACGTTTTCGTCGAAGCTAGGCTCATATCGGAGACCTGTATTTACTTTAGCAACTTTTTTGAAAAGTGTATGTTTGAGTAGTCTTTCTATGCTTTGGATTAGTTGTTGGTCTATCCTCGCATTCATCCTTGAATGATAATTAAGCACTTTCTGCGAATCAGGACCGATCGACTCCTGTTTCGATGCCCACATCGGAGTGAGGAAGAAGACGACATCACGATCGACATTTGCAATCTGCCATCG
This sequence comes from Candidatus Acidiferrales bacterium, assembly GCA_035624185.1. Lineage (GTDB taxonomy): Archaea > Halobacteriota > Bog-38 > Methanoflorentales > Methanoflorentaceae > DASPRZ01. The sequence continues at coordinate 3,917 of DASPRZ010000054.1, forward strand.
GAAACGATTCCCTCCAAGCGCCAGTGCTATGCAATCTTCCACCTTTGTTCCATTCTCATCAGTCAAGAAGTAGAGCGGGCATGGGCATTCGGCACAATCAAGTTCGATGTCTCTCAGAGAATCACACACCCCATAGAGCACGAGAATTCCATCCGAGAAGCTGGACATGCGTTCAATGTTTCTACACACTTCTCTCTTAAGCAGTTCACCATCTGCATGCAGTCCTACTTCGAGAACGTTTGCGACTACAGCATCGCTCGTAGTCCCACCGTGCAGGAGTCGACTCACAGCGTCCGAAATACGCGTCGTCCTTGTGGGCATGGGTGAAAACGACTGAGTATTACGCCGCGTCTTTACGAGATTAGGGATCTGAGCAAGATCAGCTGTAAGAAATGGTCGATTTTTGGCCCTGAGCTTCCGTGCGAGCCCCTGAATTTCCACGGCATCTACTAAGATTAGATGGGTTAGTGCCTTGTCCTCTGAAAGTACGTGCGTTAGCTCGTCCTCGAGCATTTCACAAGAAATTATACTCAATACTGCCATATTTTAAAATAACATTACTCGATTCAATACGAGTCTCCTTATTTTAATATCGGGTTTGCAAGTGGAAAATATTTGCCCTCCACTTTTATGTTGGAGTCCAAGAATTGTGGGATTTCTGCGCTCAAAGAATTTCGTGGTTTTCGTCGTCTTTCACGTAGCAGCACTCATCAGCGCGTACGCTGTGGCTTCGTACATCCCACAGTTTTCGCTCTCACATCGTTCATTAAAAGTGTGTCGTCATTATGTAACACTTCATGGATATCATACTTACTTATATCTTCCATACACAACACGCGGTAAAAAACTCTTTATAATCAAACTTCTCGTCAAACTCGCTACACACACTGGCGATCGCTTCAGCAATGTTGTAACGCGTTTCATTTCCAGACTTACAGTTGGCTAAGTCAATACGAGTAATCGCGTCAGCCAACGCGGCAACAAATGGTTTTGGCAACTCCATTTTATTTCCTCCCAAAGCTTGTACAATGGGCTTGTATGATGTTTTCCACCTACTTACAACGGTCAATAAATCAATCAATACCTTTACAATCACAGAGGGAAAAGCACATTGGCATGCCTTTCCGTGAGATCAACTGGCGAAAGGTTGACGAATATCGGGCGAGGGGGTTATCGTGGTCTGCTATTTCGATTTCAGGGTGATGGAATGGACATTCCTTACAACACGCTGCGTGCGGCAAAGGGGCATAAAGTGGAAAAAGAAAATTGAAAGTATTTTGACCAGTAAGAAGCAGATAGCAAGCAACTCGGCTTATTCTTTTTATATAGAAGGCAAATTTAAACCAAACGAAATTCATAGAGGTCGCGCGTGGCTTACGTCAATTTCGAGGGAATAGGTCGCGCTGTGCGTACACATAGTATGTTTATACTGATAGGTTAAAAAGAGGTGGAAAACAGACGTTAATGTTCGTGCTATTGGGGGCGCCCTAAGGCTCGCTAGAATATGAAGCCAGTAATATCAAAAAAAGACCATTTCAAGTCTATTTCTTTAATATTAGATGCCCTTACCCTTATAATGTTAAAAATACAGAGTTGCATTTATATATCAAGCTCGCCTTGCCGTTAAACAATCACGACGTGGCTCATCATTATCGGGTTTATCAGTCTCTTTAGGAATAATGGCTTAATAGGTCTTTATAAATCAATCAGTAATGTTAGAGGAAACGCTTCACGCATCCTGCTCCTTGGCCCAATCCTTCATCAAGGCGTACGTTAACCTCGCTGAAGCTGCTGGTATCTAACCGCTCGCATATTTTATCTGTTAGATAACAACAAAGGTCTTCAGCACTTATTGAGTTTATCGGAAGCAAAACTACGTCTTCCCTAGGAAATACATACCTCTTAGCCCCCTTTCCGACAAATACTTCGAGCTCTTTTAAGCCTGACGCATCTATCTTTACGTCAACCTCATCGTCGTTAGTTGCTATCAAAACGACGTGATCAAGTTGATTACATACATCAGAAACAATATTTTTTAAATCCTCAAAATCAACTATGAAGTCGCCATTTTTTGAACCGAGGATCTTAATACTTACTGCATACGTGTGTCCATGCAGTTTCCCGCACTTAGGATGATCAGGTATAAAATGACACGCCGAAAACCTTAGCTTTGCCTTCCATCCGTCCAGTTCAACCCAAATGTTACTCATGTGTGTACTTACGGTCTTGATTTTGTTTGAACTATTTTTAGGTTTACCAGTTATATCATTAATAATTATCCAACGCGTCTGAAGAATATTTATTAAATGACAACTATATTGAACATGTAACATCAGAATGTCAAATAAATCTAGAAAAGATCAGTACTACAAAAAGGCTAAAAGAGAGGGGTATAGATCGCGGGCATCATATAAGCTCCAACAGATACAACAACGATTTGAAGTTATACACGAGGATGACGTCGTTGTCGACCTTGGAGCGGCTCCTGGAGGCTGGCTACAGATTATTAAAGACTTAAATGCAACTGCCATCGGAGTTGACTTACAACAGATTGAGCCGATAAAAGGAATAACAATTATAAAAGGTGATATAACCGACCCAGCAACGACAGAGAAGATACAAAACCATGCGCGAAAAGTCGACGTCGTAATTTCAGATGCGGCTCCAAATCTTAGTGGGGTATGGAGTGTAGATCACGCTCGTTCAATTGAGCTCTCTACTTCAGCCCTGAATATAGCCAAACAGATTTTGAAACCTGGCGGGGCCTTTATCGTAAAAGTCTTTCAGGGAGATTTGTTTGATGAGTTTTTAAAAATAGTGAGAGAGAACTTTAGCTTTGTTAAGGCGTTTAACCCCAAAGCGTCAAGAAAACAGAGCGCTGAGATATATATTATCGGAAAGAAGTTTTTAAACGTGCCAGTTAATCTGAACGCTTTCTATGAGGTTCAGATCGAGGCAATAGGCGAGGCGGGCGACGGCATAGCCAAAATAAATGATTTTATCATAATCGTGCCAGATGCCAAAAAAGATGAAGTTATAACTGTTAAATTGACGAACATAAAGCCCACGTTCGCCTTTGGAAAGAGAGTATATTGAATACCGGACTTTGTCTCGGCTCACAGCAGGTCTGAGGAGAAAAAAATTCGCTGTAATTAGAAAATACAGGGCTAACGTATAGTTTACTCTTAATTCAAACGAGTTTAACAAGATACAATTGTGATAAACCGATCGCGAGAAGACACGTCTCGGTGAATTCATTGCCCTCTCCGATAGTGAAAGGATCCAAATTAGATTATTCTATATCTACAGAATCGTCGAGAAAAAATTCTATTGCTTGGAGTTCAAAATTAAACATTTATATCTCAAATGTCCACACAGGTAGAGTCTCCAAGTCTAACGATCGTCTGTAGTAACAAAACGTTGCGCTACTCGATCTTCTTCGAAACGCGCATAGTTCTTCGTGCTATCCCCATATATCTTACTGTTTTTACACTTCATTCCACTAATGCAAAATCAAAAGGCATCTGTTTGATAGTATCTTAATTAAAAACCCTCATCGTAAGATCATCTTGCGCATCCTAATCCTTGAATGCTCAAAGCTGTTGATGTAAATGAATATGAAGATGAACGCCGGCGAGTGTGGTAATATAGGGTCCAATTAGGAATGTTTCCCGCCAAAGGTCCAGTTCTAAATCTATGGGTTGGTTATTCGTCATGCAGCCCGTATTATCTGTAAAAGTCATTTTAATACTTCAAGGTTATATACGCAGAAATTGATCTTTCTGCTCCTGAAAGTTTTTTCTAATGACATGTCCCCTTTAACTTTTATTTTAAAGTTCTATTACTTCTGGAATGTTTTTCTGACTTACATTGGGAAAGGTCATAAAAATGTTTTAGCTCTTAACGCAATGAGAACAGCCATAGCGACAACCTTATTCAGACATGTCTCTGTTTTCTCTTTAATTGGCGCGCTAAGGATTTATGCATAATATAGCTTCTGCTAAAATACCAAGTAATTGCGCGTCGTGCAAAAACCTATATAACCATAAACGGAATTATTATCGTATCTAACGGGATGAAATAAGGAAACAACATGGCAAAAAAATCTATGTCAGGGGGTATGTCGAGAGTCTTGGTTACATATCTCATCATGATGTTGGTGTATGCGTACTTGAGGATACCTGTAGGTCATGGAGTGAACCAAGTTCTTGGCCCTATTGTGACTAGCTGGCATATTCCCCTGTTTATAGTTATATTAATAATGTCAGTTATAACAGGAGCGTACTCATCACTTATTCTGAATCGATCCGTGGATCAAAGCGTAGTTAAGGAATCACAGGCCAAGATGAGAGAATTTCAAAAGGCTTTCCGCGAGGCACAACTCGCAGGTGACAAGGCTAAGCTTAAAAAGCTGGAAAAAGAGAGAGCAGAAATCATGGAGCTTAGCATGGATGTTCAAATGCAGTCGATGAAACCAATGCCGTACATACTCGTGCTCTCCCTTCCTGTGTTCGGGTGGCTGAATTATCTGTTGTATTACGCACAGCTTCCCGCCGAGATATCACGAACAATTACAATGCCGTACTTAGGAACGCTTAATTATACACACACATTCGCCATCTTGCCTGTGTGGATTATCTGGTACCTGCTCACCTCGCTCGTGTTTACACAGGTGATAAGAAAGACTATAGGTATGTAAACTATTATTTGGCAGCTCAGACTACGCGCCGTTTTACACGTTTCGGAACTAGTAACTTCTTGACTTACAACTTTATTTTAGGGAGTGCATCTAAGATCCGAAACGATGTTATAAGTTTAAACTGTAATGGGGTATACAAGACTGTCCAACCTAAGTTCTTGGTTTATTGCAATTCTGTGCAAATGTGAAAAGTCTGAAATTAGCGCTTTGTTGGAAGAACTGATGAAATGAATGACAAAAAAATTTTAATATTAATGGATTTGTGAGCAGTTCTCAAACTCTCATAAGATGAGTCTTCCCATATTACAGCCAAAGCACAACTAACACTTAATCATCTGATTACACTAGATAATCGACATTATAACTGTTTTTAAGGATTTTTAAGCACTTTCGTGGACATCGGCTGAAGTTTCTTGTAGTATTGCCCTTAAAACGTCTATACTTGCATCTGTTTTAATCGATATACCTGAAAAGTGTGTCCTAGAAGCTTGGTACCCATTGCGTCTCAAAGCTTGCATCAACTGACCTACCGGCACGGGGGCGAGTTTAAGGTCTTTAGCTATTTTATGATAGTTATAGAAAGACACCGTATTAAGTTCGTCCCTACATAATTCAAGAAGTTTTTCAGATTGGGTTTTGGTCCGAAAATCTCCCTCAGTTAGCTTAGTAAGAACCTCCTGACAGAAAGTTTCATCATGTAGATTACCGAGCCAAAGGGGCCCTGATAGTTTTACGTTAAACCCACAAAAGGGACAATCACTCCTGATAGAAGGCGCAAGTCCCTTTTGGTGATATCTATGCCTACAATTCGGACAGAAAGCAATAAAACCAAGTTCGTCAATGCACTTGTTGGCAAATTTAGCGTTTCTTCCTATTTTAAGGTAGATCCGATAGTAATGGGCAGTTACATGTGAAAGCAAGGGAAGTGCAAATTTATCATATTTACTAAGAGCTCTGACTACAGTTCCAATAAGTATTCTAATACCATTTTCAGCGTGATATTCAGTGTTAGCAGGTACAGCCGCATATCTTCTAATTCCAGCATTAAAATGCGCTCCACTAAGAGGTGCCGTATCAGTAGCCGTGATGCAGAACATCTTGCGGACAGATCTACAAGCGGCATCGATAAAGGGGGCAGGGGTTCCAAATGGATCAATATCGACAATACTGAATCCTCTACACGACATCAGGACATTTGCATCCACATTTGTTACTTCTGCATCCAAGCCTAAATGCCGCACGTTTCGTTCAATTAAATTGTGCGCGAGCGGATAAGAGTCGTTTAAAGTTACAGAAAGATTTGCCTCGTTAGCGACCCTTATCCCTCTAACGCCAGATGCTGCCATCGCATCAAGATACGTACATTCTCTCGCTTTACGTTTGTTGTCCGTGAAGGCTAACATACAGGCAACATTAATATCTCTGCCGAGCTCCATCTTTGGATTATAAAATACTAACGCTGATGAAGGGGGAAAAGAAGTCGTTTGATCGTGAACAGGAACGAATACATCAGTCGAGCCTTCTCTAACTAACTGGATCTTCACGATATATATTCTGTTTATAGGATTAAAAAGTTGATCTTCACTTGTTGTGTTCTAAACGTAAAGAATAATACATTCACGGAAGCACTGACTCATCAATCCACAACGTTTAACGAGTATGTAGAACATAGAGTTAGAATATTCAGGAGAATCGTGCCCTTTGAAACTTCCAATGTTCGCGTAAAACGGCAGTCGCATCGATGCCCACCTTCGTGGTAGTTCCATCAGTCTCAGCTCTCGGATCGAGTGAGGATCCCCTAACATTTGGTATTATCATGATATCTTTGTCACCCTTAACCCTTGTAGCTATGGCGAATTCCACATCCGCAGGATTGTAGATGTCGATGTCATCATCTACAACAACTACGTGTTTTAAGCTTGTATGTGCCGCAAATGCAGCCATTATTACGTTTTTAGCATCTCCTTCTGTTTGCTTCTCTATCTTTATGACAGCGTGAAGGTAATTACAGCCACCGGCTGTAAGTACCACATTTTTGACTTTTGCCACCTCATGACACGCTTTATAAATCCGTGGTTCATAGGGGATACCCATAAGAAGACAGTGTTCTGAGCTTGCAGGGATTATGCTGTGGTATATCGGCTCTCTCACCGAAACCATCCTTGTAAGCTCAAGGACGGGTTCACTCCTTACGAGATCGTACGTCCCAGTAATGTCAACGAAAGGTCCTTCTTCTGCCGTTCTGGTTGGACTGATCTGTCCTTCTAGCACTAACTCTGCAGGCGGGACTAAGACGCCGTTTTCACATGGTATTAATTGCTGGGTTTCTTCCTTTAATGCAGCGGCGTAGTTGAATTCTCGTCCACAAGGGACCCTCGTAGTTGACGCAAAAAGGGTGACAGGATCGATTCCTATCGCAACAGCGACATCAAGTGATTCCATTCTATTTGCTTTTGATTTATACATTAAATAGGTATGGCGTGGCGGAACAAGTCTTACTGCCAATGAGGTTTTGTCGAGAACCATCATCCTATGGATTGCTGCATTCGACGTTTCACCGTATTTTGCTACTAAGACGCCAGCAGTAATGTAGTTCCCTCCATCTCTTTCAAAGAATTTCATAATTGGCAATTTACTTAAATCAGGCGTGGCATCTACATCCCAGCTATACTCTATTGTTTCTGTCCTTCCGTAAGGTTCTACACTTATAAGCTTTTTAATCACATCTGCCTGGCCTATACCAAGCGCCTCAGCAAGAATTTGTCTTGAGTCAAGAAGATTAACTACAGCTTTTGAGTTATTTATGTCTTCAAAAAGGACTGGACCTTTGTTGTGCGCAATTCGAGCCGCTTCAAAAATTGGCGAGACGGGTTCTTTTATTATTTCTAACGCTGCTTCTTCTTTGAGTCGTTCAATAAATTCTCTCACTCAATCACCCCACCGGCTTGAAATTGAATGTTTAATTTCAAGTCTATCAAGTATCCTTGCAACAATTATGTCGATAAGCGCTTCGATCGTAGTGGGACGTGTATAAAATGGGGGGCAGGCAGGCAACACTGTGGCACCAGATTCGGAGACTCTCATCATGTTGCGGAGATGAATAGGAGTTAGAGGCGTCTCTCTTGGGACGAGAATGAGCTTCCTACCCTCTTTTAAACAGACTTCTGCAGCACGCGTTACGAGATTGCCCGAAATTCCGTTTGCTATACTGCCAAGCGTTTTCATGCTACACGGAACTATGGTCATACCATCAGTCATATAAGAACCGCTTGCGATTGGTGCAGTAAAATCCATTTCATCATAAGTTCTCGTTCCCAGAGAAGTTATAACATCAGAAGAATAATTAGTTTCAATATCTATTAGCTCCTTTGCTGCGGTCGTTATGATTAGGTGGATTTCAACATTAAGTTTTTTGAGTACTTCGAGCAATCTGATTCCATATTGAACTCCGCTTGCTCCCGTTATTGCAACCGTGACTTTCATCTTAGCTCCTTTATTAGTTCATTAACAAGCATAAATGAAGCACTGACAATTTCATTTATTTCAGCCGCACTAACATTTTCAACGTGAACTCCTACTACTACCGCGCAATTGCATTTTAATTCTTGTGAGATTCTATTGGCTGCTTCCTTAGCTATTATGTCGTCACGGTGATTCGGCATCGTCAAAACAGAAGAAAATGATCG
>DASPRZ010000068.1:0-2768 GCA_035624185.1 Candidatus Acidiferrales bacterium
GGGAGTGGATTTGAACCACTGATCTACGGGTTATGAGCCCGTCGGGATCTCCTGACTACCCCACCCCGCTAATTTCATTCCATTATTGTATTGATCGTTTATAAATCTGACCGTGAAAAAGACTATTTCAATGCTATTTGATGTTTTTGGGCAAAAAGAAGTTAAAATGCAGCTGGGAACTGGTTGCATAAAATTTACAGAATTACATTAATACGACCGTACAATAATACTTAGAATTTATTATTTGAAATATGTCTTTATTTCTAGCATATCAGAAACTTGAAAAATGTATTAACGTTCTCACTATATGTTCCAAAGTTATAATAAAGTGAATGATATAGCAATTAAACATATGTTGCTACGACATACAATTTTGTTACAGTTCAAGAATCCAGAAGTGGTTACTATTGGTTAAAAAACGAATTATTATTGCAGTGAGAAGAGGAGCGTTTGATCCATCTACCGCTATGTATGAGATTCCTATATGCTTTGAAAACGAAGAGGTGGCTGACCGTGCACGGCAGAATTTGGAAAATGAACTCACAGGGGTTGCGAACATAAAGCTAGCTGTGGTCAATCAAACCATGATAGGTATAAGATACGACCCTCACAAACGATACGATGAGGTAGGAGACTTCCCTCGATTGTATCCAACGCGAAAAGATACGTTTCACGGATATGTATTATACCTAGATTTCCCAGACGATCTCAAAGTAAAAGAGGTAATCCAACGAGGAATTGAGAAACTGAAGTTAGCTATTATTAAAGAGGGAACCACTGAATCACAGATCCTTGAATTTATCGAATAAAAAGGATTACAAAATTGTTGCGCTCTCACCAGCTTAAGTCAATGATTTAACTTGCGCTTCGGAAAGCCAAATAATGTAAGAAATCAAGCCAATACAATGCTTGTTTAACGTTGTAATTTACGATTATTTGAGTTGTTAAGGATCCTTTATTTTTTACTGGTTGAAAAACAGACTATTTTCCATAGTTAGTTAAGTCTGATGATGTTATTGGTTAACTTTCGTGGCCTCTTGTCGGTCTCTCTTTATAAGATGCTTTGGTCGAGGTATCACCTCTAATGTCACTTCTCTTCGATTTCGTCATTGAGATCCCTTTAATTTGCTTCGCATATTAAGTCACATAATTCGTCAAGAATCGCTTATTTGTTGGTCTATTTTTCTCCGAGATATTATGTATATCAACAATTTTTTCGTTAATTTTAGCAGTACCGAAAATGAGCAGAGAAGCTTCGTATTCATGTCTTAACGTGAAGTGTAGTTACTCTTCTTTCATGAAACTCGCGCTTTGAAATTATGTTTGTCTGAAACAGGCTGCAATTTTGCTCAACTGTGTTTTGTGATAAAAAAGTCCTCTGATTTTTTTAGGGCTATATCATCTATGCGTACGGTCTACAATACTTTTTAAAAAGAGTCAAAGCAATTATAAATTGTTAGATGTTTAGACGCGTGAATTAGATCATATTTTGTATTAATATTGCGAATCGTCTATAAGTAACAGAAAAGAGAAAAAGTATATTGTTCTTTGAAAGTCAGCGTGATTCAGAATGAAAGTGACTGTCGTATGTTCTTCAGAAGATCCTGCTTCACAAAATATAAAACAACGTCTGTTAGAGATGGCCACGTGGGAAGAGAAAGACGATAATTATGCGCGCTATACTTATTCAAATTTCGAAATGGTTGAGGTAACAGACAAGCTAATTTTTCAAAATTCTATCGATAGAAAGCTTGACACTGACCTCATTATCTTTGCATCTCGACACAAAAGCGATGTATCTCCCCTCCCAGCGTTAACTGTTCACTTTTCTGGTAATGTCGCTGAAGCGAAACTTGGCGGCAAACCTCATCAATTTGCACGTGCAGCTCCCCGAGCGCTTAGATCACTTATGTACAATTTGAGAAAATTTTCGGACGTTGCAGTTACCCTCGAAGCAACACATCACGGCCCTTCAGATATAGTCAAACCTTGTGTTTTTATAGAACTCGGGAGTTCTGAGGCTGAGTGGCGCAACCAACAGATGGCAAAATCTATCGCCAAGGCAATATTAGCGCTCGACTTTTGTCTTTTATCATCAGAGTGTCCGACAGCTGTGGGGTTTGGGGGGAATCACTATGCAGCTCGACATACGGAACTGCTTTACAGCTCTGATATTTGTTTCGGGCACATTTTTCCACTGTATCAACTGGAATATCTAGATAAAGAACTCGTAAAAAGCGCATTTGAGAACTCAGAAGGCAATTTCGCCTACTTTGACAGGAAGCAAATGGGAAAATTTAAGGGAAAAATCGAATCATTGGTTAAAGAGCTCGGCTACGAAGTGCTTCGGTCGCACGATATAAGAGAACACGGTGGTTTACCGTGGAAGCAGTATCTCGCTCTGAGACAACAGGTAAAAAAACATGAAGTATGTGAAGCAAGTAAGAATTTACAAATAAGCACTGCTTTACGTGATAGTATCCCCCAGGCTAGGAGTGGATTTCAGCTGGATCTTATTAAAATGGAACTTGCCGTCGTTCGTGAAGCGCAAAAGGTCGATAAAAATGGTGTACGTCGACTGCTTGATGCAGAAGAGGTCGCATATCTGGAACGAAATGATGGATTTGTAGAGGAGATATTAGCCGATCAAGGAGTAGATATAGCGAAACTCATTGATAGATTGCAAGATGGATGTATTGAAATACTAAAAGAACATTATGATATTGAATATTCAAACGATAACTCAAACATATATATATTAGAAAATA
>DASPRZ010000074.1:0-5460 GCA_035624185.1 Candidatus Acidiferrales bacterium
GGAGACGCAACTTGAACTTGCAAGAATCATACGGGCGGTTGACGAGAGAGATGTGGCGGAACGCGTCATAAACACTCATTTCCTACCGGATTTGATAGGCAACATGCGGGCATTTTCAAGGCAAAAGGTGAGGTGTGTAAAGTGCAATTACAAGATGCGTAGACCGCCCATAAGCGGAAACTGTCCAAAATGTGGTGGCAAGATGCTACTCACCGTCCACGAAGGGGCAGTAACGAAGTACATGGAAAGATCAATCAAAGTCGCTGAAGAGTTTGGTGTCTCAAAATACACAAGGCAGCGCCTAAAGCTTCTTGAAATGTCTGTAAATTCACTTTTTGAGAGCGACAAGTCAAAACAGATGGGGCTAAGCGACTTTATGTGACATCACCGAATGTGAAATGCTCCGTATAAAGAAACATACAAACAATCAGTATACTATATATCTGATAAATTATAATAGCGTCTTAATAAAACCTTATTGATCATATATTTAATTTAAAAAGTGAAATCAACGCTAAGCTAAGATGGGTGAAAATGGTCAACATTCCAAAGTTACTTTTAAATGCCGGACTCCAGTTTCTGCGCCCGAGTGAGCAGATAATCGACTGGCGGCAAGTCGTGTTCAATGCCGCCAACTTCAGCGACGCGAAATTTTGGCCAGAAGATGAGAAGCGCGGGCTCTCGTCGATGTATGCAGAATTTACCGATGAGTCCATCCCCGAAATAGCTGAGCTTACAGGGCTTCAATTTGGGCCAATTAAAAACATAAAGGTCTTTGACAGGTACGATTGGATAGAAGTAAACGTCAAAGCATTCTCAGAGCAGTTCGCGCCACTTGAAAAAATGGCCTCGCAGCAAAAGGAGAGTTCAATTATCGGAAGGGGGCTCAGCAAGTCAAGTCAAGTCGCATCAACGGTAGGTCTCGGGCTTTTCTTGGGCTATCTCGCAAAAAGGGTACTCGGCCAATATGATCCAAGTCTATTTGGGCGTGAAATAATAAGTGGGCAGATATACTTTGTTGAGCCAAACATCGAGATCGTTGAGCGCCAACTCTCACTAACACCGTTTGAATTCAGAAAGTGGATAGCAATTCATGAGGCGACACACGCAGTTGTGTTCGAATCAGCAAGTTGGCTCAAAGGCTACATGAATCAGCTGGTGAAAGATTATTTTGAGTCGATAGGCAAGAGGTTTGGGCTGGAGGAAATGATGTCGACGGTCGAGATAGCCGCTCATGACTTCATCGAAGGGCAACAGTTTTCAATATTAGGGATGGCCTTGTCGCGCGAACAAATTGCCCTAATAAACCGGCTTCAAGCCATTATGACCGTGGTGGAAGGATATTCTGATTATGTCATGAATGAAATTGGAAAAGGCACGCTCAGCACGTACGACTATATGAAACACGAGTTTGAGGCCCGAAGGAGGCGGAAGAGCGGCAGGGAAAAGCTTTTCGAGGAGGTTACTGGACTGAGCATAAAAATGGAGCAATATCGGATAGGGGAGTGGTTTGTGAGACAGGTATCGGAAAGCCGAGGAATAGAATTTTTAAATAGGGTATGGCGTTCGCCGGTCGATGTGCCAGACCTCTATGAAGTAAGCCACCCAGAGAAGTGGATTGCGCGACAGGAAGGAGTAGAAAACTAAAATAGAATAAGAGAATTGGAAACAGCAGAATAAATATAAATATAAATGTACATTTCACCGCCCATACTATCAGCACACTTTCATCTATCGAGAATCCCTCCGGGGATCTTAATTTTTGACACATATTCTCCCTCATTTTGACGGTTCACGCTAGCGCCGAAGTGATTGAAATATCTGGCCTTTTTCACGCTAAGTACACTGTTGGTTACGTAATCGAGAAAGATCAACGCTTCTTTAAGCTCTGTGACTTAAAATTGGACGTTACATATAGCACATAACTGTATCAAACCTGCGGCTCAAATGGTAGAGTAGATAACACTTATAATGTCTTAGTTCATTGCGCTTTCAGTTGAACCGTCAAGGCGTAGACGATCGATTAAGCAAATTTTGCTGTCGTTCGTCAGCAAAAATTATCGCGTATGTACGTCTAACATCCTTCTAGAGAGTTAAAAAATATATAAAGTATATACGTTAGGTATATCTTTTCATTTCGAAAGTGTATGTGTATATAGCAAACTGATAAATACTACCAGGAATGTGGATCTGTTCGATGATACTACGTTTAACAAACCAACTGAAATGGCTTTCAATGAGATGAGATCCAACTTTACAATTTATCAAGGGGGGAAGAAACTATTGGAGGGGAAAAATTTGATTGTTGATTTACATATCCACTCAAAATACTCTCCTGATTCGACTGTAGAACCAAAAACTATCCTTAAAGTGGCCAAGGAAAGAGGATTACAAGGAGTTGCTGTAACCGACCATAGTACAATTCGTGGCGGACTTGAAACGTTGAAAATTAATAACGACCCACGCTTCCTAGTCATAGTTGGATCAGAAATTGAAACAGATAAAGGGGACATAATAGGGCTGTTTTTAACTAAAGAGATACGATCAACAAGGGCAAATGAAGTCATTAAAGAGATAAAGGAACAGGGTGGAATCGTTTTGTGGGCGCATCCTTACAGAGAAGGGAAAAACTTGTTGCCGAGTAACCTCATAAAAAGCGTTGATGTCATCGAGGGGGTCAACGCAAAGACGTATGAGTCACAAAATATGTTGGCTCAGCAACTGGCCGAGAAGTATCACAAGCCTGTGGTCGGGGCGAGTGATGCACACACTGCTTCTGAAATCGGAAACGCTGCCACAATGGTAAACTGCTCGAATATTGAAGCCATCAAAGATTCAATCATCAAAGGGAAAACGCAAATCATTGGCTTTAAGCTATCGTATGATCATCTCTACGACTTTCAATTGCCTGTGCAGCAACAAGCTTAGTGGTCACTATAAAGTTGGATCGATAAAATATTAACTATATATCGCTATAATCATTCTTGTGCCTGAGCACTGACCACTAATAATGTCGTGCTGGTGGGCCTTTCGCATTAAAGACTGCTATTACTATTATTTTTGAGTGTAATAATGAAGATCGCTTCAAATGACACAATGTCATAAATCTCTATCAAGGTCAGAAGAATAAGATTAATACCGCTCAAGAAGTGGGTTTCAGAAGTGGTGGGGAGAAACTACCGATTGAATGCTTTGGTCAATCAGCAGGAACGTATGCTGGAAATGTGCCGAACCTCGTACAAAGTGGACATCTGGGCTGAGGAGTGAATTTTGTGGTACGAAAGTGTGCGGGTAAAAAGATGAAGGAAGCGTCAAAGAGAAGCCGATAGGCCTTCTTCTCGTTCCAATGCTAACCTGTACTCGTCCTCATAGGAGCGAAATCCCTCCATACTCGCATAATAATCGGCTCGTCTTATGAGTTCAATGAATGTTGCACTAATCGTATCTTTTGTCATAGTAGTGTAGCAAAACGAAGAGCATAAAAAAGGTATTCTAAGAGCGGTGTGAAAGTAATTTTGAATATTTTTTGTACCCTTCCTATTACGCCCCTGAGTATGAATAGAATTGGTTTATCATTGATGAAGAGATGCTATTGAGTTTACGTTCTAAATTTGTTGAAGACAAAGATGTCAACTTGTTACAAACACGTTGCCTCTTAAATTACATCTTATATTCATCTGCTTTATTTAGACCGATTCAAACACTACAGCAGAATTTTAAAATGTTCAGGAGCACGCAATAAGTTGTATTAAATAAACTCCGATACTTGCCTATATCTTTATTGTTCGTTTATTTTTTCAATTCCTTAATTGTCCAACCAATCTTTTAAAGTTCTTGCATAAACTCTCTCTACTGCAGTGTTAGTCTCTTTTGTTCTTATTTGACTCTTCTTCATAAGATTGACTCTGGGTTTTTGGAGTGTACCACAATATTAAAGCCTTTAGTATCCCATGAATCCATCAAAGATTAAATGTCCTATAAAGCAACGGTATATAAGATTCTTATTGCATCTCCGTCGGATGTTGCAGATGAAAGGCGAACTATACCAGAGGTTATACATTCTTGGAACGCGACAAATTCAGAAGAGCTTGGCGTAGTACTTCTACCAGTAAAATGGGAAACCCATTCTACCCCAGAAATGGGTGATAGTCCCCAAACTATTATCGATAAACAATTAGTTGAAGGTTGTGACCTCTTAATCGGGACCTTTTGGACCCGTATTGGAACTCCCACAGAAATTGCCGAATCTGGGACGGTTGAAGAGATAGAAAAATTTGTAAAGGCGGGTAAGCCTGTTATGTTATATTTTTCTTCGAAACCTGTGGTTCCAGATAGCATTGATCCTAAACAATATGAGAGGTTGAAGTCTTTTAAAGAGAAGTGTCAAAAAGAAGGCCTAGTCGACCAATATGCAGAAATTTCTGAACTACGTGAAAAATTAAGTCGTCACTTAACAAAAGTAGTCAGAGATCTGAAACCAAGTGATGATATGACAGTTGAGACAGGATCGGATGAAGTACCGCAAAATTCACTGTTAGTAATTAAAGAGAAGTTTAACTCATTCTTACGCAGATACGAGATAGAATGGGCGACAGAAAGGGAAAGTAAACCCTATAATATCGACGGGGGGAAAGATATTTTACGAAGATTAGCTCTAGGACTGCTCGATTTCATGGGCGAGTTAAACGGAAGAGTAAGTGAAAGTGTTATTGCTGCCATTGAAGATGCAATTAAGGAGAGCAAAACTATGCAAAAGCATCAAATGTTTATGGATGGGGGCAAATCATACGGGGAATTTTGGGAAAATGGCACCTCTCTCATTCAGAAACTCAAAGAACTGAAAATGTAGTTTTATAAAGGGTTATAGCATCATCTAACTGTTTTTCTGCTTACCTTCCAAAAACAAGAATCTCAAAGCTCAAGTCTTTATACTGATAGTAAATTAATAGAACTAAGTTTTTTAAATAATTTCAGGATGCTCTTATTTAAGCTTTAAGTAATGAATATAATTATATA
The DNA here is from genome assembly GCA_035624185.1 of Candidatus Acidiferrales bacterium. Taxonomy (GTDB): domain Archaea; phylum Halobacteriota; class Bog-38; order Methanoflorentales; family Methanoflorentaceae; genus DASPRZ01. The sequence goes on from DASPRZ010000074.1 coordinate 5,017, forward strand.
ACATGCAAATCGACCATTTTTGCGATGCGTGTGCCCGGAAAGATGCAATCAAAGGACATATTACAATGGGATCAAACGCTCTTCCGAGATGAGCGGTATTTTGAGTTCGATTACGTCCCAGAGCACTTCTCGCATCGAGACAGTCAGATGAGGTCGCTTAAGATTGCAATACGTCCGACTTTACGAGGTGCGAGAGCTATAAACTGTTTATGTTCGGGACCTCACGGCACCGGAAAGACTACGGCAGTGCTAAAGGTGTTTAATGAAGTCGAAAAGCACACGAGCAGTGTTGTGCCCGTATACGTAAACTGCCAGATTGACTCCACCCGCTTTGCAATATTTTCAGAGATCTACAGGAGACTCTTCAACTACACTCCTCCGGATTCAGGCGTGTCGTTCAAACGAGTGTTCAAGAAGATCACAAAACATCTGATCGATGAGGAA
>DASPRZ010000076.1:0-23045 GCA_035624185.1 Candidatus Acidiferrales bacterium
TTATTTTCCCATCATGAAGTTTTTAATCCTTTTTCTTTAGTCGTCTCTTCTTGTATCTTCTCTTAAGTCAAAATTATACCGCTTCACCAAAAGCAAAGTTGCGCTTAACAGCTTTAATTTCAATCTTAAGTTCGTCGTTAATCTGCGTGCTTGGAACAAATATTACGAAACCGTTTACGCGGGCAATGCCATCGCCCTGCTTTGCGATGTCTTCGATCTTGACATCGTATTGCTTTCCGACTTCTACGGGAGCTTCGCGTGGCTCCATCCGCTCAAAGGAGTTAAATCCACCGCCGTAACTGCTTCTTGAATTTTTCTTGTACAAATATTTCACCTCCGGTTACTTTATTAAATTGTAGTATACCTGTAAGTTGTATATATGTAGTTCTGCATGTTAAACGTTGAAAGCGACGTGCTTGTGTCCAATCGAGCATTGCTATGAAAACTATATGCCTAGATGCAAAAAACGGATAATTTTGAATGCGAAGTCTTGATGTTGTCCTCGAGTACACGGAGAAGACAAAAAGGCTTATTCCGTATATTCTGTGATGCTTTTGTTGTCACTGAACGTGTTAATAAGAAACCCTTTTTGCATGAGACATTAAACTGATATATTCCTTGCGCGTGATATGAGAGGATAACAATGCTTTATGTTAACATTTTCTGTAAAGAAAAGAAAAAAACATAACTAAACAAGATCACCACTATTTTAAATCTCCAAAAAAAGAATTGTATATGGAGATGTAGTAGCGAACTATGAACCAACTTCCACAGCAGTTTTACAAATGGGCACAGAATTATCATAACTTGAATTATCTGCTGGAGAGTGGCTTTAGTAAACGTGGGGAATGAATGAGCTCACGGGGAGCATATTATAACCCAAGGGAAGAGAGACTGCAAAGCCTCTTGATGTCACAGAAATGTCCAAGTTTAACACCAATCTTTGTTCGCACATGACCATGTATTTGTGTTTGGATTTGAATGCGGGTGTTCGGCGATGTGACCGCACCAAGAGTAACAGGCTTTGGAACAAAGAGAGCAAACTGAATAACGTATGCTATAATCTTAATGGCACATAAGTTGTTATTATAGTGGCGGTAAAAGGTTTTTTAGAGCCCAAAATTTAATTAAAAATTGTCAATAATGTTATGCCGGCTACCAAATTTACAGTAGCCGGCTTTTTACATGGTCTTTTGACCATCACACATTCAAAATTGCCAGTACTGTATTTCATTTGTTTTTTTTATTGATCAACCCCCATTCAGTTTATGAATGTGAAGGTGATACAATCATGTTTCAGAGCACTTACAATAGATATTCTGTCGTAATATTATATTAGTTTTTCACTATTATATCGCGGATTCGTAAGTCACACTTAATATTAAGTGAAATACGGGGCATGACTACTTCTAATCTGTTTAAGATTCTGATAAATAAAATCATGTTTTGCCTTGCAGTCCTTTGTTTTTTAATCCAATTAGAATTATGTTGTTGTAAAGATAAAGTGTGCAACCGCGGTAACTCGCTGCTATTTCGAGAATTCTCTAATTTCACTTTTTCTATTTATTTCGGGAAAAGATAAAACTCCTATTAGATATAGTAAAAATGCCTTCTTGCTTATGTTAATGTATTGTCAGCAAGGATATAGTTACAAAATTAAATTAATAAACGTAATCAGTGAATATTAAATGACAAGCCTTCTGGAAAGTTACTGCTTCTTATCATATAGTTTTTCGACATATTTACAATACTAATTTCATGGATATTTAGGATACGTTAAATTAAATAGTATACTGAGTTAAATTCCAGCAAAACTAGTTAATTAGCGTTAAAAAAATTGTTATGCATTTAATTCCAAAAAACCCTTATCGAGTATTTTTATGCCATTTTGTAGAATCTAGACTTGGGAGGTTAAAGTGTAGATCTTCAGATTGGTTAAAGTATTTGATTTTTTTGATCTACTTAACACTTTTCAACGCGAACGTCTAAAATTAAGTACAAGTACGAAAAACTCGTTACTTTTATAATATCTCAGCGCTTTGTAATCTTGTCACGCACCGAAAATTGAATAGTGATTTCAACAAAAACGTATGTTAACGGAGCTTCCGTTACAATTAATAATCTTTTCGTCAATAATAAAGCTTTTTTTGTCAATTTTCGGCTTATATCGATGTCAAGTTAAAATGATTAAGGAGGTGAAAAATGATGTTGTTAATTCCAGGAGGATTAATCCCAGGTCTTATAGTAATATTTCTAGGATTGTTTGTTCCTCCCTTCAATGACCCCGGGACACAAGTGCTTACGCTCTTAATAGGTTTACTGTAATCACTAACATAAGTGACCGCTACAATGAGATTCATGGGAGTTATAGTACGAGAAAGTTATAACGATAATCAGGCGATGCAACTTTGAGGGCGACATTTTGGGCAAGATAAATTAATTAGACACGGATAGAGGGGAGGGTTTACTTACCATTAAAAAACTCTCCTCACTATTCTATCGTTGACTCAAAATACGGCAATCAGTTATTTTTTCCATAGGATTAAGCTTAAATGAGGAGGATTCAGTTAATATGAAGCAAGGAGTAGTGGGAAAATCAATTACTACGCAAAGTGGAGTTGACATAGGCAAGATAAAAGATGTTATTATCGACGTTGACACTAAAGATATTTCAATTGTAGTGTCAAAAGGTATGCTAAAACGCGATGAAGTTATTCATTGGTCTAAGATAGTCTCCATAGGGGATAGAATAATCGTTTCAGACGATGTCATAAACGATGCCAATCAAAAAATTGCAGACTGACTGTTTACAAATAATAAAGCGTTTATGTAGCCTTATTAGATGAAGGATAGACAATGACAGTAGGAAACTCAGATGAATGCGTAAGCGACAGAGTCGCATATGAATGAGACGAAAAATCTATCCTCATTAAGAACGAACGTCGTTATTCGGATAAATTTTTTGCTTTTGCTATAACAAACGTTAAGACTAATTATTTAAGATCTATAAGTTAACAAGTAGCTGTTGTATCAGAGGGGTACTAATCGCGGTACATGTAGCAGCAAATCATAGACGCTGTAACAACACAAGACTCGTTGGTGTTCACAACTACCTGTCTGTTTTAAGAATAATAATGAAAATGTACTGAATATTTTTAGTTTAATTTAATATCAGTCAGAAGTTCACGTCATCGTTTGAGTATCTTTCTTACCAGTGGCACAGATATATCAATGGCACCTTCTGGGCATAATTCCTGGCAGCAATAGCACCGCATACATTTGTTATAATCAATGACCGGTGCTGAGCCTTTTGTAAATTTTATCGCATGAGGCGGGCAATCTCTAAAACATTCTCCGCACTTTTTGCATTTAAAAGCATCTATGCGAGGTTTTACAGCTATAATAGTTTTTAGTATATTAGTCATGAATGATGGTGCTCGACTCAGCCATATCGTCGTTGACTTTTTAAAATCTTTCATAATGAGTGGTTCGAGCTTCTCTCCGAATATCGTGATTTCTGTCAAACTATTTGGTCCAGTGCCTCGTTCATTCGCTATCTTTACAGTCGGCACCATCATAGGGTCAAAGCCCGCAATAGTGACAGCAACATAATCTATCGCTGTACAACTTTTGCTTGCTAGAATAAGCCCAATTTTCCGTGGGTTGCCATTTGAGGGTCCAGCCCCTTCCATTCCAACAATAGCATCCATGATACTGATGGTAGGCGTGTACATGTCATGCAGGTCGAGCAAAAGTCCAGCGAAGAGATTTACGTCTCTCGCCGTGTGCAGGTGATATTCGGGCTTGAACATTCCGGGGATATACCCATAAAGGAGCTTTACTGCCCCCGTATAATATGTCAGGCTATGCGTTTTTAATTTAGGGAGACCTATGATCACATCTGCTTCAGTAATCACTTTGGCTAGTGTGAGCTTCTTAAATATTTTCGCTTTGTTCGAGGAAACGTCCACAGTCACCTCATCGAACCGTACGCATTCACATCCAGTTTCGTCGACAACTTCTTGTATTCCAGTCTTTTGCAATAATGATTTATATGACGAAGCAGTGCTGCCGCCACCCGGTGAATCACCTACTATTACGGTTGCCCCAAGCTCCTGTCCCATTTCAACAACTGCTCTTACGACTGCGGGATGCGTGGTAACGGCCGCGTCAGGTGGCTTTGAGGATAGCAAATTCAATTTAATCAGTACGCGGTCGCCTTCCTTGATAATGCTCTCAAGTCCACCTAATTGAGCCAGACTTGATTCTACTGCGTTTCTGACTTTCTCATCGTCATAAGAATCGCATTTAATTATAGAGACTTCATATGCCATAACGGACAAACTTTTGTATGTGGTTAGATAACTATATGTCTTCCGCCTAATTCTCGATTTTTTAATTAAAAAGTTACGAGGACATTTCAATATTTCTTATGTTAGATGCAAACGATAATTATTGTAAGATATAGAAACTCACTTTCCAATACGATTTAACACAAAACGGGTAAACCATCTTTATTCTTAAAAGTCCGTTGCTAGCAACCACGACTTATAGCTCCGTTTTTAGTTGGTGATATCTTAAACTAAGGAACTTAGACGTAAACTTGAACGTTACGGTTTCGAGATACGCTAGCAACAAGTCTGATATAGCCGGATTTAGTAATGTTCGCTCACTATATAGAGTTTAAACTATCGCGTAGGTCTTTTTTGTAGAAAGTTTGAAGGTTCTAGCTTTTATATATCGCGTGTCATTGTGTTTTTTAAGACATGTAGGAAAAAGAAGCCAAAAAAGCGGCGGTTTGAAAATGAGCGATGAACATAAGGCTGAAGAACATGAGTGGAGACAAAAATTACGCTTGTTAGTAGAGGAAGTATTGCCTCAATTCCAAGTATGTCTTGCGGAAGTAATAGCAGAAGTGAACGGGAAATTTGATGATAAAAAGTGTGATGATTGTCTCCAGCAACATATAGAAGATGCAAAAACAGAACTTTTACAAGACCTTAAGAAAAAGTATACACTCTCGGACTATGATCTTTTTATGTTAGGGTATCTTGAAAAAGCAGAAGAAGCGATAGAAGAAACATCAGAAGACTTTGCGGGAGAGAAGGATGTAGAGGATGAATAGAAAAACACTTACGATTTTGTTTGTTAGAGGATATGAAAAAGCTTAAAATTACTTTATTTGATATTACAACGTTTCTAGATCGTATATCCAGCTAATACATTGTTGCATTGTTCAAAAACATATAGTGCAGAAGTCACACTATGTCAATTTAAAAAGAGTGTGCATTTCTACAAAATAGCACATAAATCAAAGTCAAGATATTAAAGGGTTAATAACTGCGCGGGGTAAAAAATGTTCGAGATTTCAAATCGCATATTCTTAGAAAAAGAAACGGTGCTCCTCTCGTTAGACTAAATCTTAGTTTAGTGAAGCGACAAATAGGTTGCTGAGTTCTGTGCGCGGTTACGCTTTTTGGAGTTTTTTTACGTTGGTTAATACGTTTACGAGTGTTGCGACTGTGGCTTTTAGACCAGTAGCGGTGAAAATAGGGGCCGAATGTTCTTATTTTATTTCGTTCTCCACGTGTGTACTGGTTAACTTTAAACCAGTTAACTAATGAAGTTCACGAAACTTGTTGGATTGTTATTGTTTATGTTGAATTTTAGGAATTTTTGTCGAAGGGGCTTTTTCTAGGACAGTTTCTAGTACCAATTTCTCGTCGCCCCTGAATAACTCTACGTTAACTTTGTCTCCTAAATTATGCTTATTCATCACTTTTATCAGATCTCTGACGTTATCAATTTTTATATCCGCCATCTGAACGATGATATCTCCTGTTTTAAGTCCAGACCTTTCAGCTTCACTGTTAGGTAACACATTGGTCACCATCACTCCGCTGTCAGTTAATAGGTTATAATACGCTATTATTTTGGGATTGAGGTCTACCGCGTTTATATTTATCCATGGTCGCACTATTTCTCCATGTTCTATTAATTGTCGTGCGATCCACAAAGCCGGTTGTATCAGGATGGAAAATCCAATGCCTTGAGCAAAAGGTATGATTGCACTATTTATTCCGATTACTGTGCCCTCACTATCTACCAAAGGGCCGCCACTGTTTCCAGGATTAATTGCTGCATCGGTTTGAATAAGTCCTTCCATATAAGTGACTTCAGTCTGAATTGATCGATTCAATGCACTTACCACTCCAACAGTAACGGTTGGTCCTCCAACAAGACCTAATGGACTACCTATAGCAATGGCCATCTGTCCGATCTTGAGATCGTTCTTTTTTGCCATTTCAGGCACTGGAAGGTCACGAGCGTCAACTTGAACGACTGCGATATCCGTTATGGTATCGATACCCGTTATTTCACCCGAGAGTGTTTTACCTTCTTCCAAGGTTACTTTTATTTCTTGAGAATTAAGTACCACGTGAGCATTGGTTAATATATAACCTCCTTTGTCAATTACAAAGCCAGAACCGACTCCCTGGACAGGATGTATGCGGAGATAAGCATCCGCCATTAGCTTTAACTCGCTTACATTCACTACACTTGGTATCACCTTTTCGACAGCTCGAACGATTATTTCGTCAAAACTTGACATACGTTTTACCCCCAAAAGCGTTGCATTGGTAATATCACTCTAATTTTTAAGTTATTATCACTTCCCAGTATTTTGCACAGATGTAGTTTTTCTTGTATATAGGTCATTTGTTATAGATACTCCGAAAGAACATTGCCCTTATCAATAAACAACAACAGAAAAAAGCAGTTGAACAATGTATGAGTACCTTCAAAACCGCATGTGCATTAAAAAAATCTCTATCATTGATTTTGTCGCTACCATGTGCAAATATTTCAATTATGAGAACGACGTATCTATCGTGGGAAGTAAAAAAGTTTTGAGGACGTAACCGAATAACAAAGGATCTGAAGTAATATGAATATATAATATGAGTATATGAGTTTTTAAGATTCAATCTTATTACATATCTTTCTCTGTTTTTTGTTTAGTGAAGCCAATTTAATTCGTATCGTATCGTCCAGTCAAATCAGGTGATAAAAAGATTTCATTCAATCACTTCCGTAGTTGCTCTTTATCTCCATTCTCCGCACTCTCTTTCGTATATTAACGAGACACGCATATGAAAATCGAGAGGGCAAAAACTGATAAGCAAAGAGACTAACTACTTACATATTTACGCTTCTTATAATCCTAAAAAATAAGTTTCTGACCGAAAATCTTTAACAAAAAAGTGAAAACGTGAACATAGCAAAACCATTTGTCGGGGCACTAAAGAGAAGTGTTACTTCACGTATCCCCACTGACATCGGAGAATTCCAGCTCTGTCTTTACATCAATAGCAAAGACGACAAGGAGCATATTGCTTTAATAATGGGTAAAGTGAGAGGTAAATCGAATATTTTGGTGCGCATCCACTCGGAATGTTTTACCGGTGAAGTACTAGGATCTTGTCGATGCGATTGCAAAGAGCAATTACATCTAGCAATGCAAAAAATTGCTGAAGAAGGGTGTGGCGTATTAATTTACCTTCGTCAAGAAGGGCGAGGCATAGGTTTATCTGACAAATTACGAGCGTATAACCTTCAAGATCAAGGTTACGATACCGTCGACGCAAATCTGCTGTTGGGGCATCAAGTTGATGAACGTGATTACACCATTGCCGCCCTTATTCTTGAGGATCTGCAAGTACGTTCAGTACGTCTGTTAACTAATAATCCACTGAAGATCAAGTCTCTTCGCGAACTTGGTATAATCGTAGAGCGACAGCTGCCACTGCATCCCACAGTAAATGAAAGCAACTTTCGTTATTTGCTCACTAAAGCTTTGCGTATGAACCATCTATTAAACTTATACAGCACATTAAATCAACAGGAAAATCGCGTGGAATCTATTAGTCAACAGGAGGATACAATCCCTAAGGTTCAGATAAATGCTTGTCGGCTCTCAGAAAAAAAAGCCGTAACGAATCGCACTTCTGTTTATTTCGGAGCTCGACAGCAAGTAATAGTAAGAAAGGAGGAGCTACCTAAAATCAATGCGAGTCAAGTCTTAATCAAAACTCAGCTTTCTGCCATCAGTCCTGGCACCGAAAGCCTGATTTATCGAGGAGAGTTTCCTGAAGGGGAATCGATAGATGCAAGCATCCCAGGTCTTTCGAGCACATTAGCTTATCCCCTAAAATATGGCTATTCAGCAGTTGGACAAGTAATAGCAATCGGTGAAGAAGTGGATTCCAATTGGAAAAATCGTTATGTTATGGCATTCCACCCACATGAGAGCCATTTCATAGCCGATCCAAATATGTTATTACCATTGCCAGACGATATAACATTAGAAGATGCCGTATTTCTACCTAATATGGAAACGGCGGTCAATTTTGTAATGGACGGCAAACCGCTAATCGGCGAGAATGTTGTAGTATTTGGCCAAGGCATTGTTGGTTTGCTGACTACAAGCTTGTTGGCCACTTTGCCGCTCTCTAATCTCATCACGCTCGACTATCACTCGTTGCGCCGCGAGGCTTCGAAAAAAGTTGGAGCGCTCGTGTCCCTTAATCCCGAAGGAGCAGATCTACAGAAATCATTGGAAGAGTACTTACCAAATGGCGCTGATCTCACTTATGAGATTTCTGGATCGCCAGCCGCTCTTGATCAAGCTATTCTCGCAACAGGGTTTGCGGGCAGGATAGTAATAGGCTCTTGGTACGGGAGCAAACGTACAAGTGTAGACTTGGGAGGATGCTTCCACCGTAGTCGCATTCAACTGATTAGCAGCCAAGTAAGCAGCATAGCACCAGAATTTGGTGCTCGATGGACAAAAAAACGTCGCTTCGATGTTGCTTGGGAAATGATACGCCAGTTGAAGCCGTCTCGTCTCATAACGCATCGTTTTTCAATTAAAGAAGCATTACGCGCGTATCAACTGTTGGATCAAAAGCCTGCTGAAGTAATACAAATAGTATTTACCTATGACGAATAAGAAGCGAACTCTGTACTAAAAAAAGATGATTTGGAGAAAGAGAAAAATCAAGATCTTGTTAAAATTGGGAGAATGGGGTATGTTAAAATGGCATCCTATTTCGTTCAATATCAATGCATTCTAGTCCTTCATAAACAATAGCACATCTAAGTTAATAATCTAAAGTTAGAAATCCAAAACTATTATCTGAGAATAGATATGTATACCGTTGCAGTCAAACGAGATTTTGTCGCTCAGCATTATCTGATAGGCAGCGACTGGGGAGAAGAAAACAGAAAACATTCTCACCATTACCTAGTTGAACTCCAAGTGAAAGGAAGTAAGCTTGATAAACATGGTTATCTCCTTGATATTTTGGACATCCAGTCTTATTTGGATGAACAAGTGCATTACTACAAAGACAAAACTCTTAACGATTTGCCCGAATTTACGGGATTAAATCCAAGTATCGAATGCTTTGCTTTTATTCTTTGTAAAAAACTTTTGGATAAGATAAATGCCCCAGCTGCTAACATTATTACAGTAAAAATTTGGGAAAGTGATAACATCTGGGCATCATACACGCGCAAAACAGGACGACTATGACGTGAAATTCGAGCTTTAGGCTTCACGCTTCAACTTACCGGAAATGCATATAGGTTTGATAATTTACGACAGTTTAAACAGGCTTTCGGGTGGCTACTTGTATGACCGTAAATTAGTTACGTATCTGCGAGAGCGTGGAGATAGTGTGGAAATCATCTCATTGCCGTGGCGGAATTATATTCGTCATCTGAACGATAATTTCTCGTTCAATCTGCGTCATCATTTAACAAGTCTCCAAGCAGATGTACTTCTCCAAGATGAGCTTAATCATCCTTCATTTTTTATACTAAATCGCCGTGTGAGAAAACAAATCGATTATCCTATCATTTCTATTGTTCACTTACTTCGAAGCAAAGAAGGTCATTCAACGTGGCAAAATTATTTCTATCGCCGCGTTGAACGCCTATATCTTTCGGGCGTAGATGGGTTTATCTTTAACAGCGTAACCACTCGTCAAGCGGTAGAACGACTGCTTATGGACGCAAAAGTTCGGATGCGTCCAAGTCTTGTAGCGTATCCGGGTGGGAATCGTTTTCATCCTGAGATAAGCGTCGCAGAAATAATGCGTCGAGCGCAGAGCGATAGTTTTCAGCTGTTGTTCTTGGGTAATGTAATTCGCCGTAAGGGGTTACACATTGTGCTGAAAGCGCTGAAACAATTGCCAAGTGATCAATGGAAGCTTACAGTGATCGGTAATACACACGTAGAGCCTTCTTACGCTCGAGCAATCAATCGCCAGATAACAAAAGCCGGACTGGCTAAGAACGTAAATTTTGTCGGTATCGTACCTGATGATGAAATCGTAAATTACATGAAAACGAGTCATCTGCTAGTATTGCCCTCTTCGTACGAAGGGTATGGCATAGTCTATCCTGAAAGCATGGGGTTCGGCCTTCCTGTCATTGGTACAACTGACGGGGCAGCTAGGGAAATCATCAGCCATAACTGTGAAGGCTTCCTGATATCTCCAGGAAATGTTATTGCATTGACAAGCTACTTGACTGAGCTTGCGCAAAATCGTCAACATTTGTTGGAAATGAGCCTTGCCGCATACAATCGTTACCAGTCGCTTCCAACTTGGGAAGAATGTACAAAAAATATTCGAACCTTTTTGATCGAACTCATTCAGGATTTTACCATTGACGTCACTTAGAAATCCCTTTCTGCTAGAAAAATATTCGATTAACAAAAGTGCGTTTAAGTCTACAAAAACAAAAGTGCTTGTAAAAAATATATTTATTGAGGGCGAGAGAAAATACGACGCTGACCTAAAGACATTGAGAGCCGATTGAGAGCCGATTTCACTATCATGTAGAAATATCGGAAAAAGAGGATATTATTGACATCGACTTAATCGCAAGAGCCTAGTTGCTGTTTATAGTTATTCCACCGGATGAGAGTTATTATTTGCACTTTTCCTAAAGGCGCAGAACTAGCCAATATGAGGCCTAGCTTGTTTTCAACAAATTAATTAGAAAGAGACCTAAAACTATTTGCTATTTTTTGTCAAAGGATTTTTACGATAGAGAACTTGAAGAACTCGCTATGAGGGAGTTCGCGGAAGCAATGTGCTCCAAACTATTATAGGAGGATTCGTGCTAATAAGTGTCTCGACGCATTAATGTAACTCAGTGAAGCTCGGGATTAAAGAACAAGTTAGGAAGACAGATAGCAGAGACGTCTTAAATAATGCTACAAGTCAAAATAATGTGATGGTGACATGCTTAAAGGATAAACTAGAGGACATAGGATACATAGTAGAATATAAAAGCAAAGAAAAAATCGAAGAGTTCATAATATCAATCTGACGTAGAAGAATGCGTTTATGTGGCACGCTGGAATATGCACCCATAAAAAATGAGCTTTTTGATAATATTGTAAAGTTGATTGGCCGGGAATCACTGATGGTAAACCAGGAATTTCTACTTGTTACACGTCATGTCGATCTAGTATGAGATTGCATTTTCATACGTTCTAAATTTAAGAATCCTTTACGAATAAAAATTCATAATACATAATTGTGCTGAAGTGCTTGATAACGTTAAAAAATAGAAAATTCTTTGAAAAGGATGTTAATTTGGTTTGACTTTTGTCGTAAGCGTGTATTAAAATAGTCGGAAATAATACGGACAGCACGCCTATTTTCTCTTTATTTGTGCGCAGAAAAATGTTAAAGAAAAAAGGCGTGAAGGGAGGGGGCAGGCCAAGAAATGAATGAGGTCAATTAGTTAAGTACCGCCCCCGCACGCTTTATGTGCCAGGTATACGTAATTTTTTTAAATACTTAATGATATGTACCAAATAATTGTTTTTACATTCATGCTTAATATTGAGGTCAATGTATTCTCTATACTAAATTTACATTGTGCAGATGCTAATATGATTGACGTTTTTGTTTTTGCACAGTCTCAACGTGTTCCTTTTTAGAGTAATACAATGGATTGCTCTATCTTTCTAACGAGCATCAGTATCTGTGTTTTAAACGTTCATATACTAATTTCGAGCCAATTCAAAAAATTAGAAGGCATAAAAAAGCCTACGTTATTATTAAAGGGTTCGATGCTAGGCCCATTATGCATATATAAAAATTTTAATGGGTAATCAATTCTGCCTCTTCAATAAAAACCGCGACGGATAAAAGCTGCCGCCGAAACATATAAATAAAAAGTATTTATTAACACCATTAGACAATAATCATCATAATTAATTATGATAATTATTGTCTAATAGCCAAGTAGAGGTGTAGCAAAAGGCAGTATTTTCTCTAACAGAGGTTTCAAAATATCATTGCACAGCGTACCTAGAGGACATCACCTCTGTTGGAAGAAATAAAACCTCTCAAAGGTTGCCTAGTGGAAGCAAAACAATTAAATGTTGGGTTAGAGGTCAGGAACTTCGTAAAAGAGGATGTGACTATCTTCTCGAAATAGCCATATCCTCTCTTTTCTATCTTTTACGATGAATGACAGAAATAAAAACCTTGATGTTCAAATTCAATTGAACATTTGCCAGCGCTGTAAGAACATGCATACAGGCAATCGATATTATGCAAGTCATGCTTTAAATCTTTAAGTACTATTTACAGGAGTACCAATGCAAACCTCCTGATTGATATACAAAAAAGCTTGCACGGTTCATCAACTCTAATAAGCCGTTACATTGATGTTCAAGTTGTCACAAGTTTTATAATGAAAACAGCACAGCGGTGATATGTGCAGGCAAAAAATTGCTGTAAATAACTTGCAAACATGGGTAGAAAAGTTAGATGCAAAAAAGCAGACAGTGTACAATTTGACTATAAAACTTAAAGCTGAAGTTTCTTTTAAACTTCTTTAGATTTGCAGTTCATTAATATCTTTATAATGAATAAAAAGATAATTAACTATTCTTTAAGCAAGGAGATCAAACGAACTCGTGTTTTAGTATGTAAGCAAGTTAAAACGGCAGGTCATACAGAAGCTTAACTACCATAATTTTATCGTTCTTTCTAACGAATTCACGTATCAATTCAAGAAGGCGTCGACAACAATTTTAAAATTTACTCAATTATCTCTACTTAAATCTGTTATCTTATATATTGAAAAGGAGCGCATTATCTTAACAAGAAATAAGAAATCTCTCATCATATAGTTAATGAAGCAAGCACAAAATGAAAGTTCCGCAAATGAAAGAAAATAGGATGCAGTGTGCCAGTGGTTAATGCCCCCCGGCACTCAAAATAATTTAACAGACGGACTTTTTTGTGCAATCGGAAAAAGCGAAAAAGTACCAGAGGTGAAACGGTGTATTTGTAGTAGCTGTCCAATATAGGCTGATTATGACCTCAGCTGGGGTCACTTTTGCGTTCACAGCGTTGCCGGTTCATTAGATATCTCTCCAGTGTCAGTTGTAAAATGTAGCATAACTGTCAACAAACATTTTTTAGTTTGCTCTTCCTGCATTAAGTCTTCCGTTGTTCGCCAACCAGTTAGTTTCTTTTGCGACCGTTATTTACATAGGAGTGGACATTAATTCGATAAAAGTTAGCAAACCATCAACAACATCACAACTGCTTTCATTAGATAACTACACTAAGCTCGCGTTGGCATCTCAAAATCCTTGAATTGCCACATAAATCTTAAGTCAGAGGATAAATTTTGAAGTCATTTTTTAATCAAGCATGAGCTCTTTCTTTTATATAGTAGATACGCTAAAATTGTAAAAACGCAAAAAAGCACAATCAAGTCGATATAAACTAACGGCTTTTCTATATCTCTCCAATTTTGTCCTAGCAACAGTCCAACGTACGTAAGAGAGAAACACCATATAAAAGAACCTATAAACGTATATAGCGAAAATTTTTTTACGTCCATTTTGGCAATCCCAGCAGGGAAAGAAGTATAACTCCGCATAACAGGCACGAGCCTACTTATTAGCACCGCTACTTCCCCACGTTGCTCTATAAAGGCTCGTGTTCTCTCAATATCTTTCTTTTGAATTAAAAAATATCTTCCATATTTGTTGACGACTGCACTACCGCCATACAACCCCCCAAAATATTGTAAAAGTGACCCGATAAAACATCCGAGAGTACCTACTAAAATTACCATTATGAAATGCAATTTCCCAAGCAAAACGACGTACCCGGAAAATGGCATAATAATCGTCCCAGGAATTGGAAAACCAAAACCATCTAGCATCATTCCAACGAAGATACCGTAATAACCTAGTTGCTCAATAGCAATATTTATGAGCGCACCTAAGGAGTCAGTATTAATCATAGTTCTTTTGTCTTAACAATACTGTGACCCAAATGTTGTGATATTACTATTATTTGACACTTGAATAGATATCTTTCAATATGAATAAATGATGCGTCCGTTACCTAAAGTTGTCAATACTACAATTTGTATTGATGGTAATATTCAGTTTCTATAACATACACACGGATGTCGCAATGCAGAAAGTTTAACGAGAGGAACTATAAGTATTCAAATGACTATCGTCAAATTATAGATTATTTGGTTATGTTTTAGTTAAAAAAATTTAAATTTTCGTTCTTAGTGTTATGAATTCGATGTGTGTAAATTGATTTTTCAAAATCTTCACCTCATAGCGCTGGTAGATGCCCCCGATGTAACTATTGAGATCTTATAATCGTTCAGCCCACCCATAGTTGTGCATGTCTTCCTTTTTGATTATCTTTTTCATCTGCGCGCTCACTTGCAAGATTCGGCTTTGGTTTTTTCCCACTATCTAGTATCTGCTTTCGCACATTTTTGTACTTCGGTTATTAAAACACCTCGCGAATAAACTTATTCGATATACCGCACTGCCTCTGCCGGTGGCATCCTTGAAGCATTTCTCGCCGGGACTATAGTACATATTATTGCTGCAGCAAATATAATGGTAAATATAATGAGAAGCTGCATTAGAGGAATGTTATACGATACCTTCCCCATTTGGGTAAAGTTTAAGTAAATTGCATATGAAAGCACAATTCCCGTGCCCAGTCCTATGACGGTTCCTAGAGAAGTAATGAACAACCCTTCGATTAGCAAAAAATCAAGTATTTGGTTTTGCTGGAAACCCATCGCCCTCATCATACCTATATCTCGTCTGCGTTCTACGATAGATCGTAAAGTGATGGCTCCCAACGAAGCTATGCCGATGATAAGCCCAAGGCTTAGAAAAATTTCTAACAGTTCAAAAACCATTTGACTTTGTTGGCTCAACTGTTCAACCTCATCATGAACTACTTTAGCATCCATGCCGAAAACCTTGTACCCTTTTTTGAGGTCGTAAGTAACGTCAAGTGGATTTATGCCGTTTGCTACCTTTATGAGAAAAAGGTTGTCTCCTTCTATCACAGGGAAGAGTTGTTGCATCTGCGATTTACCCATGAAAATGCCGTGGAGGTATGTTTCATCGAGCACTCCTACGACGTTGAACACCAAGGTACCATTCGCCATTGGAACCTCTATCGTGTCACCCGCCTTTATAATATTATTGACGCCATATTGATACGATGAATCAACCACAACGTTATGTGGATCACTGAGTTTTCTCCACACTTCTTCCGTGGAATTGAGGCCTTTTGCCTTGTCAAGGAACTTATATGTAGCATGAGAAGTGAAGTTTGAATCAATTCCGTAAACAAACTCAAACGGGGGCCCTCTTAACGGAATGGTCTCGTTGTTAATAGTGACTCCAGTTACTTGTGTCGTATACAAACCGTCATAATATTCGAGCTTAGACGGATTTAGTGGGGCCAGTTTGGCAGAAAGCTGTGTGGGCTGTGCTGATAGGTCTTGAGGTACCGCTTTTGAAATTGATAATGGTTGTACAGCTGTTAGATTCGATAGTGACGCAACTGAAAGTGCACGGACGTCATACCCTCCCCCCTCTTTTGCGATGTCAGGCCGATAAGTTACCGAAATGATTGATTGTAACACAATTACGAAGATAACGAGTGCGAACATCATCACCGTCATGCCCGTCCTAAACTTTTTGTTGAGCGGATATGCAATGGAAGGCTTCAAAACTGCTTGTAACGATTTTATCCTCCCTAGAGCCCTGCTTAGTCCTCTGAGGAGCAGGTTTGAATTGAAAAGAATGATAAGTACTGCTCCCGAAACGAGAAGAGGACCGCCTAACGTTAGCACAAGCATCGCATCAGGATATGACACATCAATAACATACATTGTAAAGTAGAGGAGGTACACCACTAACGCCACTCCTGCAGCAGAAAATACTCGATCTCGAGTAAAAAATCGTTCTTGGGAGACAAATTTCTGTGATACAAATGCTATACCGAAAATCGCCATCGAGGGCGAAATTACATCAATAAAGTAATTCGAACGCACAACTATATAGCTGATAATTGCTAGTATAAGGAGTAACGATCCAAGGAGCATCATTCGCTTGATCGTGTGTGGTTGCTCTGTTACTGGTATATTTCGTATCGCTTCTACTATGTTTAATTTGCTGATCCTGAATGATGCCAGAGCGATAGTTATGAAAGTGATAATAACCCCAAGCAAAAACGCGTTGAATATGTCCGATAAACTATAATGGAGTTCAAGTGTTAACCCCATCGCGCGCTCGCCACTCATAAAAATTATATTAAAACCATTTACGAGGCCTGCACCAATTCCAAGGCCAAAAATAGATCCTATAGCTGCTGCAAAAACGGAATAGGTTATGCCCTCAAACATGAACATTTGTATAAGATGACCTCGCTGCATTCCTACTGCCCGCGCCATGCCTAGTTCACTTTTCCGCTCCTCAGCAAGCATTACAAAAATGTTGATGATGAGCATCACTCCTGCAATGATTGAGAAAGTACTAAGCATGATGAATAAGTTTGACAACTGAGTGCTAGTATCGTGTGCTTGGTCAAGTAAGTCTGACTTCATCGACGTAACAGTAGCACCAGAAGAAGCACCAGCAAGCGACTGTTTCACTGCACTCATAACTTCGTCAGATTTGAATACACCATTTTCGACATTGCCGGTGTTTGAAATTTTTATTTCGTTAATTTGCCCAGGTTTTTGGACGAGATTTTGCGCTACCTCAAGTGGTAAAAATATTGTCTTTTGTAAGCCGTACTGTGCCTTGCCTATATCTTGTGCGATATATTTAACCCTGAAGGTATGCGAGCTAAATGCAACGCCAGGTAGTACATAGTTAACGGTAAGTGTATCACCAACATGTGCGTTTAGCTCAACCGCAAGTTTGTTATTAATGAGTGCTTCATCAGAGCCCACGTCTGTCGCATTGGTGCGTGTACCGCCTATTAGAGTGAAACTACCAAACTGCTTGTCATAGGTGAAATTAATGCCGTGAAGTTGTACGTTGGTCGCGGTGACGCCGCTCGTTATATCATCAATAGAAGGAACATTTACAGTTATCGCAGGAGAAATCCCAGCGATATGGCTCGTTACGTTTGAATCAGAGGTAAGCTTTTCATATACAGTATACGTGAAAAAATTTTGACCCCCTGCAACAACTGTCTCGTCGATAGTTCCCAGCGCATCATAGGTCGCCTTTTCGATTATATAATTAACCGTCTCTCCTGCCATAAATGATCCAGAGATAATAGCGGTGCTGACTAGCAAACCGACGACGATAATAACTGTCTCCTTTGGACGCCTTGAGAAATTTCTAACGCCCATCTTAAATAATATCTTATTTTTAAAAGCAAGCACAACAACTGTCAGCAGCGTTATAGCTACAATGAGCGATAATAGCAGAGTTGCATCCATATAGATCTCTAGTTCCTCTCAGTTATGGTACTGTTTTGCATTAAATCGTCTTAAATCTCCGACCTTTTCAGAAACAATAAAACCGTCGCGCATATGAATTATACGGTTCGCCATGGAACCTACGACTGGATCATGTGTCACTATGACAAACGTCTGGTTGTTCTCTCGGTTGAGCTGCTTTATTAAATCTAACACCTGCTGCGCCCCTTCAGAGTCAAGATTGCCAGTTGGCTCATCTGCCCACACAATAGCTGGATTGTTCACCAATGCTCGAGCTATAGCTACTCGTTGTTGTTGTCCGCCGGACAATTCCGCCGGCTTGTGATGCGCTCGATCTACAAGATCAACAATCTGCAATACCTCAAGCGCTTTAGGCCGTGCTTGTTTCTGATCAATGCCACAGATGAGAAGAGGTAGTTCAACATTTTCAACAGCAGTTAATACCGGAAGGAGATTGAATGATTGGAAGATAAATCCCATTCGCTCAGCTCGGCGATACGTGCGTTCTTTGTCTGACAAACTGTCAAGTTGTATTCCTTCAATCTTGATAGTGCCACTCGTGATGTCGTCAAGGCCAGAGAGACAATTGAGCAACGTTGTTTTCCCACATCCACTTGGGCCCATGATAGAGACTATCTGTCCTTTCTCGATTTTGAGAGTGATATCTTTTAATGCTTTTACCTGAATCCCATAAGTGTTATAGACCTTCTGGATGTGTTGTGCGTCAACCATCAACATATGATCGTGCCCCCTCTTTAACGTGGTTAGAAAGTGTCAAGTTATCTGGTCCAATTGTTCGCTCCCTTTGTGCTGCTCTCTTTCAGTTATTAATGTAACAATTTCTGATGCGCGATCTTAATTATATCAAATATTGTTATATTAATTTATGATATAACAACAAACCCTAGACATAAAAATATCACGGTCTCCATTATTCCTGAAAGATTGTTCCTAAATAGCATGTAGCTTATTTGACTGTACGTCGTCATTTATTACTTTTACAAATAACGTTTTTCCAAAATTTGGTCTATTATCAAATTTTGCTACAACCTTATGGTGCTATACAATCATTTTACTTTATTCAAAAAAGTTTGCAAGTATATTAAAAGTATAATATACGCAATTTGTTCAACTCTTTTGAATAGTTTTTGACTAGAGTATTTGGGATATCAACATCATTGCGTAAAAGTGAGATAGATGTACGACAACTTGTTTTCTGAAAGAAACTGAGTTTTTGTTATCATACGCATTGCGATTTGCGATAGACATTACGTGTTGCTATGCTTTTGCTTTTTTTATTTGTCGTAAGTTTATCCGAAAGGGCGGCTGTGTTGATTGGAGATCCAATTGTTTGTCATTAAACAGTAACTACCGCATTTTTCACGCCTACCCCGCTTTTGAGTTTAAAGTTGTATCGTGATTTATCGAATTAAATAGAAAGGCTTAACACTAAATCTATCTTTTATTATTTTATAACGTTGACGTTAAAAAGAGGAGTAGCAATGAACATATTTGACGAAATCGAAAAAAAGCGGGCGTTACACCCCGATCACATTATCAACATTTATTCGTTGCGTGATCATACTTTCTTAGGAAGTGCACGCTATAAGGTAATCGAAGACTATGTAAGAACCGGCAGTGTTTTTTTAGTAGATGAGAATAGCGCTGTGATGACGAAAAAAGCCTGTTTAGTGCTTACTAAGGAACCGCAAGTAGCCTGTATTACTCTGTAACATTATTTATGTCGGTAATTACTTAACAAAAATGTTTTAGTTCAGTAATTGTCAGAAGAATTCAACGACAGAGAGGACGTCAAGGTCAGTATAATTCATTTATTACATCTGTTATTAAATTAACGCGTTTTAAACCCATGATAAGTAAGACACTGCATCAGTCATTTTTATTAGATACAAGCTACCACACATGCAACCCTACTAAGAAACTATGAAATAAGAAAAAGCATAAGCAATCTTTTTACGAATGTTAAGGTTTGCTTTCCATTTACTTCTGTTTAAGTAGTATATTTTATTAAATGTTTTAGATTACTTATTATTGTAAAATTAATCTCAATTTGTTAGTACTATGAGCGATTAATTAATGCTACTGAGATATATCAAAAAAATGTATAAAGCAAGAATTAGAGCTATAAAATTGATATAGTATAAAATGTTCAGAGAAACTACGACATATAGACTTTGTGTATTAGTCTAGACTACTCTTCTTAAACAACATTAATCTCTCAAAAATTTAGTAAATTAGTTCCTAAGTTTATTTAGCCCAGATGACTCATATTTAACTCTCGATTATCGCTTTATTACAAGATAAGAGTGAAATATTACTTCTTTTGCGAAACAACGCATAAAAGCTTGCGTGGTAATCACGGCAGTTATTTTGTTAGCAGTAGATATTTAACCGCAAAACAGCATGCAATAGCTGGCACAACCTTTAATCGGTTAGCAGAACAGAAAGAACTCTCAAATTCCAGTTTTTAGAATTCATTAATCAATGACTAGCTTCAATTTTAGCCTTTTTTAAGATTGCAGAATGCTTTATTCGGTTAAATCAATGACGCAGGCTAATTTTCGTGAAACGCACTTTGGCCGCCAAGCCAATCGAACTTATAATTGAAAAAAGACAGAACTACAGCTAATGATATTATGGGATTAAAATGAAAGGAGAAATGATATAGCTGATATAATTTAATCCAAAGTAGAGAAAGTCACCAAATAAACCCACCGTTGTCACCTCCTATTCGTTAACGTATATTTACATTGTATTTATCATTTTGCCTCTGTTTACGCCTTAATAATACATATTTCTCATTAATTGATAAAAAAAACAAATTTATTTTTTATGTCGAATTTAGGAGCTTCTTTAAGCCTTTGGTTTTTCAAGAGCTAAGAAACCATTCTTAGTTTTTTTGAAATACTTCTTATGTTTGTATCTCACAATTTTAATTTGGACATAAATAGTGTTGAGTCAAGCTGATTTGGTAAAAAAGGAAATGAAAATAAAATGCTGGCATTCTTACGAGATTCTTATGTAGTTATGTGGGACAGCACTCTCAATTGGGATGTTCAGTATTTTCAAGTTGGTTTGCATTAGGTGATCCTAATGGCGTAGGAGTTCTGAATAATCAGGCCGGTTCTCACAATTAGCTCACAACGTTACCCGGCGGCAACAAATTTACTAACCGAAATTCAAATCAAAATCCTATTTCTGTTCGAAATTTTCTTTTTTCTAAAGATAGCGTCGATACATGTTTTCAAGCTCAGGTAATTCGTTGATGGGTGTTGGAATAACTTTTGAAGCATTTTCCATCACTTTAGAAGCTAACTCACGGAAAATCTGAGCTTCTTGTGATTCGGGAGAGTGTTCCACCACAGCTCTTCCTTCTAACTCACATGTTTGAATTACAGGACTGCGAGGAACAAATTGGACAAAATTGCTGCCCAATCTTTGGGCAAATTCAGGGAAAACGTCTTGTTCAAATCTCTCATCCCCGTTACTGTTGCAAATTATGCCCGAAAGCCCAGTATCACCGCGACGTGAAAGTCGCTGTACAGCTCTCGCGATATTGTTTGCCGCATAGATGCTCATAAATCCGCCAGAACAGATCAAGTAGATCTCGCTCGCAAACCCCTCGCGGATTGGCATTGCAAACCCTCCACAAACGACGTCGCCGAGTACATCATAGATAGCTACATCAATCTTGTACGTTTCAAAAGATTTGAGATCCCTGAGAATTTGAAGAGCTGTCAGCACACCCCGCCCAGCACAGCCGATGCCTGGCTCTGGACCACCCGCTTCAACGCAGTAAATTCCACTGGAAGTTTTAAAAACTATGTCTTCTAGTGAAATCGCGTGTTCATCCCTGCCCGTTCTGAGCTGCTCTCTGTATATTTCCAAGACTGCTGGAATCAGGCGCCCCCCAGCCAAAATCCTCGTGGAGTCTCTTTTTGGGTCACAACCAACTTGCATCACGTTGAACCCCATCTCATTTAAAGCAGCTGAGATATTTGAGGCGATTGTACTTTTTCCGATTCCTCCTTTACCATATATTGCGATCTGTTTCATTTTCATGACTACCACCTAGCTGCATATCTCCTTTGTTTTGAACGCCATCTATCACTCCACTCATTTTGAATACACTCCAATAGATTGAGAATTCCACGATAGCCAAAGTATTCTCTATTAAGCAAACGAAATTGTCGCATTGGCCTTACTACTTCGAAGATATAAGGTACTTCTAATCCCTCACTTGCATGCCGCTCTATAGTACTTCCAAAGATTATCCTTGGGCGTACCTCATCAAGGCTCTTCCTCGTCGCATATACGTCCGTGCCATACACCACCTTTGGTTTAAGTCCAAGGTCCTTCAGTTCTGCCTTTAATATTTCGCGTGCATAACATTGAGAGGAACGAAGAGCGATAAGTTCAGGTGTCATCTCCATCTCTTCGGTTGCGAATCGAACTAAAGGAATCCCGACGGTAGCATCTGTTACAATGGCTGTGGGAGTTCGATAAAAAAATCGCGCAATAGGCCATCGACGGCGACATGTTTCCATTACGATCGTTTCCCCACGGACGATTAATTCTTCAGCTGACCGTTGTACATTAAATTGTTCTCCAACTTCGTTCAGCCAACGAGATGTATTGGTTATCCCTATTGGGAGGGGTACGTCTTTGCAAAGCTGTTCGATGCCAAATGTGCCGGCGAGATACTCAACTGCCCTTTGTCCCGCATCGTGGCTTAACAGGAGCGAGTATTCAGCAGTAGACACATTCTCAAACTCACTAAGGTTGGTGCTATGGGTAATTGTTGCTACAACACAGATTCCAAGTTGAGCTAGGACATTTTTTACCCATTCTAGATCTGCCATCCACGTGGGGTTGGCGTTAGCATGTGGAGCCACGAGACACACCGAATTGGTTGTTTTCTTGCTACCATTTCCAGCCAATCTTTTTAGCATCGTATCCAAAGTGATATCAATGCCGTCGTATTGTGATCCTCGAAAGCCAGCACACTCGATAGGGACAAGTTTAAAGTTTACTTTCGGCTGTATATCTTCACAAACTGCAACAATGTCGTCACCAACAATTTCAGGCCCACACGCACTGAGAACGAATAAAACAGAGATGTTCAATTCTCTAGCCTCGAGGATAGTACGAGCAAGAAGATCCTCTCCACCGTGAACAAT